>JAJFLO010000168.1 GCA_021772675.1 Verrucomicrobiota bacterium | reverse complement strand
TGAAGTCTCTGTTGAAAAAAACAGTGCAGAGAATATTATCCAACTCCTGCTAAATTTCCCTGAGTGAAAAAAAACAAACATTTTCAATTTCAAAACCAGGGGGACAAAATACCTAATACCCCAACTTATTGATATGATACTAAACGAGCACTGTTACAAAATGCACCCCCACCCGTACAACCTGATGGATATGTGACCTTTGATAGTCATAAAGACATCAATAGTGAATAAAATGAAAGAATAAACTGTGTAGATTTTTACAATCTTTAAATTAGGAAATTTCATATGAATCAACTTTTTATACTATTCGATGGACAATGCGATCTATGCAATTGTTGTAGAGAATGGCTTAAAAACCAACCCGCTTACTACCAATTAATATTTATTCCGTTTCAAAGTCCTGAAATTGATCAACTTTTCCCAGGAATCCGCGCCTATTGTCCTGATGAAGAATTAGTAATTGTTAGTAACAATGACATGGTGTACAAGGGAATGCGGGCTTGGATTATGTGCCTTTATGCACTAATTGAATATCGAGAATGGGCGTTTCGGCTTACGAAACCAGTGATAATGCCATTTGCAAAACGAGTAGTAACACTAATATCTACAAACAGGTTATGGATATCTGGATTATTTAGACAAGCCAGTAATGATCAAATCGCGAAGGCTTTAAATAATCCCTATTTTGAGAATAAAGACTGTTCCACTAACGGTGTTTGTTCAAGATGATAATGCGCACTGAATATGTAGCGCAACAATCTGAGGTTGTAAGGGATGCAAGTTAATTTTAAAATTGATGACATTAGACTGATCTATTGAGCCTCTTTCTGATAACCGCTATTGACTGTTAAAATACACCAAAACTTCATACACCATGTAATACAAACCTCTGAATAGCATTGAAACATAACCTCAATCAGATAGACGACTAATCCACCTTATCCTTGCTTCCCAAGAGAACGCCCAATAGCAGCCGCATAGCCCCATATATATCAGGTTAAATTATTTTGTTGATAAAATAAATTTTAAAAAAATGAAATAATGACTTGAAAACCATTCTGCAATGAATTATACTTAAAATTAGTACCGACCAGTATGTATTAAATTTGGAAAGCGAAGAAATGGAAGAATCACTAGAAACGTGTTGTGGTAGTAAAGAAAAATTAATCAAGGCGACATTTGATTTGATCGGCTCAAAGGGATTTGAGAGCACTGGCATTAGTGAAATACTTGAAACTGCGGGAGTAACCAAAAGTAACTTCTATTACCATTTTAAGTCGAAAGAAGAGCTCTGTCTCACCGTGTTAGATCATATGGAAAACTATTTCTTTGAAAATGTAATTAATAAGTCACTGTTGAACGTTATTCTTTCGCCTAAAGAAAGATTGAAAAGTTATTTTGATTTCTCAGTTGAACGGATGACCTGTACATGTTGCAAACAAGGGTGTCCGTTTATTAACCTGGGCAATGAAACAAGTGATTTCTATCCCGCATTTAGAGAAAAGATTGCCCGCGTAAATACCAGACACTTGCAAGCCATCGAAACCTGTATTCAAGACGGCGTTAAAACAGGAAATTTTCGCGATGATCTTGAACCTCAGACAATTGCTAAATTCATCCTTGCGGAGGTTAACGGATCTGTAATGTTAAGTAAAGTCTTTAAAAGTACCAATGTGTTAACGGAGAATATTGAATCGCTAACAACATTGATATCGGTTTAACACTTTTTTTTGCAAACTATAGGAGTGACTAGTATGTCTAATATTCTCGAATCATAAAAATAGTCGGATCAAATTAAGGGCTCACAAATAAATAACTTGGATAATTTCGCTCTTTTCTTCCACTAATTAGGACTAACCAGTAAGTTCAACAAATAGGAGGTGCCATGACGAAATAGTATAAAACCAACAACACGATTAAATCGGATCCCGCGGATTCGATACATTTCAAGAAATCATTAAACCGCTATCGCCGACGCTTAAAGACTAATTTTTAAGCTTTGAAAGCGGATAAAAAACTATTAAAAAACAAGGATTATAATTATGTCTAACGAATGCACAAATGAAAGCTGTGACACGACAAAACAAAACACGAACTGCGGATCAAACGAGGAGTGTTGTGATCTTCCCGAAAAACTCATCGGCTTAGCTGATGAAGCTTGGTTTGAAGTTCTGAAAGATAAAGTAAAGAAAGAAATCGAATCGTCTTGTGGAGAAACACTGGATAAACTTGCTCAAGTTGTCGCCCAGGCGAACAGCGACAGGTGGGCCCATAAGATTCAGGGCAAGGTAAAATGTGACGAGTTTAAAAGCAATGTCAAAGAACTGCTCGTCTCATGTTCCTGCGATAAAAAGTAAGAAGTACATCACAACCGGAAGGCGTGAGAATCAATCACGCCTTCCGATTTCTTAAATTTGGGTGTGTGCCCAAACATTAATCGATTTATAAAATTCCCCTAGCCTGACTAATTCACACGATTCGTCGCGAGAGCACTTAACTCGCTCATAATAAGGCGATTAGTGAAGTCGAATTAAAGGTATTATTTGAGAAGAGATTAGAGCTCGCAGCAGAATACTGGTAAATTATTTTGGTTCGTTAACTAAAAAATTAATTTGATCTTTGCATAGGTCCTAGACTGCACCAAATCAGTTGCTATATTTTTTACCAAATCAATGATGTTTCATTCCTCTCAGCTCTTTCACCGAATAAAGTCAAGATTACTAGCAGTCTGTCGGACTTCGGAAATCGTTGCGAGAAAATCGTCAAATTGTGAGCATTTTTGTCCCAATTTGAGGAATATATTGCGCCCCATGGGATCGACGATAATTTGGACAAAAATGCGCCAAGAATGCGGTTTTCGCAGTAGATTCTTCCAAAGTCCGACAGACTGCTAGCTATGATGAAATATTGTATTACCCTTCAAAAGTGTAATATTACAAGCACTTTAAAGAATTCAAAATTGCATAAATCTCATCCATATTGATTACACGAGGATTATATGAGTATCAAAGGTTTAATATCCCATTTGCCATTAGTTACGATTTCACTCGTCCTATTTTTCACCACGCCGCCAATAAATGCTCAGACTGCAACTTCTGTTGATTTATCGCTTTCCTATAATGATGGCACACCGGACCTCACCTTGCCTGATTTATCAATAGTGAATTTTATTCTTGGTAGCTGGAAAGCTCAAAATTTTAATAGCCACGTTGATACGGTAACAATTTCCACAACGAATGATTTAATAATTACAGGGCTAACGATTCCTTTGAACATAGGAGCAAATATCATATTTGAAACTACAGGTGATATCTTGATAACTGTAAATAAGATTTTACTAGATACCAATGGTAATGCAATAATATTCAAGGCAGCAGGTGACATTGAGATCAATGGAACCATTGAGGTTGCCAGCCAAGACAGCTCACTCACAATTGAAGCTGGTGGATCAGTCAATATTGAAAATGTTTCAACTGCAGGAACTGGAAATCTAATAATCTCAGCTTCAGGATCAATTGATATAGAAAATTCGATTAGCACATCAACCGGCGACATAACGTTAACAAGTGAGGCAGCCCATCTTACTATAGGCGGAACCATTAATTCTGGAGGAGCACTCTCGCTAGCAACACAAAATGTAGGTGCTGTTACAATTGAGGGAGAAATAGACGCTTCAACAAATATCGATATTATTTCCGCCACACATATCACCGCCAATGGAAATATTATTTCTCAAACTGGAAATATTGATTTAGTGGCGAATGCAACCGCATCTACTTCTTCAGCCGGACTAACTATAAATAGCCAAATTACAAGTAATTTCGGGACAGTTACATTAAATTCAATCGGCGATACCATTCTGGGTGCAACTGCGATAACCGAGGGAAATTCTATAATGATTGATTCAGACGGCAGCATAAATGGGGCTGGGTCACTTATGGCAAATGATATTGTCGTTAGAGCAAATACAGGCATTGGAAATATCGATAGTTTATCAATATCGGCAATTTCATTAGACGCAACCAATGAATTAACCGGAGATATTAATGTAACAAATGTGTCGGCCACCAATATTACAGTATCGAGTTTAGAGACGGCAGGTGGCGGTACCATCTCATTTGAACAATCTGGAGGAGGTGATGTTACGTTTGAAACCGTTAAAGTTGCAACAGATGGATCAGCAGGTAGTGGAACGGGAGACATTACGCTGACTAACAATGCTGGCGACCTAACAGTTTCAACCAATGTATCAACCGATACTGCGGGCGCAATCTTGATTTCCAGTACGGACTCTTCTGGTAAAGTAGAGCTTGAAGGAGCTATAATCAGTGCGACGGCTGGTGATATTTCCATAGCGAGTGAATCGGATGTGAATTTAGGAGAGCACGGTGGCTTATCATTATCAACAACCAGTGGATCTGTGTCGATTTCAAGTAGTAGTGGTTCAGTAAATCTTGGCGATTTGAGTATTTCTCAGGATTTAGCGCTAAGCATCGACGCAGTCGATATCAATACCAATCTAGGCGGTAGCATTACTGTTAGTGCTCCTGTTGTCAATGGTGCGAGTATTATCATCCCGGATGTGTTGCTAACTCATAACAGTGGCCAAATCAGTATAGATACCATTGACAGTGATAATGATGGACTTCTAGATTTTTTAGAAATGCATTTTTTTACAAATCTTGCAAATAAGGGAAACGATGATTTTGATGGGGATGGGTTTAGCAATGTGCAGGAACAAACCCGAGGTTCAAATCCGGCAGAATATGTTATACATCTAAATCAGGGTTGGAATAGTGTTGCTATTGCTCGTCTACCGGAGAATAACTCGGTTACAGATATTTTTACTGATCCGGCAACGGGAAAACGATGCATACTTGGTAACGTATGGACTTGGAATGGAAATCAATTTTTCCCCGTAACTGAATTATTTCCGCTACGCGGTTACTGGATTTATTCACCAGCCAATATTGATATTATAATTGAGTTAGATGTACAACCATCTGAATAAATTCAAATCCGGATTAAAGCAAGTCGCAGCCATAACCCACTCTTGCGTGCGTCATTTCGTTTCGTGGAATTTTAAAAGACTTTTGCGACTGCATTAGTTAAAATTAGGATCACAATATGAATGTTCAGAAGTTAATCGATGTTCTGATCGAATTTTTCGTCAATTACAGTTTTCAGGTTGTCGGAGCTGTCATCGTTCTTACCATTGGCTGGGGATTGGCAAGCTGGTTTAGCATTTTCCTGCTGGCATTTCTGCAAAAGCGAAACATAGATATTACCCTGTCAAAATTTTTTGCCGGTGTCCTCAAATACGTCATACTCGGGTTTGCACTGATTATTGCATTGGGAAAATTTGGGCTGACGATCGCCCCGTTTATTGCCGCCCTCGGTGCAGTATCTTTCGGCATCAGTTTTGCCGTTCAAGGACCTATGGCAAATTATGGAGCCGGTATGGTGATTATTATTACTCGCCCGTATGTGGTAGGCGACACCATAACGGTCACGGATATCAGCGGCATTGTTGACGAAGTCACACTGGGATTTACATTGTTAACAGATGAGGATGGTGTTAAAATTGTCGTTCCCAATAAAAAAATTGTTGGCGAAATTATTCATAATTCGAAAAATTATCGCATTGTTGAGGGCGTGGTCGGTATCAGCTACGAAAACGATCCTTCCAATGCAATCGTGGTAATCAAGGAAACCGTGTGCAGTTTCGATGAAATAACTGCTATACCCGAACCGCAGGTAGGTATTCAGGAATTCGCTGATTCAGCCATTAACATCGGTTACCGCTACTGGGTACCAACAATAAAGTATTTCCAGCTGCTGTACCAAGTGAACAGTGGCATTCATCAGGCACTTAAAAAAGCGGAAATCACGATTCCGTTTCCTCAACGAGATATTAACCTGAAATCTGACGTCAAAAGTATTTAAGATTACCTAACATTATTCACATAAACACAAAATATTATTAAGGAGAGATACTTGGCTAAATCAAACTATTCATTCGAAAAGCGCCAGAAAGAAATGGCGAAGAAAAAAAAGAAAGACCAAAAAAGGCTGCGCAAGCTGGATAAGAAGAATAACCCTGAAGGAGCAACAGATATAATTAAGGAATAACCTTTACATCCGCCTAGCAGTCTATCGGACTTTGGAAGAATCTACTGCGAAAGCCGCATTCTTTCTAAGTCCGACAGACTGCTAGCATACTCCTCCTGTATGTCACCATCAAAATAAACATTAGACTTGCTCCTGCCATAACGGCAGGAAATAAAACCGTAGTCAACGAATAATGTTCTAACGCCATAACCGCGATGATGTTACGTGCTGTCATAAATATAAAAAACGTCAACTGTTCATCAAAAGGACGAAAATATGCATTTCTGAAGGTTGGTCCAAAGCCCAAGACATCCACCATTGTTAAGATCACCACTGCCCATAACGGGCCAGAGGTAAGATACCATAACGGCAAAGAAGTCATTGCCAGAATGAAAAATAGCCAATCCGTCCTGGTCGTCCTCCGGTCAGACTTTTTTACATAGGCCAATAGTGCAACGTATATGGTAATGATTCCAGAAATACCTATTGGCCAAGCACCAGCCCCTCCATCATCCGCTAGCTGGGCCAGAAAAACAATCAACGTGGTAGAACTCCAAATCACCCAGGAAAACACATGAGGTTTCGTTTTTCCATGCAGGATTGAACGTATATAGGGTATAAACGCTATTATCGTCAGCACAATAGCAATCGCACTGAGAAGTTCTTTATACCTCATTGCCTACCTTATTGGATTCAATATTTTCCAAGTGCGTACTCTTCTGAAGCTTAAACATTTTAGGGTTTCATGTGTCCGGTGTCAGAATTGAGTGACAGTGGTGTTTACAGGAGGTCGGAAAGTTCTGAGTGGACGCTTCGAATTTGCGTTTGCAGATCCTGTATTTCCTGACGCCAGTACTCTTGCGTACCCCAATTCGGATTGCTTTCCAGAAAACTACTGTCCTGGACTTGATGTGCGCACCAAACGCAAAAATGGATGTACCGCATTCCTCGAAGGACCTCGATCAACTTGATCTGGGAATATGGAAAACTCCGAAACGTCTCATACCCCTCAGCAAAAAGATTAATCTCCCTCCGCACTTCGCTACCTCTTCCTGGAAGTAACATCCATAAATCTTGAATTGCTGGGCCCATCGCCATATCGTCGAAGTCAATCATAAAGAAAGACTCGCCCGGTCTGTATATTAAATTGGCAAAATGAAAATCTCCGTGAATGCGTTGGAGCGATACATCTTCAAACATGGGTTCTGCAAGCTCAATAAATTCCCAGGCGACTCGCTCATAATCCTCCTTTAATGAATCAGGAACAAATTTTCCTTGGAGAATGTATTTTACATGTTCTTTAGTCACTGTATCAGGACTCCAGGAAACTCGTGAGTTCGCAGAACGCGAAGCGCCGATTTGATGAACGCGCCCAACCAACCTGCCAATTTCAAGCCAATTATCATCGCTTAACTCGTCACAGGTACGTCCGCCCATTTTCGGAAACAGAGCGAAATACATTTCATCCTCACCCCCCAGCGTTGAGCCGTCACTCAGAGGTTGTGGTGCAATGATCGGCAGCTCTCCCTCTGACAGTTCTTGCAACAAGTCATGTTCGTCCTGCAATGCCTCACGTGTCCAGCGTCCCGGTCGATAGAATTTAGCAACAATGCTCTCACCAGAATTCGTTTGTAATTCATAAACCCGGTTGATGTAACTGGCATATGGACGACAAACAGCACTCATACTCTTGCCGCAGGCCGCTTCAACAGTGCGGAGTATTGTATCTGGATCCAGCGAATAAAAATCGGCATTTTCTTCTTTGTAGTCCATATCGTTTCGGTATTCTTTTCAAGGTTATTGTTCAAACAGAGGCGAGTTAAAGAAAATATTGGTTACAATGTAACTCCAGAGGAAGAGGGGGAAAATTTTTTGGAATTACAAATTATAGAACAGTAGCATCTATTAGTTATATACCAAACGCGATTAGATTTGCGACAAGTTTTGTTTAATTATTTGCCTGCAATGTAAATGAATGTCAAAAAATCTACTGCTGGCAGTATAGATTCATGTCAATTCATCAATATCAGCGATATCTTTTGGGCGACTTGAAGCTCTTTTGTTTCGTAGAAGTTCCACTTTCCCAATATAAGCAACTTGATAGTATAGGAATTTGTATTCTAAGTTGTTGCTATTAGCAAAAAATGCATATTCTGTGAAACCATTATCATGGAGGAACGTGAGTTTGTAGTGCCGCCTTTAGGCGGAAGTTTCAGATGAGCTTTAGCGAGTCAATAGTGGCACGCACTCGCTATAGCGTTGTTCAAACCTCCGTCCCATGGGGGCGGGACTACGAACGAGCTGCAATTAAATTTATGGAAAGGAGGTACGGAGTAATGCCTTCAACTCAATTTTGCCATTCGTTGCGATAAAAAAGCCCCGGCGCAGCCGGTTAAGTTCTCATGACTCGCGTTTTTATCAACTAAAAAATTTTCCCCCAGGGAAAAACCTCCTCTGGAGGTGGATAGATCGGGCAATCCTTCTTGTCCAATCTATCCACTTCGTAGTGCCCGGCCCGTCGGCCCAATCGATTGGGTCCCTCTCCAGACCTACACCAAGAGAAATGACATTAGAGAAAGAATGTTACACCCCCAGATTTGTCGTCTTTATAGTTCCAATATTACTCCTTGAAGATCACAATTTCAGTTGTGTTTTTTGAGGTGATATGAATAACACAACTGAGATAATGAACTTGAAACAAACCTTGAATGCAATGATATTGAGCTACCTTCTGTAGCAGAACTACCTCATTTCTCAAGGTAATTATTTTAAATTGATTGATATTAAGTTTAAGCCGAATGAATACAGTAAAATAAAGGAAATGATTTTATGAAATATATTCCAATTTCAATCTTGCTAGTAATCTTAAGTTTTAATTTATATAGCAAAGAGAATCAAATGACGATTAAAAAGATGGAGGACATTGTAAATTCAATGGCAAACAGTGTCAAAATAAATAATAACGTCATCGAGTTTATTTATCGCAATGTTAATATGACCCTGATTTTTGATATAAATGCTGATCGGATGAGAGTCATCAGCCCAATAATGAAGAAAAATAAGGCAAATCCAATCCAGATTGAACATGCAATGACTGCAAATTTCCATGATACGCTTGATGTTCGCTACGCGTTGAGCAACAACGTTATTTGGTCAGCCTTTATTCATCCACTATCAGACTTATCAGAATCATTATTGGTTTCAGCAATTGATCAGGTTGCTATATCACATCTAACCTTTGGTAACACGTACTCAAGTGGGAAATTAGTATACGGCGGTAAGAAAAAGGCGAAAAAGGAATCGGCCTATTAATATTACCTGAATCCGTGAAGGTTTTCTTTTAATTTAGTTTCGAGGCAGTAAGTATTTAGCTGTAGTGACTACTGCAATTGCTTACTAACGAAGCAAATGCATTTTTAAAAAGCCTCCGCGAAGTGGCAACATATTGCTAGTTTGTAAAATACCTAATAGTTATTTCGTCTTGAACCTACCGTCACGGATTCAGGTATTAGTGAAAAGAAGTTAACTCGGATTCAGAAAATGTTACCTGAAAACATCTCACGGACTCAGGTAACAATCGAAGATTGGGGGCCGAAGGAAGGATTAATTTATGAATAACTCGTTAGGAAAGAAATAATCGGTATAAGATTTGGTTAGTCCTTAATTGGTCTATCCTGCCAAAAAAAGCCAGCCCTATCAACTCTGTTATCAAATGATTGCAGAATTTCGAATTTTCCGAATAGTTTCTGATAGTCTCTTTTCATAAGATCCAATCGCTTTTCATAGCCTCTTTCACCGACGATGACATAGCCACGATTGATATCATCACTGATATGTCTGAGTTCAAGTCCAACAATACCTGTTCTTATTTTGTACCCGGATAGATCAACTTCTTTCTCAAAATATTTTAAAACCTTTCCCTCATAAACAACTTTCAGGGTATTGGAAAGTTCACACCAATCATCTTCAAGTTCCTCATCAGGAACATAAAGCTTACCGATTGTTGTTGACGGCCCTCTTTTTTTGGTTGACTGTCCAAATTTTTCTTTGAATTTATCAAAAATACTCATCGTTTTCTACCACGCCAATGTGTCTAAGTTTGCAGGTTGACTAAAAAAATGGCATAAGAATTTAAAAGCCACTATTAGTATAACGTTTTTCTTAGAAAAATTCAACATTAATCTACCACCTATGAATCAAAAATTAACAAGAGCTCATTCGAAATGGTATCGCAACCCCGTTGGGAGCGCATGGTGGGTATTTGCTTATCAAACGTAGTAAGAAAATGTGTTCCATCCGTCTCAAACCCTTGGTCGACGGGCTCTCTCGGCTAATATTAATTTTTAGATGAGAATCCGATGCTAATGCATCGAACGTCGAAATTCTTCCGAAATAGCCTCACGCGTGATTGTGAGACCGTTTCGAATGGACTCTAACCCGGATTTTTCAAAAAGATTCTACTACACTACGGCATGGGTAAAACCGATCATGATTTTTATCTGTTATTCATGGGCAAGACACCGATTGGAAGGTGAATATTTGATCTTCTTTAATTTTTATCCAGTAGCCAAATCCGGGAGTAAACTGTTTTAGGCTATTTAAATTGGCAGGTAGTGCAGGATCAAAACTCTTTCCCTCTCCAACTACTTTGATTAAGTTTGAATTATTACTTATCAATTCACAGAGTGATATTTCAATATTTACAGGTGTTTGAAGCAGGTATCCGACATTATTCCACCCATTTCCAAGAGAGATTTGAGTTGTCTCTGCTTCGGCTGATCCGGGAATGATCAGCGTTGCGGGATTTTCTAAATTTACAAAATAACCGGCCCCTGCATCTAGAGATGTTAAGGTATCCGAGGATGAATTGGCTGTAGGACCAAATTGTCCATTTGGCCCTAATATCAAGTTTAAATCAGTTATACCTGAAAAAATTGAGGCTGGCGATCTACTTGAAGGAGTAACATTTATAGCAATTTGATTCCACCCGGCTTTTAATTCAATAATTTGTCCCTCTGTATCATCGTCGTTAATCGTGTGTGTCACTTCCGCCGCCTGTAGCGTTGCATTTGTAGGATTCATCAATGTTACTGTCACGGATTCAGGACTTTCTTCATCGTCGTCGTTGACTACGTTTAATACCAGAGTTTTTGACAATTCGCCAGATTCGAATACGATTGTACCGCCTGAATCAATAGTAACATCCCCTGTTTCGTTATTAATATAATCAGAGCCGATTAATGCGGCGCCGCCGATTGTATAATCAATATTGACGGTATCGGCTGCTGAAGTATTTAAAAGAACTGTAAATGTAACTGTTTGTGTTGTGTCTTCCGTACTTTGATTGTCATCGACTGAAATTGAAGCAAATATGGGGATCGAGAGCGGGTCGGCGGGATTGCTGCCCAAATTAATTTCATCGGCATTATTAAATGCATCAGAATCAAAGTTACCAGTTCCAATTACATCGGAGACAGTACTAATGCTGTCTTCGGGATCTGCATCGACGATTAAGAGTTCACCAATATCATCAATGCCGTCACCATCACTGTCATTACCGGACGTTCCATTTGCTACTGATAACTCAAAAACCCTTACGGCAGGAGGGTCGCTTTCAAACATGGCATAGATATAGGCAGAATCTGACGAACGTTTTGCAACTCGAAGTTTGCTGTATCGACCGATATCGTTTTTGGTTAATTCCTGCAAACCGGGAGTGCTAATCTCGAACAGATGGTTTAGGTAGAGATAGCGTAGTTTAGAACCATCAACTGTGGTTTCCATAAATACATATAGGAAGCCACCGTCGCCCGAAACATCTTGTTGGATAAGTTGCGCTTCCGTTGCGGCAACGTTCTGGACTATCTCAATCGCTGCTCCGAAAGTACTGTTGACTCCTGAATCTGAGTGATAACGCAACAGACGTCCGTCGGAAGCAGCTGCAAATAAGTCAAAGGAATCATCAGCAGAAGCGTACCCCGCAAGTCCACCCTGAATTTCTGATTCCAAAGTAGATACGCCTATAACTGTGGTACCGTCCCATCGTATTGTTACCAAGTTGTTATCTTCGTTAATGAAGGCGATGACAAAATCACCACCCGCACTAGCGCCGCCACCGAGTACCTCAAGATTACGCATGCCTGCTGTATCCTGACCAAGAAATGCTGGGCTTGAAAACGTGTTACTTTGTTCATTGAGAATAAGTCCAAAAAGTTGATGGGCCGGAGTGCTCAAACTTCCCTGGACCATACGAAAGAATAGGCCGATATTATTTCTCGACTGTCTAATAAAAAGATTGACTATTGCTCCACCTGGAAACGATGCAAAAGCAGGTGCAGTAAAATTCTCTCCATTTGTGTCGCTGATCACAAATTTCACGAAGCTACTTCCAAGAATATCAGTAGGATCACTGGCGGGATTGGGTTCAGCCCAGGCGATAAGGATGCGCCCATTTGGCATTTTATAGATTGCATTTTGCCCAATAAAATCGGCGCTGAATATCAACTCGGTATCGCCCCAATTCAAGTCACCATCGCGGGGCGCCAGTCGCAGTTCAACCTCCTCCGTTGAGTTATTAAAGAGAGGCAATAGCAAAATGTCCGAGGTGTCCTCTGGAGATGAAACATTCGCTAAAGGTGTCGTTTTCACTAAAAGATCAGGCCCTGTTGAGGTAAAGACATTGGACCCCGCCTGGGGAAATCCCTGTTCACGTATTTGAAGTTCCATGGGAATGAGTTGAACAACCGTTTCAGTTCCATACTGAGCGTCGATTTTTATCAAATTCCATTTATATTCTTTCGTAAATTCTTTAACTGGTGTCTTCCAAAATGCTTTCATTACTAAATTTACTTCGCCCTGGATACGTTTTATCGGAGGATAATCGGTAAATTGATTAAAGGTGAAGACAAGTGAGGGCTGTTGCGAGCTGCCACAGTTATTGCCAGCAAGCTCAAGTTTTGCCTTTCCGCCCAGCGCAAAGCCTAAGGCTTTTGCTTCCGCTTCCAAACCAACGGCGAAGCGTAAACATATATCGCGTGTTGGTTTACATTCTCCTATAGTTGTGTCGATTTCGTCCCCTCCGAGAAAATGGCGACGTTGGGCTCTTTTATCGGGATCATCTCCTGTCGTGACCGGTAGCGGTCTCAAGGTCTGCCAACAATATTTGTCTGTTATTCCTATTCCAGCAGCTGTCGTTGCAAAACTTTGTAAAGTCCCGGTTTTATCCAGTAACGTTAGAACGGGTCCCACATAAGGTATTTTTCCGGTTACCGTCGTAAGATTCATCTTAACCTGAACATCAACGTCACCGCCAACCTCACTCTTCAGTCGCAATTCAAATGGTTTATTTCCGTCTGCATTAGCTACGACTGTCGCCTTTATGTTTCCGCTTATGTTAGAAATACTGGGTTCAATCCCGAAACTGGATGCAATTTTCGGAACGTATTCTGTTGCGTCAATATCTTTTTTTGCAATCTTAGACTCTATCGACATATTTAGAGCTCGGTCTTTACCTACCGATGTAATTTGCGCTGTCGCGGATATTTCAGCGCCTAACAACCCTGGCCCTAATGACGCGATCCCACCGCCTGGTGAATCCTGTCCAATTTCAGTGCCCACTTTGAGAGAATAATCATAGTCAATGAATCCAGTCTTTTTCTTAGCATCATCCTCTGCTTCTTTAATTGTCGCCGTAAATTCGGGGAACGGAAAAAATTTGCCTTCGGGAACATATTTTTTAATGCTCTCCTGAGTAGCGCTGACTCCAGCAGAGACACCGAGAATATCAAATGCGAATCCGAGCCATGGCGGTATCTTTATTCCGGTCAATCGCTTACTTGATTCGTCTATCATCGATCCATCGGGGCCCTTATAATCAATGAGAAATGTAGCATAGGCGCCACTGCGAGTTTGAGCGATTAATGCTGGTTTGAAATCACCCGAAGGGAGTTCCCATAGATTAATTTTCCCTGAAACAGTTGTTGTATTTGAAGACGACGCATGCGTAATGGTATCTGCGCGACTTAAGAATGTCTTTGTTTCAGCAACATCGTTAGCATCTGATTTGCCACGAATAATGTTTTGCAGAAATTGCTGCATTTCTAATGGGTGTGTCGTTGCAGGCACCCCCAATTCGGTTTCATTGCCTTGAAACCCCGTTTTTTCAAATTCACGGCGATCAACTAAATAAACGGTTTTGATCGTATCAGTAAATGTTATTGTATCCTGGGTTGACAGCGTACCATCTCTATTATCAAAGCCAGGAGTTAAGTAATCGATGTCCCTAATATTGTGTATTTCAGCAGTCCAACTAGCCGTTAAGGCGTCTTTTGCACTGAACAGCTCAAATGCTGACGCACCACCCGATCGAGTTACTCCCGGTAAAAAAGCGCCAAATCGATTAAACGGCGTAACTGTATGCTTAAAATCTGGGCCGTTGATTCGAATAAGATTAACCGTGACGTTATGAGTAAGAATGCCACTTACCTCCTGTAAGTTAGTGGTATCCAGTCGTTCACGACATATTTCATAACCTGGCTG
Organism: Verrucomicrobiota bacterium; assembly: GCA_021772675.1. Classification (GTDB taxonomy): domain Bacteria; phylum Verrucomicrobiota; class Lentisphaeria; order JABSQK01; family JAJFLO01; genus JAJFLO01. The sequence continues at coordinate 5,932 of JAJFLO010000168.1, read as the reverse complement.
GTCAATAACAATAAAGTAATCCTGTAATCGTTGCCCGGTGATGGTCACGTTACCCATAACATCCGTCAGCTGACGCGGCAATGGTGAGATATCATTAATACGATTGCCATAAACGGTTTTGGCTTCCACAGTCACGCTTTCCAATACCTGTGAAGATTCGGCATCTTTAACGGTCACTTTCATATCGATTGCCCGGCTCACAAAAACTCTTCTTTTGACGGTTGGAGTACCGCCACCCCCAGAAATTTCAAATGGTGGTGGAACACTTTCAAGGATGAAATTATCTGTAGGGTCGTCCGTAATTTTTGGAGATCGAGTAAGGTTATTGAGGACAAGCGGCGTGCTTGTCGTGGTAATATTCAACGGAGAATCGAATCCCTCGCCAAGAATTAGTTTCACATTGGGGACTATGACGTGATCATCTTGAATACTGAATACCTGAATTTCAAGGTTAAAGGCGGGTTCAGGGCGAGTTGTTTTGGAATCAGCGATTGGGCCACCAATAAATACACTACCTCCATTGTCAACCAGATAAAAATCATTGCTATTGAATCGATCTGTAACATAAACTTGACTACCTCCGGCCGGGGCCGCGGGAGGATCAGCCACAGTCGCAAAAAATCCAGAAGCGTATCCTGGCGCTTGAAAGACGCCAAAGATATCAACAACGTCTACGTCATATTGTGAATCATCTTCATCCCATCTAAATGCATTTACTGAAATAGGTGTATCGTTTTCAAAGGCATCAATTGGCCTCCGAATTTCGGGTGTTAACGGGATAGAAGGATCATCATCGAAATTCGTATTCTCTAACGTTTGTGCAATAACAAGACTCGGGACTTTTCCCGGTATCGGATAATCGATTAAAACGGATGGCGTCAGATTTGAATCCTGAAAATCATAATTATTGTCGCTTAAATCAAACGAATAAGTATCAGGAGTTAAATTTTCCCAGCGAGCAAATACCTGCGGAAATTTTCCGGCTTGTTCTCCGACGTTGCGGCGTTCGATCTTAAACGGAACAGTATGATCTCCAGTTGTCGTGCCAACAATTTTTGCCATTCCGCCGGCATTTACTAATTGAAAATTTTCCAGTACATGGGATAGGGGAGGAATACTGTCGTGATCCAAATATACGACCTGAAGATCTGTCGGCCCACTTGTGTCCACACCTAATTTGACGGTATAGAGTTCCTTCCGAAGGAGAAGATTGAGTGTTGCACTATCGCCACCATTTATAGCGATCCCGTTCCCATTAAAGCGCTCGGTTACTTCGCCTGCCTGAGATTTATCGCTTGGCCATTCTTCGAAATACGGCCATTTACCCTCAATGAGCGTGCCGATTTCTCTACCTCCGTTACTAGATCTAACCTCGTAGATGTATCGCTCTCCGAAATGATCTGTTAAACCAGGTAGTTCGACGGCATAGATACCTGGAAATAGCGATACTTCATAAAACCCCTCTGAATCAGCGGTAACGGTTATTGGTGTATAATCACCAAATAAATCCAGGTTAAATGGCTGGTGAAAGATGATTTGTTGATTCGGCAGAGGCTCATAAATAGGTAATTCAGAAGTAATTTCAGTGGTTTCAGCTGCAAGCAATTGTCCTGTAATAATCGAAGATTCAGTTTGAAGCTGGACGGTATGTTCTTGTTTAGATATAATAGATTTCGGGTCGGGCCCTACGGGGTGGAATTCAATATAGTCTTCATGGAACACTGAAAAGCTGACATTATTTGTATAGCCGTTATCCTTAGAGTCGATCCACTGAATTTCGTCAGCGGCAACGCCTCGAATCGTTAATTTGTATCGACCCGGTTTAATATACCCACTTAAAAACAGTCCAGCAGTTTTACATTCTGTTATCTGAAATTCATTAAACGCACGTCTAACCACGCCTTCAGTCGTCGTTCCTTCAATGCCCTGAACAATCACCTCCATGTTAGCCATCGATTGACCGCTGAATCGATCTCCGTCAACTACCGTACGTCCTTTGAACCCGATACTGCAATTTATGGGGCGGTAATCTGGAAATTCGTAGTAGACAATTAAACCCTGTGGCTCTGCTTGTAGGTCAATGATCTGAGTATCCATGGGCAGCATGCCCTGAAAATCAGGATCAATCGTCACTGTTTTTGTGAAGTAACCGAGCGATTTCACTTCGACCTGGTAGGTTATTCCCGGAAGTTTTATAAAGGTAACTTCACCATTGGCATCGGTGTGATTATTGACAGGCGCTAGCAGCTTTCGATCTAAATCAGACGGATCAACGCCCGTCAATTCGACAATAACTCCTTCGAGAGGTTCCGGAATCGGATTAGGACCGAACGGGTCCGGGCTGTCTTTCACAAAATCGTAACCTTGAATCTTAAATTTTAGAGTTTGCTCTTTTGCTTTGAGAAGAATGTTAAGAGTATTGGTTTGATTGAGGAAATATCGTTGTGGCTGCACAGCTCCTTCCGGTACACTTTCCCAGCCTGGAACATAATTTGGTTGGGTCGGACCATTTATTTCAAATTCATAGAAGCCTGTAGTTAGACCTCGTACAATGGCTGAACCATTAATATCTATGGCGACTGCTGCTGTTCGAACGGACCCACCGCCAACAGATGCTAAATATTGTCTGGCAATAACTGGAAATCCGTTAAGTTCCAGGTAACTCGTCGCATCGGCTAATTGTATATAGAGATCAAAAATAGGCGCATTGGGTCCACCTGGCAAATCCGCCCTTCGCATGAGCCGGAAATTTTGTGTTTTTCGCGCAACGTCTTGAGTGATTTGTACTGTTTCATCGATGTACCCTGGATGTTTAGCAGTAACAGTATAATTCGTGGAAGATACCGCTTCATCCGATTCGAAGAAACCAAATGGATCTGTCAATACGGTTATGTCAGCATTGATTGAAACGGGATCAAGACGCAATTCAATTGTTGCCCCCTCAATCGGATCGTCCGATATATCGTCTCTCACCTGTCCTCGAAATATATCGGCTGATAGAAGTGGTACAAATAAAGCATATATCAATATGTAAACGACTAAACGAAAACGGACATTTTTTTCAATCATCGCCATTATAACAAAGCCTCCCCCTTATCGAGTCTCCAATTTAATTTTGTTTTCCCTTAACCTGATTAATTCATCCGGCTTCTACTTCGTGCGCATATCTCATTTCATATTAGCGAGTTATGAAGAACCCAAAGATTTGAAATAGTTCACGATTCCTTCACTTTCGGAACCTACATAATTCATTGATTTAAAGCAAGTTAAGCACTCTAGCAACGAAGCCGGATGAATTAATCAAGTTAAATCTTACTAAAATGTCGATATTTTATTTTTTCAATGTTTACAATAAAATTATTATGAACGCATAGGTCAGTTGCACTGAAAAATTTAGACTATATAAATTCAGTACAATAAGCATTATTCTTTTGAGAGTTGAATGAAAGTCACTTTGGAGAAACTTTTAGCATAAAAATGACATATCTTTTTCTATAATTTATTAATTCATTACCAATAGAGCCACTTGCAAAAGTATCTTTGACCGCACATCATTCTATTTTGGATGCATAGGTGATTTTAAGTTGTTGTGTGCGATGCATGCGCACCGTACCCACTCCTCAAAATTGACCGTGGGCCAAAAGAGATTGATGCCAATGGGTTGCGACGGATATTCGACATCTTTATCGAGAATCCAGTTAGTACAGACCTTAAGGTATGCACACAACAGATTTCTCGATAAAAATGTCAATCATGCGTTCGCAATGCGGTTCAATTAGACTTTTGCAAGTGGCTCAAGTAACATCTACTTCTCTTTCGATTATCGCAAAAAATATTCGTTAACTACTAGCCTGCATTATGCATAAACTTTTGTAGTGAGAGTCATCAGATTGCGTGAAATCAGTGAGTTATGAAGTTCATTCGCGTGCAGAAATAGTGTTAAAAATCCGCCGTGGTGGAAACTCTTTCGAACCCGAATAACTTCACAACTCGTTGATATTATGTGATATGATGACTTGTAATAGAAAGTTTATGCATAATGCAGGCTAACTTATGTTTTGCAAAAATATAATAAATCTTATGCCTATACGATTCTTTGTTAACCATCAAATATTCTTTCTTATAGCGTTAATATTTCTCGCCAAATTGTCATGTGCAGTTACGGAAGAAAATATTCATTTTTGTGGAAGAGGGTTACATGCTTCGGAAGCGAGTCGTCTTCACGATCTAAATACTGAGGCCCTGCGCTGGGGAACTCAATCTGCAACTATTGTGACGTGGAGTTTTCTCAATGCGAATAAAACGAATATTAAGAATTCTGTTAATATTTTAGTAGAACCGGTAATTGGTGGTCTAAATGGTTTTCCCAATAACGCTCAAGAACTTGTTTGTCAGGCATTTGACCAATGGCAGCGCTCAGCCGATATATCGTTCATGGAACTCACCGATGGCACTGAGGGCAAAATTCTGATTGGCACCCACAGTTTAAGTACACAAATACTCGGTCACGGGTTCTTTCCAGGAGAAGGTCTTGATATCGCCGGCGATGTCCATTTTCAGATCAATCGTAATAACTGGGATGAGCGCAAGTTTAAATCCGTAGCTATCCATGAAATCGGCCACGCGATTAGCCTCAAGCATATTGGCAACAATAATACCGTTCCAGATATCATCATGCATCCGCAAGACAGTCCTCAAAACTTGATGTAAGTGCGTATGACATTGCGTTAATACAGCGTATCTATGATCCGCCATTGCCAAAGATTACCAGTCTTAGTCTGGTTACGGAATCACAGACAAGTACCTTACTGCGAGCGAACTGGGTTTACCCGACAGAGCCGAAAAATTCAACGATGCAAACACGTTATCATGATGCCCAGATTACGACTTCTACGAGTGACAACTCTTTTGTCAATGTTGATTTATCCCTTACAAATGATCGCATTGCACTTAGTAGTTTTGAAATTAGCGCAGAACCGTTTACCGTAAAAACCTTAACTGATGGAGCTGAAGATAGTGGGACGCGTTTATTCGATACCTCCATCATCCCACCTGGAGTCGCAAATCCAAATACAGCACCTTTATGGACGCGTAATAGTTTTCGGGCAGCGTCGAGCCCTAATGCGTATCGGTTTGTATTTGACAGTGCGACACCAGGAACTGACTATCCATTGCCACAATTCGTACAAGTTGAAGCCACGGCAACATCAAAACTACGTTATCAGCGCGCTTTCTTTTTCACAGCAAGTCAGATTTTATTTACCCAAATCAGCGTTGACAATGCTCAACTAATAGATCTGCTTCAGGAAACTGGCAGCAATAACTTTCAATTAGCCGACAGTCCATTTACGGAACGAGTTATTGATTTAGCACAATATGCGGGTCAACTAATTGAAATTAGTTTTCGCTATCGATATAGCTCTTCCTGGCAAAATTTTGACAATAGTGTTAGTATTGACAGTATTCAACTTGAAAATGTTCTTAGCGACACAGAATCATCAATCTCACAATCTGGCATAGCAAATTCTACCACTTTTTTTGATTTATCAGGTTTAGTTGCAGGCAGTTCACATGACATTCGACTCCGTGCTCATCATGGTGGTCATCCTACCGCATTTTCCCCACAACATTTAGTGACAATGGGGACGGGGGTAACGACTGTAAATGTTGTGACATCAGGAAATGTATTTATAAAGGATGCTGTGCTTGATATTGGGATAACATTTTCAGACACAATTAGTATAGTATCTGGTAGTCCTATATTATCATTAAATAGTGTCTGTCCCGAAAAGGCGAATTTCGAAATATTAAATTTCTATAAAGCCACAACCTGTTTTATGAAAACATGTTATGGATTTAATTTATTTTCAGAAATCGAGTTATCAACAGGTTGCTACGGATGAGTAATTTTACGTCCGTCAACTCCAAGAGC
>JAJFLO010000167.1 GCA_021772675.1 Verrucomicrobiota bacterium | reverse complement strand
AAATCCAGAATGTCAGCACCATACTTTTCTGTTCCTTCCTCCAATCGCTTAACAAAATTTCGTCGATCATATTGAAACTTTAAAAGAAACCGTCGTTCCTGGCAGCGATGGGTTACATGAAAGCAACAATTTTCTACTCCCTGAATTTTGCCTCGTTTCATACTCGCTCAACAAAAGTATAATATCGTAAGAAGTTCTTATTCATACTCGTAATTTACTATACAAAATCAATTTGTCCATCAAAAATGCAATATCTGAGCAATGAAATAATTGATTTCGAGATGTAAACTATTATATTATAACATGTTAAGGTTCGTCGACCACTATTACTAATTATCTATTTACTATAAATATATTAAACGTGCACGGCACCGGACCCCATTCTTTTTTCAGCGAATATAGCTTTCTCTGCTGCATGCTATATCAGTGGATATGAAATAGTTGCATTGGATTTCTTGATAGCCGGATTGATTTCACTTTTAATATGCAGTGTTAGAGTTTGGATTGCATATTTGACAGATTAATTCTGTGCCACTTAGCAGATGTCATTCTTATCAATGATAGTTATTATTAAACTATTTTTAATTTCAAGTTTCATATGCAATTTCCTTATTTAGGAATAGATAAAGTGCCCTATCTCAGATTCATGGCCTGATTTAATATAAACGAAAAAATAGTTTATACCTATTGTGCGATTAGACAAAGGGATCTGTTCCGTGGCACCGATTGTTTGTAGACACAAGCCAGATTCACATGTAAATTATTGAAACCTGAATTTGGGAAGGTTTTTTTGAACGGATTCGTTAATTACTGATTTGCAAAATTTTTATAAATAATTACATTTCGAACCTTCCGTCACATATTCAGGTCAAATCAATATATTTAACCTCCCGATAAATAGGAATTATGGAACCATTAATTGGAATTGATCTCGGTACGACTAACTCGCTATGCGCGATATTTGATGGTGAACCGCGGCTTATCCCCAATGCACTTGGAGAATATTTAACACCGTCTGCTGTAGGGATGGTGGATGAGGATCAGCTGGTTATAGGCGCTCCTGCCAAAGAACTGCAAATTACACAACCCAATAAAGCGGCAGTATGCTTTAAACGGCTCATGGGAACCAATGAAAAAATCAGAGTAAATGACAGGGAGTTTACTGCCACAGAATTATCAAGCCTCGTTCTCAAATCTCTAAAAGAAGATGCCGAGAAATTTCTAAAAGTGGACATTCAAAATGCGGTGATTACCGTACCCGCCTATTTCAATGACAACCAGCGTAAGGCCACCAAGCTTGCTGGAGAAATGGCAGGGCTCCGGGTTCGGCGAGTGGTAAATGAACCAACCGCAGCGGCGCTGACATACGGTTTTCATGATCAGAATGCAGACAAAAAGATTCTTGTGATGGATCTGGGCGGCGGTACATTTGACGTTACGATCATGGAAATTTTTGAAGGATCATTGGAGATCATGGCCACAGCCGGTGAAAGTTTTCTCGGTGGAGAGGATTTTACCAACCGCCTCGTCCATACGTGCCTTGAACAAAAAGGATACAACTTTGAAATTGCTGAACTTAAATTTCCCCAGATGCTTGCTCGCCTAACGAAGGAGTGCGAGAGAGCAAAACGACTATTTTTGACAGAAGAATCCACAACGATTTCATTCCCTGACGAGTCCGGAAAATCTACAGATAAAATTGTGCAGCTATCCAGAAAACAATTTTCGGACGTTAACCGACACCTGATGAAACGGCTTGAACGTCCGGTCACGAAAGTGCTCCGTGACACCGACATACTCCCCGACGAAATTGACGACGTCATCCTCGTCGGTGGTGCCACGCGAATGACAATTATTCGTGAATTTGTGTGCCAACTATTTAAAAAGGAACCCAATTGTAAATTCGATCCTGACCAAGTAGTCGCTTTAGGCGCAGCGATCCAGGCTGCACTTATCGATGACGATGCTGCAGTTGACGACATGGTAATGACAGATGTATGCCCATTTACTTTGGGTATTGAAGTTGTCAAAACCTTTGGCAGCCGGGAAATTGGGGGATACTATATGCCAATCATCCACCGGAACACTACAATTCCGGTGTCTAAGGAAGATGTGATATCCACAATTCACGCCAATCAAACACAGATTCAGATTCGCGTGTTTCAGGGGGAATCGCGAAAGGTAGCTGATAATATTAAGCTTGGGGAGTTAGCTGTTTCAGGAATACCACGAGGCCCTGCGAAACAGGAGGTATTTGTCCGGTTCTGTTATGATGCCAACGGAATACTTGATGTTGAGGCCTATATTCCCGAAACCGGGAAAAAATTTGGAACTGTACTGACAAATCATGTAAAGGGTCTCAGCAACAAAGAGATTAGCAAAGCGATCGAAAGGCTGCAGCAACTTAAATTTTACCCGAGAGAAGACATTAAAAACAGGCACCTACTACTCTTTTGCGAACGTGTTTCCGGCGATATAAGCCTCTTCGAACGGAAAAACTTTGAAGACGTCGTTGATCTGTTTGAGGAGTCGTTGTCAAGTAACGATCGTGATTTTTTTGCACGTGTGCGTCAAGATTTGCTTATATGTTTATCCAGTCTCGGACATCCTTATTCCGAACCAAAAGCGGATTCTGAATAATGGTAGGGGAGATAAAGACAAGCGAATATTGGGAAAAAGCACTAGGTTGCATTACTGCAAACGACTCCGCCGGGCTTTTTGCGCTGCGCTGCAATTCTTATTCATATTCAAATAAAGATGACGTTGATAACTATGAACAACGTGCCGACGTAAAAGATTTGCTTGAGGATCTCAAAGATGAATTACCCAATAAAACAACAATCGAGGTGGACCAACTCCTCGATAGTTGCGACTGCAGACCCTATCCGGAACTGGAACGAGTAAAAAATCGGTTGAGAATTATCAACAACAACCGGGAGTATTTTAGAATTTCACAACCACTAGATTGGGCTGAATATCCTGAATTTATTGAATTAGTTCACAAAATTACAATTGATAGTCCGGACGAAGCAGCCGCAGCCAAAAATAATTTTATCGACTATGGCCTGCAAACCAAACTCCAAAAAAAGTCGTTCCGTCGTTTTTTAAAAACCATACCGGCAGAAGTTTACGCAATAAATGAAAATTGGTTTGACCAAATTAAAAGTAGGAAATTTAACTCCAATTCTTATAAACATACTGCTGCTAATAATGACTCTATATGGAATGGATGGACGATTTTTTTTGTGATATGGATCCTCCTGCGAATTATTTCGAGCATGATGAAATAGACTATGGCTGATTTCTTTATAAAGAATCCAATGGAATTTTTTGGGCTGGATAATTCGTACACCAGGAAAGATCTTAAGAGAGCCTATACCAGACGAATTAAAGAATTTAAACCCGAAAAATTTCCCATTGAATTTCAAAAAATCCGGGAAGCCTATGAACAGCTGGAAGAAGCCTTAAGATACGGTCATTCATTCATCCCGGAATCAGCCATTGACGGCGTAACAGCTTCTAAGCCAATAGAAAATCCCAGTGAAATTTTCGAAGGTCCACATGCAAGTTTTCCTTCAGATACAAAGTTTATTTCTCCATTTACCGAACGTTATCCAATTGACAAGTTTGAAAATTTAGATGCGATCCTGAAAACACTGGAAAAAAATACTGAAAAGCTACCCGAAGAATATTGTCTTCTCGCACTAATTAAAGAACAGAAGCAGGGACAAGCCGCCTATTTTGAGGCAATTATCGAAGGTATAATAAAATATCATGACAATTCGTTTCTCAATCAACAATTTTATCAGTGCTGTAAACTTGAGTATGATGTCGAATTTCTCAGAAACATCTTAACCAAAATGTCAGCTGCCTTACCCTCATTTTACTACAAAACAGAAAAACTATGGCACCAATTTTTCGAGAAATCAGATTTTCCCAAATTCATAAAGCTCTTTGATCACTGTACTGATCAGTTAAGATTCGATGAACAGAGCAATGCATCTATCTTTTACAGTCGGTTTATTTGTCGCTATTTCTTCCAATGCCCACTCGACTGGGTCACTGCCATTACCCAATCATTCGAAAATGAACCTCTGGAACGTCAAGAATTTCTAGACTATGAAATTAATCTCATAGATGCGTTGATTGATTACCGGACAACGTGTTCAACGATCACGACAACAGCAATCGGAAAGGAAATCTATAACCTCATTGTGATCTATTGCGAACAAACGGGGCCAAAAGTAGAAGCCGCTTTTTATAAGTGTATGTCTGAGATCCGTAATATTCGTAAATTAACGGCCTCCATCAAACCCGGTGATCTCAGATGGCAAAATTGCTACTGGTTATTCAATCTTATCCACAGCGACGTCATTACCTGCCGTACCGATCAGATTAACCAGATGGAATCTACGCGAGATGATATAGCGCGCGCCACCCGGCGTTTTTTGGGCAATATGGAAAAACATATGGATAACGGAATCTCGGGATTGTTAATTACTGGAACCACACTTGGTTTTTTTCTGATCCACACAGCAACTATTTTTGCCAGTCTATTCGTGACTGGTTACCTGTTTGCAGATTCAACACACTTTATAGGAATACACCTTGGCGTTTGGTTTCTGTGGCTGCTTCTCTATATCTTTGTTCTACGTCACAAAGTGATAAACCACTTTCGTGGTATCGCAGTTAGTAGAGTCGCAAGATCAATTTACTTAAAAAAATGGAGAGCAGCTTTAATCAATTTCATGCACGACAACGTCATTAATGAGGAGCAATTTATCGATCATGCCATGGACTGCTACGAAAACACCGATATTAACTGCAGCGGCCACATCATTGGATTTGTTCATGAAGATTTCGCAATTAGCTTTTCATCCCTTTCAATCCATGCCTAAATAAATTCGGTGCCACTCAGCAGATTTCATTTATAACGATGAGGCCAGGTTTCTAATAAGTTTTGAGAAAGATTGCAAACGCATTGCCGAGTTTAGTTATCCCAACCTACACCATGACAACATTCATAATGTCCAATATAAGCTATGCCCCTAATCCCCCCTTGACTACAGTGACAGGCATTGAACGGAGACAAAGATAAGACCGAAAATTTCACAGTCGAATCACTAACCTGCATTATCTTCGAATCTCGTCCATATCTTCACCAGTCTTAATAAGTGCTCCTAAATGTGGTAAGTCCTTAATATCACCATTCAAAACTTCTGGACGTTTAGCTGTTGTGACAGATAGTACCTGAAGCCAGGCTAATAATTCACCGGTTGCCGGTGGTTTTTCTTTAGCCAATTGACGAATTTTCACAAAACATTCGATCGCTGTCCTTATAAACTCTTTGCTTAGTTCTGGATATAAACTGTCGTGACGTAGTGCAGCCTCTTCCAATAGTTTCGGAGTAAGATCGATATGATGACTTACACAGCGCCGTAAAAATGCAGGAGGCAAACGCCGTTCGTCGTTGGATGTTATAAAAATAATAGGTCGTAATCTCTTAGGACATCGAATAACTTCCTCAGTCTCGCGCACCTTAAACTCCATTTGATCAAGCTCATGTAACAGGTCATTGGGAAAATCCCTAGGTGCTTTATCAATCTCATCAATTAAAAGAACACAAGGATATCCATTAGTTTCAGCCTCTTCAAAAGCAAGCCATAATGTGCGTTTTTCGAGGTAGTTTTTCTTATCCAGTTTTTTTAGGCTGTCATCCGCATTAATATTCGAAATATGCGCTTCGTGAAAATATCGAATCGTATCGAATTCATAGAGCAAGTCGTTTGCAGAGCTTGATGTTTTTGCTTGGAAGTGAAATAATTTGGTTTTTAATTGTAGGGCAGCAAAATATGCGGCCTGTGTTTTACCTGTTCCCGGTTCACCTGTGAGCAATAGTGGTTCGCCTACAGCGATTGCCGTGTTGATTGCGTCTTCAAGATCATCATCCGGTCGATAGTTCAATGCTGTTTCTGATAAAGATGTATCTATTTGAATACATGGCCGATCATGAATGAGCGCGCGCACTTCTTCTGATAATTCACCCACAATTTCATTATTTAAGATTCTAAATTTATAATTATTCATTGATTACTTTCAATGACCCTTAGAGTTTTTGTAATTGCATTTAAAATTCATCTCTTTTACCATATTATTTTCGTTGGACACGACTATAATCTATATTGCCATCAAATCAAAGTTGTTTCCTACGAGTCGTTACCCGTAAACAGTATAGACAGACCCCATTCAATTTTGTCGCATGGTGAATGACCGTTTACTGTTACCAATCACTATAAGTTTTCGTGAAAAATCATACCTGTCATGACAGCAAAATCTAATTCTCTGACTACATTCCCCAAGTTCCCTCAGCATCACTGACAACATCATTCATCTCATTTATCTCCTTCTCCAAAACTTCCTCATACCCTGCAACCACGAGTCGCTCTAATTCTATGAGCGAAGGATCGTACCTTCCATCTGTTTTACCAATTATATAGTCAAAAAAATCTTTTTTACGTGATTCTGGTATAAAAATATTATGGCGACTAACAAAATCATTAATATCTTCGGGTTTCAATTTCATTAATTCTGGCAATACATCAATCGCAAGTCTCCTAAATGTCAATGGACTGTACCCTAATTTGTCCAATCCTTTTCTAAACTCATTACTTTTTTTAATCTGAAATGAACATCCAAGAACAAAATAATGAGGATCTCCTTTAATTCTATCAATCCCATATTGGTCCCACCATTCAAGATAATTCATTAATAATTTTGGATCCATGATCACAGGATTACAAATGTGTGGATGATTAAGAACCACAACGACTTTCTTTGCTCCAGAAGCATCAGCTCGTATTCGTGCATTAATCCTATCCAGACTATCCACCTTAAACGTGTCAAGTAGCGTTTCCTCAATAGCACGCCCTGAGAATTCACGAGTATTTACATCTTTGAAACTGGCGGGCCAGCTCGGTCTATAAGAAACCACAACAGCTTCCTCTCCGACTTGATGCTGTAGATTCACTTCAAGTCGGTCATGAAAATGCTGCATCCCCTGCCCTTCCATACCATACCAAATAAAGGCAATGACTTGAGGTTTATCATGTTCCACCATTTCCCGGACTTTAAAACTTAGTTGCCCAAACTGGGTAACACGATCAAGTTTTGCCCGCCAATTTGAATCATAGATATGGGTTTTAACTCTTTTCGGTGGATAGGACTTCCATTGTTTATAACTGGCATAGATGACTGGCGTAAACCAATGCAACTTTGTTTGATTCAAACCAGTATTGGCCCCCAAAAACTGATAATTACTTGCCACAGCAATATGTGGTTTTACGCCTTGAATCAATACATGTTCCCAGAACATAAGCGCTTGTACAGTTGCCGCTTTGACAGTCGCAGCGGTTCGATTAGTGACAACACACGGTATGAATGCACCTAATTTACGGCCAACGCCAATAAAGCCCCCTGCATCCCCATGGCAACAATTGATATAAACTAAACTAGGTAACCGTTTTGCTCCGCGGAAGCATGTCGCCAATTCACCCGCAGCGATGTTGAGGACCTGGTCATTCTCTGTCGATTCGAAAAGTAATCGCGAACGGTTTTGATTGCCTTCTCCATGACCATAATAATAAACAACATCAATGACATTCCCCTCTATCGCCATTTCAAATTCTTCCCAGGTATAAACAAGGATAAGATTCTGGGGAGATACCATTTTCGGGTTGTGCTTACGGAGAACCTGCTGCAACTGATTCAAATGTTGGTCTCGATCTGTCCTGGCTAATGAATTCGGTTCTGGAGCAACTACGACAATGATAGGAGACGGTGCAAGTTCAATATCTCTAAGTTCCGTGCAGGCAATCATAGAAATGGCCCATCCTTTATTGACCAGAAATATTCCATCTTGTGATAATAGTGGCCATGGCAATTGTCCTATAAATTCATCGTCAGTGATAATTCGTAAATCAAGTTCATCTGTAATTTGACCATTACCAAGTTTGCCCAAAGTATTTGAATATAAAAATCGTCCAATCTCAAACTGCCCTCGCTCTTCAAAAACCACTGCTAATTTATCTTCGTCAAATTCTATTAACGCAGTCACTAAATCCTTCATGCAATAGTCATTTTCAGTGTAAGGATGGGTGGAATCAGGAATTTTTACTGTTTTTTCAGGACCAATGTCCAAACGACCCAATTCATTTTTATTTTTATCCTGGTCAAACCAGAATTTCCCATGACATTTAGAACCCTCTCTATGTATTTCCAGAAAAGCTATTCTCATTATTCCCCCTTCAAAAAAAATTACGTTTATAATTATAGCAACAAATGAACTCAGTATCGTTTCAGCAATTATGGGTGAATAATTTTCAAGCACAATATTCCTGATATTTTGCGCTAAAAATTCGTATGATTTGTCATGATTGCCGTTATTTTGGAGTTCAAACTTTAGTTTGCTTATTTAAGTCTTCAAAAAAACAAAAACCAGGCTGAAGCCTGAACTCCAAAGTAACGGCAATTCAGTTTCAAATAAATTGACTTTATACCTAAATGAGTTTCACCCATAATTGCTGGTATGGTTTAGTCATTGCTTAGTTTTATATAAAATGACCGCCAGGAGTATTCGATTTCTATAAAGTTTCACTACTAACACCTGACGGTCGACGACCTCTCGGTCTTTGTATTTGCCCGGCATAATCAAGACAATAACCAGGACAGGAAAAGGTTCGGTTCAGATGAGACTCCGATATCCATCAGATTCAGCTGAGCTGCGGCAACCCGAAAGCCAAGATTATTCCAGCTGTTCGAAGGCGAATTGTTGTTGCGATATGCTGACCGACAATTACGAGCGTTGCTATTCCAGCTGCCACCCCGATTCACCCGGTTCGTGCCATTGAACCTTTCCCAAATCTTCTACGAAAATTCTTTTGCGGAAATGCCAACTACGACAGAAACATGGGAATGCGACCAGAGATTGTAGTCGCTTCTGTAATTGCATTTCATCAACATCTCCCTTGCCATACGCCTTCATATACTGCCCCAATTTATACTTTAATCTTCGTTTGCTCCTTTTTGAAAGCTGGATCCAACCGGGGAATACCCGAAATCCCAAAAATTCCATACCCACTGTTGAGCGATTGATAAATGGATATTCCTTGACGTCCAATGCAAGTTCATGAGTCAAAAATTTCACAATATCATCTCTCAATGAAATTAGAGCACTCTTTTGATCACTCCAAATAACAAAATCATCCATATACCGAATATAGGCACGACACCGAAATGATTCCTTAATAACCCGGTCAAGTGGATCAAGGTACATGTTTGCAAAAAATTGAGACATTAGCGCACCTATGGGTAGCCCTTTTCCATCTGAAACGCAGTAAGAATAAATAATTTTTGTAAAAACCGCTATGAGTTTGGTGTCACGAAATACTCTCTTTAATTGATTCAATAATATGTCGTGGTCGATGGAATTAAAATAACTACGAATATCCATTTTTAGAAAGAAATTATACTTTTTTGCAAATTTAACGGCCCTCAAAAGTGCCTTATGTTGTCCCTTCCCCTTACGACATGCATAAGTATCATAAATCAAACGACGTTCAAACACCGGTTCACACTGGTTTAAGACTGCATGATGTAATATCCTATCGCGAAAATCAGGAGCATGAATTATGCGTTCTTTGGGATCATAAATCGTAAACCGGTTATAGGGACCAACACAATAGTCATCAGACTTAAGATCGTAAATTAAACCACTAATATTCTGATCAAAACATTTAAGAAACTCTTGAACACTATAGTGCATTTCAAATGACTTCGTACCGCATTTATGCATAAACCACACTCAAAGGATAGGAATTTAAGTATAGAGTCATATGAAACGGACTATAGCTGTACCACGTCTACCTCTCATCGACCGATGAGCTGCATCGACGACATTTTTCCAATCCGGGATAGTGTCCCATAAGCAACCAACACGTTTCATTAATGCTCTGTTTCAGTAATTTTAACGTCGGCTTTAGTCAGTTCATTTTGCGGCTCTACTCCTGTAAATTCATGCATGATTTTCAACAGTCGCAACCCGTAGTTTTGTATCTTTTTTTCACCAATGCCATTTATTTTTCGAAGGTCGTTTAGCGATATGACTCGCTGCTCAGCCATCTCTGACAATTGGCGATTATTTAAAATTGCAAACAACGGAATTGACTGTTCTTCTGCAATTGTCTTTCGTTCTTCTCTCAATTTTGCAAAAATAATGAAATCTTCTTCACTAAGTTTCTCCCGGTAATCAACTTTGCTCATTGGGACAGATGAAGATTGTTTATTATGAACCTGAGACATTGTATATTGAATGCAGAAAAGCCAATACCCCTGAGTTGCATTTGTATAAAATTGACGATCGATTTCAAGTATGCGGTGTGAGGCAATGAATTGATTTAATTCACTCATTACTGATTCTGAATGCAGCATTGGAATTGTAAAAAACTGATAAGCCATTGGAATAGAATTTTTGATTTTTAATTTGGGGATTTACTGTTTGTCATTTATTTCGCCTTTTGCCCTCCGTTTTCGTGCCGTCGTCCCTCCGTCTCTCTTTCGGAGGTCTCATACTCAGTCTGAACTGCGGCAACCCGAAAGCCAAGAAAATTCCAGCTGCGCGAAGGCGAAAAGTAGCTGCGATATGCCGACCGACAAAAACGAGCGTTGCTATTCCAGCTGCCACCCCGATTCACCCGGAACGTGCCACCTTTGGGTCCCACAGGGTCAGCCACTGCTCCATCTGGATACTCTCCATATCGGTCAAGACACCACTCATAGACATTTCCCAGCATGTCATAGAGTCCCAGAGAATTTGGGGCTTTCCCAGCAACGACGTGCGACCCAGCAGATTTGTGGTCATATTGCTTGTCCAACCATCCTGAAGAATCAACACCTCCGACATAGTCTACACCACTGTTGCCACCATACCAGGCAATGGAATCTAATTCTATTGCATTTCTTTCGCCCTTGATTATAAAGTCTCCGGTATAAAGTGGCCCCTGACTAGCAGCACGACAGGCATATTCCCATTGGGCTTCGGTTGGTAGAGTATAGGCATAGTCCTTTGGAAGTTTGCCCGATTGCTGGTGGACTTCCGTTAAGCGACGACAAAACTCCAGGGCATTACCCCAAGTCACTTGCTCAACCGGTGCATTATCCCCGGCATTGACGAAATAACTCGGATTTTCACCCATGACATTCATATATTGCGCCTGCGTGATTTCCGTCTCACCGAGGTAATACCCCTGGCTAAGCGTAACTTTGTATTGCTTCTCACGACTGTACCGTCCCGGTTCATCGATGGGGCTTCCCATTGTAAACGTTCCGGGACCAACCCACACCAGCTTAATCTCGCGCCGTCGTCCCTCCGTCTTATTCTTTGCGCTGGTGTCTTGCTTAATCTGAACTGCGGCAACCCGAAAGCCAAGATTAAGCCAGCTGCGCGAAGGCGAATTGACGAGGCGATATGCTGACCGACAATTACGAGCGCGGCTATTCCAGCTGCCACCCCGATTCACCCGGTTCGTGCCAGATTCTGCCCCATAAGGGTCAACGTCCTGCCGATAGTCACCGTACCAGTCAGAACACCACTCATAGACATTTCCATGCATATCATAAAGTCCCCACAAATTAGGTTTATAAGATTTAACAATTGTTGTCCGTTCCAGAAATTTCTGTTTCACATCAGTGCCATAAGGATATTTGCCATTAAAATTGGCTTGTGTTGAAACCAGTGAATCGCCATAGTGAAACGCTGTGGAAGTTCCAGCCCGACAGGCATATTCCCATTGAGCCTCGGTAGGTAGTTGATATTCCCATCCCAACGGCAGCCGACCAAGATCATGGTGTTCTTTTGTCAATTTTTCACAAAATGTCTTTGCGTTCTTCCAGCTAACTTTTTCAACAGGAAGGTTTGGCCCTTGATCCTTAAACTTACTGGGATTCGATTTCATTAGGTACTGATACTGCCCTTGAGTTATCTCTGTTTCCGTAAGGAAGAACCCGCGTGACAACGTTACTGTATGAGGTGATTCGTCACCGTTACGTTCCGGTTCATTTTTGGAACTCCCCATCTGGAAGGTACCTGGTTGGATCCATTTAAAGATCATTGGGTAAGGTTGCTCAGAATTCAAATTAACTTCGATTATGTGTTGGTCTTTTCCAGTAAAACTAATCGATTCTGTCCCAAAACCTCGAATTTGAAATTCCTTAGATTCATTTGGTTTTGGCTCAAAACCTGTCCATGATTTCCCCCATCTTCCTACCTCACTAAATTCAGGTTGACCTGAGTTTTTCTGCCAAAGAGTGACCTGGTCAGTCAATCTTTTTTGATCGACTTGCCAATACGTCACAAGACGGCTGTCCTTATAAAGTTTTGATGTATATCCCCCAAGAGTGACAGTACACAGAACTAACATGGCTAAAATAAATTTATGAACCCAACGTAATGAAATAGCCTGTCGTGTGGCAATGCCAAGACTATTATTCGCAGACGCAAGGCATTGTGCGGCATGTTCATCTTTCGGCGTGCATAACAGTTCAATTTTATCTCCTTTTTTAGCTTCTTTCGTACCAGAAACGCAATATCCCTCAAAACTGGTTTCAAGATAGCGACCCACAGGTGAATTTTTTAGTTGTGCCAAACGCTTATAGTCATTTTGAGGGTCAAGCTCAACACGTATACGTTCGACAACTGCTTCCCAGGTTAGATAGGCAATAGTAGTCTTTGGTATTGTAACAGGTTCAGCCTGTCGTACCTGATCAAGAATAAACGTGAGCACATCCTTCTGTCTCTGTGGCAAATTCCGACTTTGCCATAACTTCCTGAGTATATGTATAATATCACGACTAAATACGATTCCTTCTGAATTTAGGTTAACTCCCGGTAATTGCATAAATCGTTGAATACTCGTACTGGAAATTTGACTATAAAATTCGGAACGTAAATGCTGAGCCAGAGCAATACTACAGGGTTGAATGAAACAGCAGTCAGCCGCCCAGAGGACAGCGTCCCCCAATGTAGTCTCAAGATGAGTTTCAAGATCGAAGTCATGTGTCCACTGCGCTAGCGGACATACATCATTGCCTGCCATCATCAGGTTTTGTGACTTATAACTCGTGAGAAAGTGATTCAAGGCTGTAAGTAATCCCGCAGCAGTACCGCTGAATACGGGTACTCCAAATACATCAGGAGACTTTTCAGAAAATATTCGAAATTCAGGTTCCCGTAAATCTATCCAGGCCAGGCGAGGCCAACCCGCTATCGTCTGTAAGGATTCCCATGATTTAGACGTGATAAAACTACTGCCATCGGTAAATATTAGGACAACATAGGTATGGTTGTCCAACTCAAACTCGGATAAATTCTTTGTTACGCCTCGTGGATTAATTAAACTGCCGAGACTGCCACGAAACCTGTATCGATGAAATTCAACACCATTTTTTTCTAAACCAATGCAGAGTGAATCAACCACGCCTGCACGGAGATGATTAAGCGTTAAGCTATCTTCAAGTAATAAAACAGACCGAGTTTCTCGTAAAGGTTCGAATCGAATCTTTGGAATGCCTCCTGAACGAATCGTCGCATCAACACTGCCACGAATATCCAAATTTTTGCTGTCGCGACCGGTATATACATAGCCGAGGATATCTGCTATACGCTTTGTCTGTTTCTTAGAAATTTCTGGTGCCAGCTCACCTCCAATAGATGCAAAGGAAAATCGATGATGTCCCTTATTCTCTTTAGGGATAAAGGGTAGTTTCTCTTGCGAAACTTGCCTCCACCGATACAAATAAATTGTATATAAAACTCCTATAATCAGCAAACTGAAAAAAACCAACAAAGATATCTTCCAATTATTATTGTATTCTATTGGAACATTGTTGTTTATGGAGATTTCACCATTTAGTCCACTCTCCGCGTTCCCTGGAGTGGGAGGAGTAGGAATAACTAAATCAAAAGGGGCTTTACTAACATTGTTTTTTGCGTGTAACGGAAGATTGAACAACGATTGACTTGTTGTCAGACGAATAGATAAGGTAGCAGTAAAGTCTTCACCAGATTTAACAGGATCCGAATGGACTGTAATGGGTACTCGGCCGTATGCAGGTATCACCTGATTTTTGAGTTTATTTGAATGGGCAATTGAAAAAGGAGAAGAAGAATCTCCTGATATACCCAAATTAGCAATAATTATATCAGTATTGCTTTCGTTTATTATAGATATTTCTTTCTTTAATCCCACCAGTGGGTTTAATTCCCCGACGGTTGACGTGTTCAGTGGAACACTCTCGTCACTGACGAGGAATTTCATTATTTCAGGATTTTGTTCTGAAAATTCAAAAATAATAGTCGCAGGCTCAAAATGAATTGAAGCAATCTCAGGTGGAGGTTCTTCATTTTCCAAATTTAGGAAAAACACTACCAATGTTAGAATTGCAATGATAATCCCTAGTTTCTTAATCTTGACCTTTGGTTTTTCCTTGGTCTTTAGGCGATTATGATTTGGTTTAGGTCTGTTCTCCGGAGTATTACTTGCTTCTTTTTTTAGGGGCGCGTGTAACTCCTGAAAGTCCTTTAACGCTTCCACTAAATCAAAGTTGCTTATATCGGAATGACCACGACTATCTCTAAAAAACTGGCGGAATTGGGTATCAAAGGTCTGACGTTTCCTGGGGTCATGGACAAGTAAGGATCGTAACGTCTTACCAATTAAAGATAATGACCAGTTACGTTGCGCAGAGAATACGATTCGTATTCGAGCAATATCACGAACATTAACGGGGATATCTTCTCTTCGGAGAGCCTCAAAAAAAATCTGTAAAAGAATGCTTTTCATTATTGATAATTCAGAACGCTTTCAATCATCATAAAAATCTCAAAACCAATCCCATCAGTGGGTCTAATTCCCCGACGGTTGACGTGTTCTTTAGAACACTCTCGTCAGAGACGAGCTGTCTCATTCTGGATTTGCCAGAATTTCGGCTGCGTCGATCCGATTTAATGTTTTTTTATTGATACCTCGTGGGCTTGCCCCGAGGAGTTTCATTAGGTTAAAAATTTCAGACCAACTACTATATATTTAGGTAATATGTATGCCTATGTCATCGATATTGCAAGCAGTAGTTTTTTCGACATTCGGTTGTCATTTTAGGCAACAATTTTACAGAAACCTGTCGAAAACCTGATTGCGTTCGCTATAAATCCGTTAAATTTTCCTGGTCTTAAATCAAGGTT
Source organism: Verrucomicrobiota bacterium (assembly GCA_021772675.1). Lineage (GTDB taxonomy): Bacteria > Verrucomicrobiota > Lentisphaeria > JABSQK01 > JAJFLO01 > JAJFLO01. The sequence continues at coordinate 4,834 of JAJFLO010000167.1, read as the reverse complement.
CAAATTTCAACGTAATTCCCCCCTTGACACTAGCACCACCAATTAGAATGATTTTTCCTTCCGCTGTAATTTCAGCAGTTATTGTAATTTCTTTGAGTTTAAATTTTCCTGTATTATTTAGATCTTCAAAAATATCAGATACATTGGAGGTCAATTTCTTAATGGAAGATTTGAGAATATCTGAATCAAAGTCCTTTACCAAATTTTTTTGGATTTGTTTTCCTTTATCAAATTTACCAAGGTATTGTTCCTCTTTCTCTATTGGAGATGATCGATCTGTAGTCAAAACTTGTATTTTAGCCATAATTTCACCTTCGCTTTATCTTTTCATACATGTGTTATAAGAGATTAATCGTCGTTTATAGAATGAATATACATTTTATAGCGCCAGGGTCTATATGTGTGCTTTAATTATAGGTAAACGTTTTTGGAAAATTGGTTTGTCGGGCCGATAGGGCCCTAATTTGAAGTTTTTTTGAGGAAAATCCTTCTTTTTTGGCCGCGGTTGGTTACAGGGGGTGGCTGATCTTATGGGTCCGTATTCAAAATGTGAGTGGCAAATAGTAAATCGGCCATTCCTGGCTGAATCATATGTGCGCAGTCAGGAATGACCGCGTTACTTTGACCTTAACCTCAAGCATCCCCGGAACCCACTCACATTTTGAATACGGACTCGATCTTATAGGCGTCAATGATTCATTATTATTGCTCTATTACTCCGGCTGGAGCGTCTGCGAAGAAAATGACTCTAACGGAGTAATTTATTGAAACTAATACTCCGGTCGATTTCCTTTGATAATGGTGGCCTCTTTCAGTTCAAACTTTTTTTCCAACTCCTGTCCCAGATCATTTGCAAAATCCATCGCTCTGTCATCAAAGACGTGTATTTCTCCATTACTTGTTGCCAGACTTTCTATCCTTGCAAAATGTAACGCCTTGTTTAATTTTTTCTGTTCCAGATATACGTCAAATGTCTTTCGCGTCCACCCCTCCACGTATAATTTATAATGATGCTTCAGGCACAGTTCATTTATGATTTTTTCCAGCTTTTCAAAATCCGCTGATAAAGATGAATCTTTAAGTTTAACCAAATTTCTGCCTCCAGTTTTCGTAAGATTTAGTACCGACGCCTGATTCAATTTAATTGACTACCTGGCAACTTCAGCTTGTATAACTTAGCAACCCAAGATATGAACGCAAATTATATGATCTATGCAATTGTCCATACCCAATTGGGAAACTAGGTAGATCATCACTTTAAAACTTTGTGCAAATCTCTAACCTAAATTCACACGACACTATAAGGGCTCACAAATAAATAACTTGGATTTTTCGCATCTTATCTTCACGGCATCTGTCCGATCCAAATGACGAAAAACATTGAAATAGTGCAATATTCCTGCTGCTTTTCGCCATTCAGATCGCGCCCAAACCTGACATAAATCTGAGCGTAAAATTATCCAAGTTATTTATTTGTGAGGTAACCATTCAGTAAAGCCCATCATTGCCTGTCGGCCGATTGTAGTTAAGCGAGTCATCGCTGTTTTGAAACGTTTGCATTCAGTATGCAGCTAAGACAGCGATCACTCGCTTAACTACGAACGCACATTTTCCAAGGTAACGGGTTTCACTAAATTTTATTTTGTGAGCCCTAAGTCAAGGATTGTAATTATTTGTCGTAGATAACGTTGCACAATTTTGCTGGCAGATCTGGAGGTATGTTGGAGTTTGGTGCAATCTGCTTGTGCCCGAATAGTTGCACAGATTGGCCTGCAAAATTTTACGGATATAGGTCATATTTACCTTTATACCTTGTCCAATTCTTTCTACGGATTATTTTATTTCATCAATTTTATTAATCGATGATATTAAAAGTAGGTAAAGTATGTCCTTAAAATATGCGGTTGTTCAGAAACGATTAAAGATGCTGGATTCAGTTTCAACTGCCCCGGCTTACGTGAATGCCCTTGGTTTATCAGCCTTGGATGCCCGAAATCAAATTGGAATTACGCCCTGTGGTATTCTGCGTGAAAATCTTGATCACGGGCAAGCAATCGCAATGCAGAATGAATTATTCACGGTCAATGTTGAAAGTGTCGTATTGAAAATGGAAGATATCAATACAACAAAACCGCTGCGTGAAATCATAAATTTAGGTGGGGTTACAGCCCGTTGGTTTAATTATGAAACTGGAAGAGGGGTAATTGGATCAGTTCCATGGGATGCTTTTTTAGTCGTCAGTGTTGCTGGCAATATATTGTCGGCAGGTCACACCAAACAAGAATTTGAATACTATCTCGACATTTACAGTAAAGCGGCTTTAAAACATATAAGAATTAACTATAAAAAATTCAGTTATAGCTATCTGGGAGATCGCCTGACTGCGAAGCCTGAGCAAAACTTTTCTTATCTGGTAGAAGATATTTGTAAAAATTGTGGGAAAAAATGTTTTGTCGATCCAAATACAAGATTTGTGATTGAGCAAAAATATAAAATGGTACCAACTCATAAAGATTTACGAATATGGGATATTGAAAATCGCTGGCGACTTCTTATGGCGACAAATAGAATATTGATTCAACCGGAAAGTCTGGATAAAGTATCGAATACTGTCATTTTAGATCGTAATAAAATTTTGCCTGAGTTAAACCAATATTTTCCTGCATTGGTTCCATTTGACTGGGATAAACAGCAAGAAAACTATACACAAAAAATTATCGATGAGCTGACCTCCCCATTAATTGCTCTAGCCAAACAAGGACGAAAATCGCTAAAGCTAGACTATTTAGAAAAATCGGTTGAAGATAACACTCAGGAAATTTGCGAAGAGGCCATGTTAAACCTGGCAACTCGAAGCAATGCGATTAAATGGGAATGTGAGGAATTCGAGCGGGATGGCAACACGTTTCAACTCCTAACCCATGAGATCGACGAAATTTCATCAAGCGATATTTTTAATCCCGATTTATGGTATGAAGCTCATAAACTTATAAAATGTGATGATACTATTTCTTTCGCTATCCCAACTCGAAATTGTTTAATTGCATCCAATGATATCGTCCGACTTATAAACATTTGCAACGCAAAGTATGTCAGGCAAGGCCCAAAGGTGACCTTTCCCATTAGCTCTGCTATTTATTTTGTGACAAATGGTAAAATTGGCGGGATTCAAGTCAATGAACCCATCTTCGTCAAAAATGACAGTAAAACTGCAGCATTGTTCAGTATTTTTGGACATACAATTGAAGCAACAATTGAAGCTATGGAAGAACAATATAAAAATTATGTAAATGCTATTTGCGCAAATCCAAAATTTGAAGGCACCGTAATTTTTGAAATCGACACAACACATCTACCTGCCGAGGTGGAAAACGCTTTTCCGATATCCTATATCACCTCAAAACTGAACCAGCTGACCGATGAACGATTATTGTCAACCGTTGATGGCAATCCTATTGAAGTCATTTGTCGATTTGTCGAAACAGACATTCTCGACGAACAGAAAAACGAAGACGACGGTTGGAGGTTTTTTCAGAACTGTCTCAGCAAAGTCCTTCAAAAGAATCGTCCTAAAACATCCCTATATGAAATCGGTGAAACTTTAGTGGATTTAGACAATTCTACACCCGTTATTATTGATCTGGATGGAGATATGGAAATCTCTACCCCATCTGTCGATTGTGTCAGCAAAACTGTGCAATCTAAATTCGACAAAAAGCCGAAAACAGAAAAATTACCTAAAATAAAAAAAACAAAAACGAATATATCGAAAATTAATATAGGTAGCACAACAAACGAAACTAAAGATGGAGACAATGAAAGAACGAATGATCCACCGCCCAGCAACAATAAAAATGAAGAGATTACCGTAAATCCAAAACAGTACCGACCACTAGCAGTCGATATTACTCTGAATGCATTGGTAGAAGGAAAAATGCGCGCTGAGATATTGAAACGATTAACCAAGAACAGTATTTCAGATGATGAAGCTGAGGTAATCATTGATACTGTTCAGCTTGTATTTCAGAAATTATCCAGAAAACTTACCTGAATTTAATGAAGTTAACGGTTGGCTTCTGTTCGAGCTAACATTTTTGCAATAAATAAAGTACGAATACTGCTAGTTAAGGAACTTAAGCGTTTCGGGTTTCAGGTTTCAGGTTTCAGGTTTCAGGTTTCAGGTTTCAGGGTTCAGGGTTCAGGGTTCAGGGTTCAGGGTTCAGGGTTCAGGGTTCAGGGTTCAGGTGTCAGGGTTCAGGTGTCAGAATTAAGTGCTCAGTTCTCCTCCGAAACCTGACACCCGAAACCAAGTTTCTTATTCAATTAAGTGAAGCCGAGAATCTAACGGGCGCTAAAGTTGCTCCTAAGCAATTTTTGTTGATTGGAAGGCAGCATGTCTACATGGCCATAGCCAGTTTTATTTTTCACGGACAGGATGCCCATGCTATTTTAGTCCGGTTTTCTCACAAACTTTGTAGTGAGAAATCTTAGATTGCTATATTTAGGGCTCACAAATAAATAACTTGGATAATTTCGCGCTCAGATTCATGTCAGGTTTGGGCGATTTGAATGGCAAAAAGCAGCAGGAATATTGAAATATTTCAATGTTTTTCGTCATTTGGATCGGACCTAGATGACGTGAAGATAAGATGCGAAAAATCCAAGTTATTTATTGGTGAGCCCTTAGCTTGAATAATTCATCAGTATTCTGCTGCGAGCCCTAATCTCTGCTCAAATAAGCCGATTAACTCAATTTTACATCTCAGTGAATGAAAATTCACTTTCATTGTGAAATTTTCTCTAATCAATTTATTATGAGCGAGTTAAGTGCTCT
>JAJFLO010000166.1 GCA_021772675.1 Verrucomicrobiota bacterium | reverse complement strand
ATCAGTTTAAAGAACTGTCCAAAAAGCAGTTGAACATATTCGTGCTCAGATTTGATTTAGAGTTTTTCGATCTGATTGAGTGCACACGCAGGAATCGTTAGCTATTCCGAGTAATTCGTGATTGGGGATCCTATAACTATGAGCCCAAGACGAGATGTGTGGTCTATTTATGGACAGATCCTAAGAGCTGACTTTTTATATACTTTAGAATATCAACGCTATAGCATTTAGGTTCCAGTGTGCTATCGTTCAAGTAAATTGGGTTAATTTAGGAGATCTCAAAAAACGCAGGGGGACATATGCTTAAAGCGCTGGTCGTTGATGATGATGAAATCAATCGAGAGTTTTTAAATGATGCACTAGCATTATTTGACTGGTCTTGTGATTTTGCTGAGGATGGAGAAAAAGCACTTATTGCATTTAAAAATTCACTGATAGAAAATACACCCTATCATCTAGTTATTTTAGATATTAAATTACCATGCATTAATGGAAAACTAGTATTAAAAATAATACGCATATTCGAAGAGCTTAAAGCAGTAGAAAAAAATGTAATAATTCTGATGTCTTCAGGGTATTCAGAAGAGAATTTTTCCCAAGATTCTTTACTGGAGCAATGCAATGGATTTCTTCAAAAACCCTATAACCTGGATATTCTGAAAAATAAACTGACAAAACTGGGTTTTATAATATAAAGATTAGTATCATAACTTCGTATCACCGGGCAATCAAAAATCGATATACTCGCGAGCTTTTTCATTTAAAAAATATGCTCCATTTTTCGAAGAGCATTATAAATTGAAGAAATAATAATAATTTTCTTTTTGCCTGCTTTTTGTCGAACAAGTCATCTCAGTTTTGAAGAATTCGCATACACACCTATTCTTCTTACACTAATTACTTAACCCAAGCAGATTCGTATCAAGAATACGCAGACTGATTTATAGTAGCGAGCTAATCTAAGATTTAGTCTCTTATCTCACGGGGTCGCTTTACTTTTCGCCATTTCCAGACAAACACTATCTATGATACTTAATAACTCACATTTTAGCCCGACTTTCCTCGGTTGAGTGCCAAATTCGCCAACAAATGCCCAAAATCGGCAATTTGCCATGATGCCAAAAAGCCACTAGTTAATTTATATAAACAAGTTATGACTTTTTTAAAATTTTGCCATTCGAAATGTAGTTACTATAAGTGATATTTTTTGTGTTGAATTTCAAAAAATCGCATTTTACTGTAATTGTCGAGGTTTTGTAGTGATTCATTTACGTTTTTTTGACAATTTGATAAAATTCCGGTGATTTTCAAAGACTTATTCTATTTGACGCCGGAAAAATCAATGACTTTGTAGTTACTTAAAAATATCGTCGTTGATTACCAAGGACTTACAACTCAATCGAGGAAACTCGGGTTAAGGGGCATAGCAACCCTTTTGATCCCCAATACTCGGATTACTTCGACATGCGACGCAAGGCAAACTATCTCTCGCTTGTATCTAACACTTTAGCCGCCGGCCTTCGGTTAAACGAGGGTTTATAGGGGCTTGAGCTGTATGATGGGAAACTATCTTGTACTGTTCTTAGGGGGCAACGGGAGCGAGAGCTCCCCGCTCTACCCGGACTATCCAACGTTTTAACCGATTTTTTACTATTACAGAAATTTTGCCAGAACAAAACATGTCTAAAACTTGAACGTAAGGCCAGTATTCAGAGTGAATCGATTAAAGGAAATGTTTCACTATTCAATAGAACCTAAAGCAATATTTGCCATTTCCTCAGCGCGATAAGAGCTGCGAACCAACGGTGAACTGGCCACGGCCTTGAAACCAATCTGTTTCGCGAATGCACCCCATGTTTCAAATTTTTCCGGCTCAACGTAACGATCCAATAACCAATGACTGGAAGACGGTGGTAAATACTGGCCAATCGTGAGAATATCTGTCCCAGCATTGTGAATATCAACTATGGATTGCTTTACTTCATCATCTGTTTCGCCTAATCCTACCATGATACCCGATTTGACTGCGGTTGTTTCGCCTGCAAATTCCTTTGCAATTGTCAATACGTTAAGAGAGCGCTGATAACGACCACCACTGCGTATCGCCGGCGTTAATCGTTCACAGGTTTCTACATTATGATTAAATACCCTCGGTTTCATGTCAACGACTCGTTCAATGAGATGTGATTTTCCCTTAAAATCCGGAGTTAACACTTCGATTCCGATATCGGGTAACCGATTTCTAATCGCATTAATCGTATTCACAAAATGATCTGAGCCTTTGTCTGGTAAATCGTCTCGATCAACACTGGTAACGACAACATAATTCAGACCAAGTTTGGTGATAGCATCAGCGACTCGTTCGGGTTCGTCTAAATCAACAGATTCCGGTTTGAATGAATGAATTGCGCAAAACGCACATGCCCGTGTACAACGATCACCAAGAATCATGAATGTTGCAGATTTCCGATCCCAGCATTCAGCAATATTTGGACACTTAGCGCTCTGACATACGGTATTCAGTTGTTCCTTCTCAATTAATTCCTGTACTTCATTTCGGTTTTTACCGTCACGCACCTTCACCCGTATCCAGGGAGGAAGTCGTTTTGTCGGCCTACTAGCTAATATACTATTCATTAAAATGACCCTATGAGATTAATTTAGATTTGGGCTAAGGGCAATCCATAAATAATTCGTTCATTTCGCATCTCATCTTCGGCTCATAGTTATTCAACACTCAATCACGAATTACTTGCAATAGCTCGCTATTCCTGCGTCCCGCTCGCGAGCGAGATCAATTCGGATCGAAAAACTCTAAACCAAATCTAAGCGCGAATATGTTCAACTTACTTTAGGGACAGTTCCTAACTTTCACGATTAATTCCAAAAATTGAAATTTTCTTTTTGTTTAGTGTTTCAATTACTTCATCTTTTTCTAAAATCAAGGTTTTTTCAGCTTGAATAGCAACAACTCTGACATTGCCTTCTATTAATGCCTGTATTGTTTCCACGCCTATACATGGAACATCAAAGCGCATATCCTGATCTGGTTTAGCAAGTTTTACAACAACGGCATCCCCTTGACCAAGCTGCCCTCCCCTAATAATTGCCTTGTTCGTTCCCTCAAATCCTTCTACGGCAAGTACAGTTCCATTTTTAACCACAACAGTCTGTCCGATATCTAATCTGCTGATTTCTGTGCCAATGTGCGTGCCGAATGTGATGTCTTCAAGTTGCTTCTTAGTTGGCTTTATTTTGCCTATTGTCCCCTGCTGTGCAAGATAATCACTGAGGAACATCGTCGCTGGTAAAATTGTGATATTATCTTTTAGAAATTCATCTGCAATCGCAGAAAATATTGATTCTGCATTTTTAAGTTTAAGCTTCCCTAATAACTTTACGGTTCGAAAATCTGGTTTCAGTCCCCTGAATAAACGTCCGGGTTTTACCTGTCCCGCAAATATTACATGTTCAATCTTGTGCATTCGAAACAACTTGATTGCCTTATTCAGCTGACCGGCATATACCCAATCAAAATGATCCGCAAACGTTGACAATTCTGGATCAGCATCTCCTTTGATCGCGACTACGGCAATTTCGCTGACACCATGTTTTTTTGCTAATTTTACGGTTAAAAAAGGATAAATACCCCGTCCTGCCAGCACGCCAATTTTTTGATGATTATTATCTGTTTGCTGCACGTTGAATTTTTCTTTTACTTTTACACCAGTGTTTAGCCTCAATAATTCATCAGAATTCTGCTGCGAGCCCTAATCTCTGCTCAAATAATACGTTTAGTTCGACTTCATTAATCGCGTTATTATGAACGAGTTAAGTGCTCTCGCGACGAATCGCGTGAATTAATCAGGTTAGAGATCTGAAAAAAATTCTTATTATTTAATTACGACGAGTTTATAAATTATTAATTTACTTTTTTACAGTTGCAATGCGAATCGAAAATAACTATGTTTCAAGTCCGATTATTTTATCCATTTTATAATTAACAGAATTACCAAATATGGTACAATGCTGATGCCTAATGCCAAACCGAGTTTTTTGAAAGCATTAGTTTAACAAAAAATTACTAAGGAAATTTATTTATGGGCAATCTGAAAAAAACACGCAGAAAAAAAATTGCCAAGCACAAGCGGCGCAAACGGTTGAAATCGATGCGTCATAAAAACAAATAAACTGTGCAATCTACAGTTAAGTGCAAAATACCTATTATGTCTTCGTGCTAAAATCGGATTTAAGAGAATTATTGATCTATTAATTCCAGCCGCTTGGGTAAATTTCAATACAGATCGACATAGATTTTGATGATGTATTTTCACGAGTTTAAAAAAGTACTAAACTGCAGCGTGTTCTGTTTTGCCTGCATAGACGCATTATGCAGTGGCCTTCCCTCCAATAATCCCTTCCCTTTAAAACCTACAGATGATCTGGAGCTTATCGCCAGTGAATACAACCAGGTTGATGCGTTGGCACATTTTGCCTGGGGAAGTTATTTAGCGTTAAACGAAATCGTTGATAACAATGACGTTGTCAATGAATACATCCAGTCTATTAAAAGCAATCCAAATTCAGATTTTTTAATCCGAGAACTCTTATATCTTTGGGCTGATAATGGAATTTTGCATCAAAATGAGAACATTTTAAAACACTTAAGTGAAATTGCACGCAAGAATCCTAAATCAGTCAACCTGAATCTCCTTGTTGCCAGTGCATACAATTATCGAAAAGAATATGATCTGGCGGAAGACTATCTGAATGAAGTCTTTAAGGAAGTTAAATGGTCTGAACCATTGATTATTAAAGAATTATCCTACTGTTATCTGCAATCAAACCAATTCAAAAAACTTCATAAACTACTACGCAACGCATTATCCGATAAAAGATTGAAGGGAAATTTTACAGCAGAATATTGCGCTGCTATTTCTTACAGCACTTTAGCTGCCAGTGATAATTCATCAATCTCTATGAGGAAGAGGGTCAAGTTCTCTAGATTAGGAGTTTTACATGCAATAAATGCCGCGAAATCATTTGATCCTGCTGAAAGTTTTGAAAATTCAAACGAAATCATGGTACTTGTCGGTTTATTACTTCGACAAAATTTGATCTTGCCGGCAATAAAATTACTGAAAGCGCTTCGGAATGGTGGTTGGGAAACCGCAGAATCAACAACCATGTTGGCAGAATGTTATGAAAACATCAACGAATTTAACAATGCATTAACATTGTGGAAAGAACTTTCAAAAGCCGATCCCTTTAATTCATTCTATCATGTTCGCATGGGGAGAAATTTAAAAAAATTAGAGCAACCTAAAGATGCGCTACTAGCATATAAAACAGGATTCTACCTGAACGCAAACCCACAAATAGCATTTGAAATCTCTGCACTCTACTACCAACTCAATCAACAAAACGAGGCGTTATATTACGCAAAACGGGCTCCTCCTCATATTCCTGAAACGTACATACTCCAATCCTACATTTTTAGGCAGATGAATCAATATGAATATGCCCTGAAAGCGTTGCAGCATGTTCCAAATTCAATTAAAGATAAATCCGATGAGTACTTGACGGTCGATTACTACCTGACTCTCGCTACCATGTATTACGCATTAAATAAGAAAGAAGAGATCGAACCAACACTCGAAAAAGCAATCAAATTGGATCCTGAGAATTCCGAGGTGAATAATTTTTTGGGTTATTATTTGGCTGAGGAGAAGAAAGATCTGAATAAAGCAGAAAAATTGATTCGCTTAGCAATTGCAAAAGATCCTGAAAATGCCGCATATTTGGACAGTTTAGCGTGGGTTTTGTTTCGCAAGGGAAAGAATAAGAAGGCAGCGATTAATATTTTAAGAGCTATCGCGTTTCAAAAAGGGAAAAAAGACGGAATTATTTTTGAACACGCAGGCGATATTTATCTTTCCCTTGGTGATCCCAACAAGGCATTGGCTTATTGGCAGGAAGCGTTAAATCATAATATCGAATCACCCGAAAAAATAAAAGAAAAAATAGAGTCGCTAAAAAAATGAAACCTGACTTTTTTGATATTTTAATAGCTGAATTCTTAGTCGTATGATCAATAATCTTGTAAAAAATGCAAGACAATCAAATCCGAAAAACAAGAAAATAAAAATTCCTGCAACTAATTTTAATAAACCTCTCGAATTCATTGACGATAAAATCAGATCTAATCAATCCGAAAAATTCGTAAGGATCAATATAATGGATAATGTTAAAGGAATTTCACAATATCAATTAAAAATATTTGATCTCTATCTTACAACAAAAAAAAGAGGCAGTGGACTTGGGTTAGCAATTGTCTAATCAATAATAAAAAAATAGATGGTGCCATTACTATTGGTTTTAAACTGAATAGAGGTACTACAATTGATGTATACTGTATACTTTCCTACAGCATCTATGCAACAGAGCGAGTCATCTATCACAGATGAAAAATCAATTTTCGGGAGAAGGAAAAATATTGTTAATTGATGAAGAAGCAATAATACAGAAAGCTCTCGACTGTATCTTAAACCCATTTGGATTTTCTGTAGTTTATACGAAAAACCGTTATAAGACAGTTGAATTATACAAAAAAGCATACAGAAATAGTTGTCAATTTAATTTTGTTTTTATCGATTTTACGTTGTCGGCATGGAAACTAGAGCTGAACTAATAAAAAAACTACTAGTGTTTGATCAGCAAGCAAAAGCAATATTAACAAGTGGATGTACAAATGATAATTCCATAGCAGACTTCAAAAAACATGGTTTTCAGGATTTTTTAACTATGCCATTTACACCTATAGAGCTTGATTCATCTTTGAAAATAATACTTCAATAGAAAAACTAAGAATAGTCTTACACTTAGCTCCAGAAGTCTTTAAATTTGTTGTACGGCAATCATCAACAAAACGTAGAATGCCTACCTCGGCGTAAACTTTCGGAACAACAATGTGTAAGTTGTATTTTCCGACAGAATGGGATTTTTACCCCTTTTGAGGGATTAAATTATGAACTTCGAGTTTAATCAAGATCGAGAACTAGCAACATTAATTTCACTGCTGCCTGATGACAATGAAGACTATTCGGCGATTCTTAAACCCAGGCTTGACGAGCTATTTTCATGTAAATTGTTAATTCCTCACAAAAAACAATTATTCTCCCACCTAATCCAAATCTTACCAAAACTGCCGGATCCAGTTCAAGCTCTAAACTTGTTATCAATTTTATTTCAACGAGTCGAATCTAAAAATCAATTTGCACATTTATTCTCAGAACACGTTCTCCATCAATTATTAACCTTATTTTCATTCTCGGGAAATTTTTCAAATTTCATTTTAAAATATCCCGAGGTGGTTGTCGACATTTTCCCGATAAAAAAGGAAGCTCTGAAAGAAACTTCGGACAGATACAACGAAATAATGATCCTGCCAGAAATTGATGCAAAAAAATGGCTGCGATTATTTAAGACAGCTGAATTTATAAAAATTGCATTAGGTGATTACTTAAAATTTGATAACTTTCAGGAATCAACCCATAAGATATCAATGGTTGCTGATATTTGTTTACAAAAGGCACTAGACTTTGCCGGCATCAATACCTCTGATATTACAATCATAGCAATGGGAAAACTTGGTGGATTTGAATTAAACTATAGTTCGGATATTGATTTGTTATTTGTAGGCAATAACAGTTTGGATTTCAACGACATCTATCTGCTGCAAAAAAAATTAGTTCAGGTCCTCCACCTGATCACCGAATCCACAGAAGACGGGTTTGTTTTTCGAGTTGATAACCGATTAAGACCAGAAGGATCAACTGGACCATTGCTTCACACGCTGCAGCGATATCTAGACTATTATCAAAAACGCGGAGCACCCTGGGAGTATCAGGCGCTCATAAAAGCCCGTTACAGCGGCGGCTCTAAATTGTTGGCCGATGAATTTATCAAATTGACGCGTCCTCTTGTTTATAATACCACTATTTCCTCTGAAGAACTGTTGCAAAATGTGCGTGACATGAAACGCAAAATTGAAAATTACCTAGTCAGTAAAAATAAAACCAATAAGAACGTAAAATTGGGTAGAGGAGGCATTAGAGATATTGAATTTATTATTCAATTTCTTCAGTTACACCACGGCCGAAATAATAGGAATTTGAGAGTTGCAGATACGCTTACTGCAATTCAAAGATTATTAGCACATCGGATCATTAAAACCGAAGAAAAAAATATTCTTCAGCGAGAGTACATCTTTCAAAGGAAACTTGAGCATTGTCTGCAAACGACAGATAATCTTCCTGTCCGACAGTTGCCACAGGATACAAAAGCATTGAATATATTAGCTCAGAAGTTAGGCAAGAAGAATTCAAAAACTAAATCTGCGGCCGTGCAATTAGAAACTCAATATCATAACTCTACCCGAAAAATTCGTGATATATTCAATAACTTTTTTAATACAACCATAGAGTTTCTTGAGAAGAAAAAAACGATAAGGGAAACCTGCCCGGAACTAAAGACAGACATCCTGAACAATCACTTCACACGATTAGAAAGTGATTATTTCCTAAAATTTAATGTCGATGAAATTATCAAACATATTCGAATGATTGGAAATCTATCGCCAACTCAACTTTGTGATGTAGCTGTCGAAAAAGAGAATGATATCACTAAAGTCACGATAGTCGCATTCGATTATTTAGGTCAATTTGCAAAGATATGCGGACTCTTTTCGGCCTATGGACATAACATCGAAAATGGAGAGTCATTTACCTACTCTGCGCCGGTAAAAAAAAATGAGCTGGCAAAAAACACATTCTACCGCAGACCGGGAAAGCGTTATTATTCACTTAAGCCTTTACCAAAAAAAAATCACCTTGACGAACGGAAGATTGTCTGTGTCGCGAATTTGAAACTTAATTCATATGCCAAAAAAGATGATATATCATGGAATGACTTTCAACTTGAACTGGAAGATTTGTTATCGCTTTTACGAGATCAAAAACATGATGAAGCCAGTGAACGCATAACATTACGAGTGATCAATTCACTAAATAATAATGTCAAAAAGAGCGATATTTTACGGGCATTACCTCCGATACTTTATACCTTTGACAATAAGTCTGACCAACACTATACCATTTTGGAAATTGTCAGCCCGGATAAGGTATTATTTCTCTTCGAATTTTTTAATGCTCTGGCAATTAAGGGATATTATATCGGCAAAGTAGAATTCCAAACCTCACAGGGAACACTTAGAGATCGACTATTTCTTACAACGAAAAACGGGAAAAAAATTATTTCCGAAAAAAGGAAACGAAATCTTAAGCAAACCATGACGATGATCAAACAATTTTCCCAGTTTCTTCCTTATGCTCCTAATCCACTACTCGCGTTAAAACAATTTAATGACTTGCTTGAATGTTCATTGGAAGTAAAACTAAAAGGGATGATTCCAATTATTGAACAAGAAGATATCATGGAGGCATTGGCTAGAATTTTAGGAACAAGTTCGTTTCTATGGGAAGATTTCATTAGAATGCAACATGAAAATCTCTTGCACTTACTCGGCGATGCAAATCAACTCGATAAACAACATAACCCAACAGAACTTGAAAAGAGGCTAAAAAAGCGACTAAGTCATTGTAAAAATCATAATTCGTATGTCCAAGAATTGAATGAATTTAAGGATAAAGAAATGTTCAGAATCGATTTGCGGCACCTTACTCGCCGTGTGAAGCATTTTCGGGATTTCTGCAAAGAATTGAGTGACCTGGCCGATATTGTAACAAACGAAGCCTATTTGATCGCCATAAAGTATGTAGAAGAAAAAATGAAATGCACCGAACCCGGTTCTTCATGCATTTTTGCTTTGGGTAAATGGGGCGGGAGAGAAATTGGCTACGCATCTGATATCGAAATATTATTTATTTGGGACAGTAATGAGAATAATAGCACCCACCTCACATTCTATGAACAGGTCGCTCAAATAATGACTCAATGTATCAAAACCAAACAAGATGGTATTTTTGAACTTGACTTCCGACTGCGTCCTGGAGGTAAAAACTCATACTTAACAACCTCCTACAATCGCTTTATTAACTACTTTTCCAGGCAGGGAGACGCGGATTTTTACGAACGTCAGGCATTAATTCGATTACGATCAGTGGCAGGGAATAAAAAGCTGCAACGAAAAATAGAAAATCACCGATTAAAGTATGTTTTCGGTTCATTGCCAATTGACATAGAGAGAATCAGACATCTTAGAACACGCCAAGAGAATGAGCTTGTGCAGGCGCAAAACATCAATGCTAAATTTAGTGCAGGTGGGTTAGTCGATGCAGAATATTTTATCCAAATTTTACAACTCAAATATGGTGATAAACATAAGGATATCCAAAACACGAATACTCTTCTGGCTGCAAAAGCACTGAAGAAACATAAAATCATCAGTCTGAAAGACTATGATAAATTAGATGAAGGTTATCGATTCCTACGTGCAATTATTAATGGGTTAAGAATCGTTCGCGGAAACGCCAAAGATCTTGTCATCCCACCACCAGATTCTCAGGAATTTCAATTTTTAGTAAGGCGATTGGAAAGTTTCGAACACCCCCCAGGAATTGATGATGCCTGGCACTACATCAAATTGCAAATGCAGAATATTCACCAACTTTTCAAGGGTCTTAGATAATGGCACAACTAAAAAAGATAGAAAAATTACCCCCTGGTACAATTCATCTGCTTTCGCTAATGATGAAACTACTCTGTAAAACACTCAGATTATCGATAAAAGACCCCAATCAGTTATTAACAGGAGTTTGGGCCAAACCATCAATATTCATTGGGTGGCACAACCGACTACTGTGCTTGCCGTATTTTCTCCCACTAAAATGCCGAAAAAATAATTTTGCACTAACCAGTCAATCGAGAGACGGCGAATACATTGCAGACTATCTTAAAACCTTCAATTACCAAATTATTAGAGGATCAAGCAGTAGAGGTGGAATGAAAGCTTTGATTCAATTAAAAAAACAAATAGAAAATGGTTCGTCAATTACAATAGCGGTCGATGGCCCAAGAGGCCCAAAATACGAAGTACAACATGGAGCTGCATGGATCGCATGTAAAACCGGGGCACCGATTATTCCGCTTAGCCTTAACACGAAAAAACACTGGCGGCTTAAAAGTTGGGATGGAACTCAGATTCCTAAACCATTCACTGAAACAGAATTGATCCTAGGCGATCATTTTTGTGTAAAATCTGAAGACAAAAATGAATTTGATTCTGTACTTAAGACAATAAAAGAAAAACTAATGGATATCACCAGCTAGCCCACATTTCTCACAAGAAATCGTTATGAAACATTGTATCAGGTTGTAGTTTCAAGTGTTGCGATGGTAAAATCCCACAATCGTACTAACAGTACGATGAGGATAGTTAATGAACTTAACCGGCTGCGCCGAGGCTTTTTACCGCTAAGATTGGCAAAATTAGTCCTGCTGGTGAGCAGGACACTATACTCCGAACCTCCTATGT
>JAJFLO010000165.1 GCA_021772675.1 Verrucomicrobiota bacterium | reverse complement strand
TCCCTTACCACCCTGGCACTCTTCGGTTGCAGATCCATCAGTTTCCTGATCGCCTCACCGGCCTTGCCTTTTGCCTTTGATTCGAAAAACCTGCCAAGCAGGATCAAGGTAATTATTATTGAGGCAGATTCAAAGTAAAGACCGCTCTCTCCATTTAAAAGGGTTACTACACTGAAACCATAAGCAGCGCCTGCACCCAGTGCAATCAGGGAGTCCATTCCCAGCGACCAGTGCCTGACCTGTTTCAGGGCATTTTTAAAGAAACCGATACCCGGCCAGAAAATTACGGTAGTTGTTAAAATGAACTGGCAAAGGTCGGAAAATTTGAAATGGAGCATAAACATACTGATTATGAAGACGGGAACACTTAATATTGCTGAAGTTAAAAACTTTTTCCACTCTGAACGGGCTATCTCCTCTTCAGATACGGCTGGCGTCTCCTCCTTGACAACGTTATAACCAAGCCCCTCAATAATTTTATGGATCTCTTCGGCAGTGATACTACCCGTAACTGTGGCTTTCCTTGTGGCGAAGTTAACGATAGATTCGTTCACCCCTTCAGCATTACCAATAGCGGACTCTATCCTTTGCGCACATGAGGCACAGGACATTCCCGTTATTTCTACTGTAATATTCTCTGGTTTTGACATAGCTTAGTCATAACGTTTGAAGTCTGCTGCGGCTAGACTCCGAGAACGTTTAAACTTCAGAAACTGCAAAATTTAGAAACAAAGAGCGATTCAGCCGTCCGTTGTTATGTCTTGACAATTTTTTCAGAAAGGTAAAGAACTCAATTCCTTATGTCTTTCTCTCTCCTCCTTAGTAGTTGCACGAAGAACCTTTTGAGCCAATGCAGCAAGGATCATTTTATTTTTTTTGAATGCTTCGTCTGTGTAAATATCACGCCCCTCTCGCATTCTATTTATAGTCGCAAAAATATATCTTAGAAACTCAATTGGAATAACGAGATCGGAGATATCATTCCAGTCAGTCATCAATCCAGCTCGGCTGTCAGCAGTTTCGAGGGCGTGATCGCATTCAAGCTTGCAACAGCAATAGACATCTTGGATATAGTTGATATTTTTCTCACTATCCCATTTGTACGCACAACAAATATTCGCATTATAGTTGGATTTGAAAAGTGCCATGAGCAGATCTTTTCCACACTTTTTGCAGGTCAATGGTTCGTATTTGTCAGAGACAAGATGTAATGGCTTAACTATTTCATAGGACTTGGGGAAATAACGCATTAGCAGATGTGAATAGCCTACTGTAACTAATAGATTTTCTATCATCTTGTGGTCAAAAATAGCATAGTCTTTAATCTTCTTTTCATTCCGAAGGGAATTTAATCTGTTGTTTAACCCAGAAGATGCCAGAGTAGAATAGAATCCTATGAATCCATCAGCCTTGAATGATGACAAGCGCTCAAGTATATTCGGTTCGTCTTTCTCGGAAACAGACGCTCCTCTTGTGGCGTAGTGTTTGCAACTCACAAGCCAACGAAAACGGTACTTGTTCAAATTGCCGCTCAACTGCTCAGTTACCAAAAGATCTTTTCCACCGTCTGGTCCGCGGTCCGGTGGTGATTCAATAAAAAATCCTCTTTCCCTAAGAAAATCTCTAGCAAATAGTTCCCAAGTATCATCTTTATAAGTGAGTTCTGTAAAATCTAACATAATCTATCCTAAAAAAGACATAACAGTTAAATATACAGCGTTTGTATATTTCCAATATCATAGTTATGGTTTATAGCACTTTATAGCAATTTTCAAGTGAAATTTCTATAAAGCAATCCGGTAGCGACTTCTTAATCTTTAACTAACTTATTTCCAGTAAGTGTCCCAACGCTCATCTACTTTTTTGATTATTTCGTCTGTCATTACCAGAGGTGCTGGGTAGCCTTTTTTCCACGTGGCATCGATTCCCATCTTGCCTTTGAATAGGGGGCTAATGCCAACCAGTTTTTCTTCGGTAAACATGATATCACGCTCCGCGTCAAATCTTGTGAATATGCCCCAGATGGCTTGTTCCTGATTACGGATATCAACATCAGGGCTTACCGCCGCAATAATCTTTGGCCCGACTAGTTCTTTTGATTTTGTTAATTTGCTGACAACGTCTCTGCCATTTTCCTTAACTGTAACTACCAACAGTGTCTCACCCAGAAGCTCAAAATCCAGCACTCGATTATCTATTGTCTTTGCCAATTGACCTATTTCAGACTTTGTGGGAATTCTTTTTCTATCTATGTTTCCTGATTTTGTTGCATCCATTATCATCTTGCTTCCGAGGTTCATCTTGTAACTGGTGAAATCGAGGGTGTCCAACGGGACTTTTGGAATCATGATAAAATCGTATGTGGGATCAAAATTTTCACGGATTGCCTTCAGGACGGCATTGAAGTCGCGTGGATTGACCTCTTCGGAAACCATTACAATACATTTTGTTAATGAAAGTTGTCCTTCACCCATATTGGAGATGGCTGTCTTCATCGCCTCTTTCTGGTAACGTTCTTCTATTGAAATTACCAGCAGGTTATGAAACCCTGCTTCATAATAAGCCCAGAGTTCACGGATTTCATGATGAATCAGTCGAATAAGCGGGCCGAGAACCT
>JAJFLO010000164.1 GCA_021772675.1 Verrucomicrobiota bacterium | reverse complement strand
ATGAAGCATCCCCTTTTTTTTGAGTGAAATTGCATAGCAATTCAATGCTCCATCATAGTATCCCACATTTCCCCCATTCAAAAAACGAGAAGGATTACAGGACAAAATCAGGGGGGGGGCTAAACGATTACGAGGGATGAGTATAGCAACACCCATGCCTTCACTTAAAGAACCTATCAGTGAAACCACAATGAGACTAATAAGAAGTGACTTGTGAAAGATTAATAATCTAAAAATCTGGCAGTAGGCTGAAAAATTAAAAACCATTACGTCAATCCTTGGAACATATTGGTGAGTCTAAATATCGTTTAATATGGGAAAGCTTAATGTTTCCGGGGTCTTCAGTCCATCTTTTTTCTAGAAAAATAACGTACTGTTTCATCAGAGATAATACACGTTCGTCATGACTCATTGCTACCGACCCGTTATCCAACGGATCTAAAAACGTTGCATGGATCTCACCAACCCTATTCATCGAAACGAAACAAGGCAACACATCAGCTCCGGTATTGAGAGCTAATTTGGCAAAACTTGGCCAAAAAACGCGATTTCTACCATGAAATGGCAGAGTAATTCCTTCAGTTCCTCTTGATCCATCAGGAGCGATACGGATTATCCGTCCTTGCTTAAGATTTTTTTCGCATTGATGAAACTGCTCAATGAGATTGGATAAATAAACAGTATCCAGATCGGCTTTTTTTAATCGTCCCTTTTTCACTAATTTCGTTAAAGCAGGAAGAATTCCGCCAACACCTAAAATATTGTCAAAATCCAGGTGCCTTAGGACAGGGATAATCAGCATTATTAACGCACTGTGGTTAGGCACCAAAATAATACCGTTCCCCTTTTGGTATGACTGACGAAGTATTGATTCTCCGGTAATTCTTACCCAACGATTGAATTGTACGGGGGAGCAACGTTCCAAAGCCGTAAACCGCCAGGTCCTCGTTGCATTATACATCAGACTATGTCGTATCATATCCGTTTCACTATTTTTACAACCAATAAGAGGTAGGAGTTGTTTTATCAGTTGGCTCGTCTCCCGCGAGCGTGCTGATTTTAACCATGATTGTTGACAATACCATCCTAAAATTCTTGATGTAACGTTATACGGAAGCTTTTTCTCGGCGATCCTGTTGAGATGGCCAGTAATATATCGCTTGATGTTCCTTGCAGTTAGGTTTTGATAAGGATTCCGAAATGTTTTCGGTTGTGGTGAAGGATCTGAATTTTGAGTATATACAGGAAGTTCAAGCGTGTGTTTTGAACCATCGGACAATATTACTTCTTGAGAAATTGTTGGTGGTTCTTTATTTTGTAAATTCGTTTCTAGAGCCAATGCTAATTGTTTAGCCAATTGTGTAATGCTTGAACCATCAATTATGTGCAACACAGAAATATCTATTTCCAAATCAAGAGTTAGTCGCTTCTTAACCTCTATAGCCATCAAGGAATTCAATCCTTGTGAAATCATTGGAACCCCAGGTTCTAACTGAGAAATTGAATCGAAACCACCCAGATCTGCTATTAGTGTTTTTAGATACGTTACTAACAGATTTTGACGTTCTTCGGATGACGTCTCTTTTAGTTGTCGTAAAAAGTCATTTTGTTTTGTGAAAAGTTGACTAGCTGTTTTTGATTCTTTACTATCTTTTTGTGGGGGGAGTGAACAGTTACTCCGGCATTGCTTTCTCATAAAAGGATACGCAGGAAGTCCGGTTACCCGGAATAATTTCTTTTCAGCACATAAATCTTTCCACGAAATTTTATTCCCAAGAATCCACTGTTTGGCTATTTCCGGTAAGTTTTTTGTTTTTATCGCATGATCTACTGCCCCATGGATCTTGACCTTCATTGTTTTGACATTACCAGAATAACAAGTCTCTGTATTTTCCTGACCACCTCTCAATTCCTTTAACTGAATCAGCAGGTCATCTTGCCGAGAACTCACAATAGCCAGCCGAAAAGGCATCGCTTCTCTTCCGACTTGAAGCGTGTACGCGATTCGCTCTAAATCAACGTTTGGGGTCCTTTCTAAATAGTGGATCCATTCCTTCACATAGTCTTCCAATCTATCTTGATTTTTAGCGGAAAGGATAAATAAAACAGGGTCTGTTTGATCCTTTGGGAAAACAGGTAATTCTGCTTTCGAAATATATTCTTCCACAATAATATGGGCATTGACTCCTCCAGCCCCGACACTGGTAATCCCGGCCCGTCTGGGAACCTCTACCCCGTCTATAATAACGCGTTCCCACTCGGAGACTTCTTGTTGCAACTGAAACGGCAATTGGTCAAATTGAATATTGGAATTTAAATCTCTTTTAACCAATGTCGGCACCAACGTCTTATGCTTTAAGGAAAAAATCACTTTGCTTAGTTGCGACATGCCGGAAGCCGCTTCACAATGTCCGATATTGGCTTTCACAGACCCTATTTTGTATGCTCCTTTTGTTCCATCACGTTTAGCAAAAACTTTGCCAAGGGCTGTCATTTCAATCGCATCTGCCAACTCAGACCCGTTGGCTGAGGATTCGATATAACCAATGCTCCGAGGATCCATGTTGGTTTGTGCCAATGCTTGTTGAATAACGGATGCCTGCTGATTCGGATTGGGAGTCATATAGGCATTGGTCTTGCCACCATGATTTACCGCCGTCCCTTGAATGAGAGCATAAATGCTGTCTCGATCTTGAATAGCTAAAGAATAGGGCTTAAGAATGACAGCTCCAACTCCTTCCCCGGGAACAAATCCGCTTCCTCCTTTTTCAAAAGCAGCGCTATGCCTTGTTTTAGAAATAACCTGGGCCATAGAAAGCCCAACATAATTTAACGGATGCAAATATAAATTAACGGCTCCGGCAATTGCCAGCATACCTTTCTTATGTCGAAGATATTCGCAGGCCTCATGAATGGCCACCAGTGCGGAGGAACACATCGTGTCAATAGGAAGACTGGGACCTTGAAGGTTCAAATGATAGGAAACTCGATTGACCAATGACGAAAACGACGTGGCAGGCAATTGCCCCCCTTCCTCAAGGGAGTATAAATTAAATCCCTGTTTAGTAATGCCGGCAAAGACTCCTGTTCTCTGGCGCAACTGAGCAGATAAGCTTGACGGAGCATATCCCGCATCTTCTAAAGCTTTCCACGCTTCTTCTAAAAATAAGCGTTCCTGAGGATCAATATTTTCTGCTTCTCTGGGTGGTATATTAAAAAATAACGGATCGAATTCGTAACAATTTTCTAAAAAACCGCCCCACTTGCAATAGCTTTTTCCAACCTCACTCGCTTTGTTTGGATCTTCTTCGTAATATTTTTCCCAATCCCAACGATCTTTTGGTATTTCTTCAATACAGTCCTTGCCTGATTGTAGATTTTTCCAAAATTCATCCAGATTCTGCGCCATCGGAAATTTCCCGCTCAATCCCACAATGGCGATTGGATCCGATATGCCAGGATTGGACGCAGGAAAAATCCGTCTTCCTGCAAAGCGAGAGTGGCGTTTAGGCTGACTAAAATCATCTTCTAACTCAACTTCATCTATCCCTGAAACACTTTGCACCTGAGTTGAAATAGTAAATTGTTCTGCAAACACCTCTTGGTGTTCTTCTGTCAAATATTTCGCAAATCCGCCAATGGTGGGGTACTCAAAAAAGACCGTAGGGGATAACTCCAGTTGGTATTTTTGATTCAGCCGGTTCGCGATTTCCGTCAAAGTAATCGAATCAACGCCATATTCACTCAAATCAGTATCAACATCCAAACCCTCGATCCTCAGTTTCAATAATTTGGCAACAGTTTGCCTCAAGCTCTGCTGAATCTTTTCAAACAAAGCGTCGGTATCAATTTCTGAATTTATCTGTGTTAAAGCAGTCGTTGCTTTGGAAACTTTTCGGGGAGTTAACAACAGTTTCTGTTGCATACGCTTAAGCAGGCCTGCGATTACCATTACTTGCGATTCATTGGAAGTCAGGCTATGATAAAAAGTCTCAATGCCAGAAAACGTCTCCATGGCTACCATGCCCAGGCTCTCTTTCATCATCGTCTCAGTCGCTTTATCCACCCCCATACCTCCTTCTAGCCAAAGCGGCCAGTTAATCGACAGGGTTAGGCCACGACGCTCCTTTGAATAACGCATAGAATTACGAACCTTCGCAAAAGCATCCATAAACGCATTGGCGGTGGCATAGTCGGCCTGGCCTGCGTTTCCTAACGCTCCGGCTCCTGAAGAAAACAAAACAAAAAAGTCTAAATTCTGGTCTTGGGTGGCCTGGTCCAGGTTCATAACTCCCTCAACCTTGGGAGCAAGCACTTGTTTAAACTCTGTTTTGGTCTTCTTCAAAATGAAATTGTCTTTGATGACTCCCGCGCTATGGATAATCCCGTTGAGGCCTCCAAAATTGTTTTGAATGTCCTGGACGAGCGCTTCAACGGCCTTTTTGTCGGTAACATCCACAGATTTGTATTCAACCTTCGTACCTAAGCTTTCGAGCTCTCTTAGTTTTGCTTTTTTCTCTTTACTTAATTCTGAGCGGCCTGTAAGAATCAGTATCGAATCTTTGCTTTTTTCCGCAATCTCTTTGGCAAAAATCAGTCCCAAACCACCGGCGCCGCCGGTGATCAAATAGACGCCGCCAGGTTTCCAGAGCCCCCAGGGGCTTTCACTGAGAAGCTCTCTCTTTGACTCAGAGTTAGTGATTTCCTCAAAGGAAGCAACTAAACGTTTTTCACCTTCATAGCGAATCTGTTCATCTTCCGGTGATCTACCGCTGTCTTCCAGTTTAAGGATCAAATCCTCTACCGATTCATTCTCTTTGACTGCAATCACTTGCCCTAACATTTTGGCGTTTTCCAAATGCGCTGTTTTTAACAGACCAGAGAGAGCAGAGAACACTTGTTGGAGACCTTGAACAGGGACAAGAACCTGAAGAAAAACGAAACCTTTAGGTTTTTCTTGAAGAATTCCCTGAATGGTTGCAAATAGTTGGAGCGAATACGCTTCAAAACGTTGTTTCAAAGTGTTTGCATTAGATTCAAGGTCACTGAAAGACGCGTTAGGAATTTTACCTTGCAGTCCTTGACTTTCTTGACTTAATCCGCACAAGAAGACTCGACGATCAGTGTATTCCGGAAGCTTTTGCTGCGGATCAACCGTTTTTTCCTTCCAAACCGGTTTGATCATCAATGTGCCAATCAGCTCCGGATTCTCTGCAATGTCTTCTTCAAGCACTCTGGTGGAAAAACCTCTCATCTTCACACAAATCTTCCCGTCCTCATCACACAGATCAATATCTAACTTTTGTACTTTATCCGATGCTACATTGCCGTCAGAGAAACGTATCCACGCCCACATTGATTCGCTGCATTTTTCTACGACTTCAAGGTTTTCTAA
>JAJFLO010000163.1 GCA_021772675.1 Verrucomicrobiota bacterium | reverse complement strand
TTTTTCAAAAAATTTAAAAATAATGCCCTGACCCTGTGTTTATTGAATTTATCAATTTACTGATTTTACAATTTACTCAATCAAATAAACCGTCGAATCGTTCTTTTTCCTGTACACCAATGTAAGGTCCCTGTTTGATTTCAAGGAACACAGTATGCTCAATCATGCGAAACCCATGACCACCATCCACCAGGACTAATACGTCACCGGTTTTCAGTTTCCGGCTGCAATAATAAGTTTTGTCCTGAAGATAAAAGTCGACCCAGCATAACCCCTGACGAACGATTAATACTTCACTTGTGCCTCTAAGATTACGTTCCATTTCATGGTGGATATGCGGTGTGATTGACCCGTTTTCGGGATAGACAACAAACCCAACCTGCTGTTTATAGGAATTCGGTGTAATAAACTCAGTCTCAAACGGCGTATAGTCACTTGCAATGATCGTTGCAAGAGTCTTGCCATCATGTATAATGCTTTCTATAGCTTGAATCTGCGCTTCTGCTGTAATCATTTTATTCCTCCTTTACCACCATTTATAAACATTTTTCACATCCAGATTACCAAAGGACGCGCTTTTATTGTGAACCATCCATTGATTTGCATCTATATGACCAATACTTAATCCATGATAAGCTGCCCAGAATACCAGACTTGAACCACAATCACCTAGCACTCGTATTTCATTTCTGTTTTCCTTGCAGGCATCAATCACATTCAGAAATAACAGTTTAAAATCGACACCATACCGTTTAAACACTTCGTTATTAACGATTAACATATGTGGATATAAACGGGGAAATCGCATTTTTCGATAACAGTCCGAATTACTGTCTTTATATACATTGCCACTATCTTGCAGTAGTTCGTCAGCAAACTCGCCAACTGCTAACATCGTATCCCAACTGGTTTCAGGAAATGAAATGGCAACAGCTTCCCAAAATTGGCCATTCAGTAATTCTATATCGCTGTCAAAGATTAGATTAAATTTCCGTGTAGACAGATTGTTTAATACGTGATTGAGACATTGAGAATGGAAGAGTCTTTCACCTAAAGTAATGACATTAATAAATGAATATTTTCTGGTCAATTCATTAAAATAAGCACTGATCTTTTCCGGATTGTTTTCAAAGGATGGCATTTCTTTAGAATACCTCTCATGAAGCTTGAATACAGCATTATTATTTTTCCGTTCCAGGCCGTTAATCTCGTCATGTAACGCCTTACTCTGGTCGATGATAAAAAACGGGATTTTACAATGTTCATAAAAACTCAAATAGGTTTCAATCAATTTCCTCAAGCACTCGAATTCCGATTCTTTTAAGCCAAGGAATGGAACGAAAATTTCAGTATTATCACTATTAAAATATGTCATAACTTTTCAACCCGGTTAATACAAATAATCACTACGTTAAAGATCGCGGGTTAGTTTGAAGTTCCGCCTTCAGGCGGGTTTTGAAAGAAATGCCCGCCTGAAGGCGGAACTCCAAACTAAAAGAACGTTAATTAATTGGCATTTTTTTAAGCCTCGTTCATCAACTCTAAAATGGGTGCAAACGATTTTTCAAAGTTGTAATCGGAATCAAAGCACCTCAGTGCGTTTTCCCTGAACTGTTCATAATTAGAATCAATTATTGTGACAATTTTAGGCAAATCGGTGATCTCGTTAATAACCGCGCCACATTGCTTTGCATCCATAAATTTACTGTTGTCTGAATGATTCATAACAATCGCTGGCAATCCACAGCGCAAATATGATGCCATTTTTGCTGATGATTTGATCGTTAACGCACAATTTAGATCACAGGGTTCATATAGCGCCAGTCCAATATCAGCAGACTGAACGAGCTTGTCTAACTCATCATATTGAAGTAGGTCGTTGGAAACAATGAGATGATTCCCGGAATACGTTTTTATCTGCTCCACGTATGTCTCATTCCAACTGCCGCATGGTCCATGCATAACAGTAATCCAACCTTCGGGCAGGAGCGTGGCTTGCTCAGCCACTTCCAAACAATAAAAACGCGGGTCAAACTGCCCTACATGAAGTAAGACTCTGGTGTGCTCAGGCAAATTATATTTAGTGTGCAGGAAGCTGCTTTTTTCGCTGATTGAATTCCCTACTGTTGTCACCGGTAAATAGTTAAACGAGTCGATTTCAATAGTGCTATCTTCGGCTAATGCCTTTGCTCGATTAAAATCCTGAATGATGGTTCGAAATGCCCTGGGTCCATAATACCGCTCCCTCTCTTTAAGCAATGATAAATAGTCTGTAAAGGTTGCATTCGGATCCGTTTCCGGAGACAGAAATAGTTCGAGACTGTAGTAAAATATGCGGCTGTCAGAACAGACATTATTTGCAAGTATTAATCCATGCGGATTAATCCCAAAGCTACACCGATAGGATTTTCCTGCGGCAATTTTCCGTGCCTTTTCAATACTTTCCCAGGCGATAATTTTAAAATCATCATTATGCTTTGAATGAGCATCATCAACCAAAACGAGAAGTCGCCTCTGATCATACTTCCCTTCATTGAGATGATAGATAGAGATATTTGACTGCTTTGAAAAACGCAAACTCTCATTCATGCGCATGCGCACGGAGTATAAGTAAATATCTATCTCATACCCTAATGAACTTAAATACTCAAGAAGCCCATAGATAGGAAGAGAAAAATCAAAAACGTAATGGGATATAAATACAGCTATTTTCTGGTTTTTCATGATTACCCTTAAATTATTATTGTTGATTTCATTTTAATCATCACTTGATGATAACTTCCTCATAAAAAAAGGCAGTTTCAGTTAGCGATCCGTAAATGTGTCACCAGCTGAAACTGCCTCCTATATTTCCCCGAAATTTTCGACAAAAAACTTTGTTACGAAACCTGTCTTAAAAATTCATCAACCGTAATTAGACTAAGCCATTCTTCTTTATGCACCTGGAGATTCCGCCAATTTAATTCTGAACGTTTGATCGAAATCGGAATCTGCTGACCCCGTCGAATGACACCACAACCGTAGTCCGTATCAATAACATTCATCTCCAAATCATCACGCTCGCTTCGCAATCTAACCCAGGCTTTCCAAACATCCCCGTTCCAAGTACCGCATTCCCGAGGGACAATCTGATGAACTTCTTCTATGGGGTCACAATCGTGACAAACAATGGTTCCGTTTTCATTAAGAATAGCCAACGAATTGACGATGTCTTTGTAAACCTGATCCTGATGATGCAGTCCATCGACAAAGACAATATCAAACTGATTGCGGTTAATACGAAAAAACTCATCGGATGTCATTTCAAAATCAACCGGTTCTTTAGGTTCAGGATCAACACCTATCTTTGTTGCAACATTCTTGACATTTTCAAAGTTAACGCGTTTCTGTACTCCAATTTCAAGATAACTTTTATAGTCATACTTTGAAATCAATGCGTTAATAATATCATAACGTTTCATTGTGTCGTCTGCTACAAGCATCGTTCATTATCCTTTCGTTTACATACAAAGGTTACATTCCAGGTACGTTCACTCAATTCACCATCGAAGTCCAAAAACGGACAGCAATGAATCATAGTCAAATCAGCTTTATCCATAGCCAACCGCATTTCCTGCACGAACATATAACGCATGGCATGGTTTTCATTAACAGATGTAGTAATCGTTCCTTTATTTGTAACGTCAACGTTATAGTTTACCGTTACGGTTTGCGTGACGGGATTGTGTATTGGTTCGGCTCGTCGAACAACCCGTTCGTTATCATTTTGATATATATGTTCTCTCACTTCGGGTTTCTCGTATAATACCGCCGGGCCAAACCAGCCATCAAACACAAAGATCCCATTCGTATTAAGATGTTTTGCAGCAGTTTTTAAGCCAGATATCAGATTTGCGTTTTCAACGAGATAACCCATTACGGCAAATAGCGAAACGACAAGATCATATCGCTTACCGTTTTCAAAGCTTGTAAGACACCCGAGGGAAAGGTTTACCGATGTTTTCCCCAACCTCTTTTGAGAGTGCAACAGCATTTCTTGAGATCGATCAAATCCATCACAGTCAATCCCCCGTTTCACAAATTCGGCCAAATGTTTCCCGGTCCCGCAGCCCATGTCCAACAATGTTTTGACAGAAACATTAAATTTTGATGCTAATGTCAACACAAAATCAACTTCTGTGCCATAATCTTTTTCAGCATAGTAGAGATCGTAGAATTGTGCGTATTCAGAAAATGACATTTCAGGTTCCTAAAGTGTTTTTAATGGCAGAGATGACTTCGTCGATTTGATCGTTGGTAAGCGCTTGTCCCGACGGCAAATATAATCCACGTCGGGAAATGTGTTCAGTGACTGGATAGACTTCGTCGACGAACAACCCCAGCTGTTGATACACAGCCTGCTCATGCATACCGCGAAAAAACGGGCGCGTCTGAACTCCCCTCTTCATTAGCTTTTGCGCGCATTCCACGGCATCATATGAAATAGACTCGTCAAAGACAACGGCATACATCCATACAGATGTAGTCGCCCAGGATTCAACATAAGGAGTCATTATCGACAAGTCTTTCAGTCCGTCATGATACCGATTCGCAATTTCCAGCTTTCGTCTTAAAATATCATCAATGCGCTCCAACTGAGCACAGCCAATGGCAGCCTGCATATTGGTCATACGAAAATTCCAACCGCGGTCTTCATGAAAAAAACGCTCCTGCTTGCCAAAGCAGAGGTTTCGCCGAGCTCGCAGACGATCAGCCAATTCATTATCATCGGTTAGGACCATCCCGCCTTCACCGCAGGTAATGTTTTTATTCGCGTAGAATGAAAACGTCGAAACGTCGCCAAATGACCCACACTTTTGCCATTTTCCATCAATCGCGCATTCAGCCCCATGTGCCTCTGCAGCATCTTCGATAATCTTCACGTTATGCATCTTAGCAATCTTTAATATGCGTTCCATATTCGCAGGATGACCATAAATGTGAACCGGCATAATCGCAGAGGTATTTTCACTGATTCTTGCAACCACATGATTGGCGTCCATGCAAAATGTCTTGGGATCACAATCAACAAGAACTGGCGTTAAGCCATTCCTTAGTACTGCCTCGATACAACTTACGATGGTAAATGATGGCAGAATAACTTCGCTGCCGGCGGGAAGACGCAGGACAGAAATCGCCAGTTCAAGTGCGGCCGTCCCATTGGTAACCGACACCCCGAATTTTCGGTTACAGTATGCGGCCCATTCCGACTCAAAGCGATCAACATATTTTCCTGCCGACGAAATCCAGGCTGTATTGACACAGTCATTAATGTAGGCTAATTCGTTCCCTGCCAGCAGCGGTTCGTTTACCGGAATCATATCTGTATCACCGGCTTATCCTTTATAACTTGCGCAGGATTCAGATGGATATAGCGACTAACTTCCGAGCCATAACCTTCGTCTTCAATTAATAATGCTTTGAAACGCCCTTGAAAAAGATGATCATTTGTAAAGTGGCGCCGATTAAATGTCACCGCATACGATGTCATCAGCGATTGCATAAACTTTGACAGATTCGCTTCTTTTGTGCAAACATAAAGATGAAAATGATTTGGCATTAGGCAATATGCACGAATCTGAACTTGAAAAGGTGTCGAAAACTGGGCGAGCGTGTCGATAAAAATTTTATAGTCACTATTTAGTGTCTGTCCAGAAATAGCGATATCGTGTGAAATTGACGGAGTAAAAGTAACTCGGACATTCCTGTCTGAGCAATAATCCGTGTAGCAGCCAAGAATGGCCGCTTTACTTTTAGCCATTTCTGGAGAGTCACTATTTATCGTAAAAACTTCCTGGCGATGGTTTCCTCGATTCATTACGTGATAACACGCGTTCGGATATTCAATACGTAAGGGACGGGCCATTTTTGTACTAAACAATTAGATTTTTAGTTGAATTTCAAAAAAAAGCACAATTGCAGACAATGTTGCTACGCTTAGTTATACTGCAAGCAGTAGTTTTTTCGACATTCGTTATTCATTTCAAGCAACAATTTTACAGAAATCTGTCGAAATCTTGATGGCTGTCGGTATAACTCAACCTACAATATAGCAATATTCATTAATATCCAATATAAGCTATGACCCCATGCACTTGATGAGGATACGCCTCACCGCAAACAATGTCGGATGCGTTGGGCGGCGCTTATTCAGCCAATATACGAGCTGGATCCCTTGAAATGTCCAAAGTGTGGCGGCAAAATGAAATTTGTCAGTTTCATTGAAAGACGCCAGATGGATATTATCGAAAAGATCTTACAACATTGAGGCTTATAGATAGATCCGCGCGCTAGAGGTCCGCCTGCAACGCGTCCTGATGATCAATTTGATTTTGAATTATACTGCAAGCAGTAGGTTTTTCGACATTCGTTATTCATTTCAGGCAACAATTTTGCAGAAACCTGTCGAAACCCTGATGGCTGTCGGTATAGAATATGTTTCTTGTGAATAGGTTATGATGATTTTTGAAAAATTCCCTTTTATGAGCACAGGTGAACTGTGTTCTTATTGCTAAAAAAACAGTGAAATCAGTGGATATTGTACACATTCCACACCCCTTTCGCGGCCTACTGAGTCTTTTTTCAGGGGGTCGTTACGTAGGTGATCGAGGCCTAACAAAAACGTTTTCGGATACATCTAAGGCTTTGAGGTATGCGAGTTGCACGGCTGTAAGTGGCGGTTTTAGAGCGCGCACGGGGCCAACTGCAACGACCATAATACCGATAAATTTGGTCGTCATCATGAATGAGGTTGGTCGATCGGTGGCTTTACCGTCCCACCCATCAAGCATATTACCGGTACGCTCCAAATGGATGCGCATGGTCCGTTGCATCAGGTTCCAGTTACCATCAAGCGGACGGTTGCTGATCAGTACAAAACAACCTGCTTCAGCGCGTTTCAGTGCTGCGGCTTCCGGATCTTCAATGATCTGGGCCAGCAATTATGGGTGAAATTCATTTAAGAGCACAGTTAATTTATTTTGGGTTGAATTGCCGTTATTTTGGAGTTCAAGCTTCAGCTTGCTTATTTAAGTCCTTCAAAAAATAAAAAACAAGCTGAAGGTTGCCACTCCATATTATTTCGTTGCTGTCCTCCGGACAGCCTGTCTCGCCTATATTGCAG
>JAJFLO010000162.1 GCA_021772675.1 Verrucomicrobiota bacterium | reverse complement strand
TTAGAAAACCTTGAAGTCGTAGAAAAATGCAGCGAATCAATGTGGGCGTGGATACGTTTCTCTGACGGCAATGTAGCATCGGATAAAGTACAAAAGTTAGATATTGATCTGTGTGATGAGGACGGGAAGATTTGTGTGAAGTTGAGAGGATTATCCTTAAGGGCGCTTGAAGGAAAACTTGATACAGGACAAGGAATAAGATCCTCTCCCGAAGAGTCTGTGGAAGCGCCCGTGGGATTAATCACCATGAGTCCGGTGTGGAACGCTATTGCCATCGAAAAAAAGGCAATTTCTCCAGAAGAAAACGCTCAAATGATGATTGTTGGAGGAACTCAAAAGCAAAAAGAGGCCATTCAGCAACTCTATCCTCATGCTAAGGTATTGAAAGTGGAGTCTGAGACGAATGTCAATATCATTACTAAACAGCTTGGTGAACACGATTCTATAGAGCATATCGTCTGGATCCCCCCGGAACCCACTTGTAGGTTTTCTTTTCACCCCACCGAACGACAAAACGAATTGGAAAAACAAGACATTATTCAAGGTCAAAACCAGGGTGTTTTGCAAGTATTTCAAATCATCAAAGCCTTACTGGCTCTAGGTTATGGAACGAAGAACCTGGCCTGGATGGTGATCACGACACAAACTCAAGCTGTGCGCATCGCCGATGGGGCCAACCCCACTCACGCCGGCATTCAGGGATTGATCGGCTCTTTGGCTAAAGAATATCCCCATTGGCAAATCCGCCTTCTTGACATGGAGGAGGATAGCCGTTGGCCTATTGAAGAAATGTTCAGCTTGCCCTATAACGCTCAAGGTAATGCTTTGGCCTATCGGGATAGGGAATGGTTTTCCCGGGAG
Organism: Verrucomicrobiota bacterium; assembly: GCA_021772675.1. Taxonomy (GTDB): domain Bacteria; phylum Verrucomicrobiota; class Lentisphaeria; order JABSQK01; family JAJFLO01; genus JAJFLO01. The sequence goes on along the minus strand of JAJFLO010000162.1, from coordinate 4,976 downwards.
TTGCTGCCTGTCCGTGAATTTCCGGAACAGCTGGTACCCTACAAAACAGGTGGTGTTTATGTGGTGATTGGAGGAGCTGGAGGTATCGGCGAGGCCTGGAGCAAATGGATGATGGAAAAATACCAGGCTAAGATCATCTGGATCGGGCGGAGAGAAAAAGATGCGATTCAGAATAAACTGGATTCTTTAGCGGCAATAGGCCCTGCTCCCACCTACGTCCAGGCCGACGCCGGCAATAAAGGTTCGTTAGAAAAAGCGTATCAGCACATCAAACAAACATATTCTCAAATCAATGGCGTGATTCATTCAGCATGTGATTTAATTGATTGCTCCCTGGAAAATACGGATGAGAAAAGTTTTCAAACAATTCTTTCGGTTAATATTGACCTGAGTGTACACATCGCTCAAGTCTTTGAAAAAGAATCCCTCGACTTTCTCCTGTTCTTTTCTTCGATAACTGCATTTATGAAACTTGGAGGATTCAGTGGTTATTCTTCCGGATGTAACTTTAAGGATGCCTTTGTGCTTCACCTCTCTGGTAGATGTTCCTATCCGGTTAAAGTGATGAATTGGGGATATTGGAGAATCGGGTCCCAAGGCAGGGGGGCTGAAACGATGAAGAGTCGCCAAAAACAGAGTGGATTAGAAGCTATTGAGCCTGTCGAAGGGATGGCAGTATTGGAAAAATTACTCAATGGTCCCCTGAATCAAGTTGCTTTAATCAAAACCTCGAAACCGATGGTAATGGAAGGAATCAATCCTTGCGAATGGATGACAATCTATCCGAAAACGATTCCTCCCGGTATGGTCAAAAAGATATCCGTTCAGATAGATGAATTGGATCCAATAAAATCAGCAGGAGGAATACAAATCCCGGAGATGGAAGGTATTCTCTGCAAATTGCTATGGAGTCGCTTGAAATCTTTAGGATTGTTTAGAGAAAAGACGTTTATATTTTCAGACTTACAATCTCAAGGAGCTTTTCTTAGTTTTTATAATCGCTGGATGAAGGAAGTCCTCGCCATTTTTCTCAGCAAAAATTACTTGAAATACGACGGAAATAAGTATCATGTGCAGGAACGAATGGATTTTGAAGAGGCATGGGTGGAATGGGATCAGCAAAAGAAATTATGGAACCAGGCCCCCGATAAGAGAGCTCGGGTCGCTTTAATAGACGCTTGTTTGCCTGTCTTACCTGACATTCTGACAGGTAAACTACGAACTACAGACGTTATATTTCCAAACTCCTCAATGAGTCTAATAGAAGGAATTTATAAAGGCAATGTTGTTGCAGATCTGTTTCATGACATTCTTGGTAAAACATTAGTGGCCTGTATTGACGAACGATTCGTACAGGACGCCTCATCTCAATTACGGATTCTTGAGGTCGGCGCCGGAATCGGAGGAACGACAGCCACCATCTTGCCAAAACTCCAGCCCTATACAAATCAAATTTTAGAATATTGCTACACGGATATTTCCAAGGCGTTTTTAATGTACGCTCAAGAGCATTACGCATCGCAAGCGTCTTATCTGAAAACTCAGTTATTTAATGTGGAAAAACCAATTGCCAGTCAAGATTTCCAGGCGAACAATTATGATATTGTGATCGCGTGTAATGTGCTTCACGCCACCCGAAACATTCGCCAAACCCTGCGCAATGCCAAGGCGCTCCTGCGTAAAGGAGGGATCCTTCTTTTGAATGAAATAAGTAGCAAATCGCTATTTACTCATCTGACCTTTGGTTTGCTCGAAGGCTGGTGGCGGTATGAGGACCGTTTGCGCATTCCAGGGTCTCCAGGCTTATATCCTGAGACCTGGAGGAGAGTTTTAAGAGAAGAGGGATTTATCTCAACATTCTTTCCCGCTGAAAAGATCCATCAATTGGGTCAACAGATTATTGTGGCCATAAGCGATGGGATTGTCAGGCAAAACCAGCTTCCTCTTAAAACCGTGGCAAAGAGATTTGAACCAAAGGCAATTCCATTATCAGTAAGAATCAAGACTTCACAAATGCCTTTAGTTCAAGAGAAGCCTTTTGAGAAACAAAAAGCGATTCGAAGAAACATTGATGTAACAGATCAAATGGTAGAAGATTACGTAAAAGAATGCATTATAGAAAAACTCTCGGAATCTTTGAAAGTGGCAATCGATAAAATTGATGTTGAAGAATCCTTTTCCGATTATGGATTGGATTCGATTTTAGGAGTTAACTTTGTGACAATCATTAATTGTTCGTTGGAGATAGGATTAAAAACAACAGATCTGTTTGATTATAGTTCCGTAAAACAACTGACACACTATATTTTATCGAATTATAAGGATCAGCTAATTACAAATATAGAGCAAAACGCAGGACAATGTAAAAATAAGCAAGTTTCCACTGTAAATGAAGGTAAAAGGGTATTTTCCTCTCCCAAGCGTTTTTTTAACCGAACCATTGAGTCAGGAATTGAGGGAAAGACAAGCATTAGCGAACAGGGTTCGATAGCCATTATCGGAATGAGTGGAAGATTCGCTCAATCCGAAACCGTAACCGATTTTTGGGAGCATTTATCCACCGGAAGAGATTTGGTGAAAGAGGTCTCCAGATGGGATCTTTCCCAGCATTATTCAAAGACATCTGAAAACAATGATAAATACTGTAATCATGGAAGCTTTTTGGAAAATATTGACCAGTTTGATCCGCTGTTTTTTAAGATATCTCCTCTGGAAGCCACGTACATGGATCCTCAGCAGCGTTTATTTTTGGAAGAGTCCTGGAACGCGCTGGAAGACGCGGGATACACGGGAGAAAGTGTCGCAGGTAAAAATTGCGGAATTTACGTCGGATGCGCAGGAGGCGATTATTCAAAACTGTTTTCCAAAAAACCTCCCGCACAAGCGGTATGGGGAAACGAAGAGTCGATCATTCCTGCGCGAATCGCCTATTATTTGAATCTTCATGGGCCCGCGATTGCAATTGATACCGCGTGCTCCAGTTCGTTAGTCGCCATTCATTTGGCATGCCAGAGTTTGTGGTCCAAAGAGACGGAGATGTCTTTGGCTGGAGGTGTGTGTATTCAATCCACTCCCAGTTTTTACTTAGCGTGCAACGACGCAGGGATGCTATCTCCAACAGGCCGCTGTCATACGTTTGACGAGAAAGCTGATGGCTTTGTTCCCGGCGAAGGAGTTGGAGTGATTGTAATGAAACGACTCAAAGAGGTTATTTCTGATGGAGATCATATTTATGGTGTGATTCAAGGAAGTGGAATCAATCAGGACGGCACGACGAACGGAATCAATGCCCCAAGCGCTAAGTCTCAGGAACGTTTAGAGAAAGAAGTCTATGATCGTTTCCATATTAATCCTCAACATATTCAAATGGTTGAAGCTCATGGAACGGGAACAAAATTGGGGGATCCTATTGAGTATGCCGCTTTGAGTCAAGCATTTCGCGGATATACGGATAAAGAAGTGTACTGCGCCATTGGCTCTGTCAAAACAAATATCGGACATTTGGGAAAGGCAGCGGGCGTTAGCGGAGTGATTAAGGTTTTATTATCATTAAAGTACAAAAAGATCCCCCCCTCGCTTCATTACCAATCCGGCAATTCAAATATCCAGTTTCAAAAAAGTCCATTTTATGTAAATACCAAGCTTCAGGATTGGGAAGCAAAAGAAAACTCCAGGCGTCAAGCAGCCATCAGTGCTTTTGGAGTCAGTGGCACCAACGCGCATATGGTGATTGAAGAGGCTCCTCAAACCGAGCGAAGACATTCAGAACGCCCCGGTTATTTGATCGTACTTTCCGCCAGAACCTCAGAACAACTGACCAATCAGGTTAGAAATCTATTGAGATTTTGCAAGGAAGAAAAAAAGCTTGATCCCGGTAATATGAGTTATACCCTTTTGCTCGGGAGAAAACATTGGAGTCATCGTTTGGCCTGTGTGGTTTGCAGTATCGAGGAATTGATAGGAATTTCTGAAAAATGGCTTAAAAAAGGACGTGTACCACAGGTGTATATTTCATCGCTTAGTGAAGGAGAAGTGCGGGAACAGGCTTCATTGAAGCGCTATGGGAATCAATGCATCGATAATTGCCGAAAGACAGAAAATGCAGCCCGATATTTAGAGGATTTATCAATGATTGCAGATTTGTATATTCAAGGATGTGATCTTGCTTATAAGGGGTTGTTTGTCAAGGGGTATTCAAGGATTTCCCTACCGACCTATCCGTTTTCCAGGGAACGGTACTGGGTTAACAGTGATCAGTTAACAGTGATCAGTAAGCAGTCAAACGGTCTAGGAAAGTTACATCCGTTAGTGCATGAGAATACGTCAAATTTTGAGGAGCAACGGTTTAGTTCGACGTTTACAGGAGATGAATTTTTTCTGAAAGATCATCAAGTGAAAGGGGAGAAGATGTTGCCTGGTGTGGCTTATCTGGAGATGGTTCAGGAAGCGATTCATCAAGCATTGGGATCGTTTCCCAAAGACCATCAAAGCATTCAGCTCAAAAACGTTGTCTGGACTCGACCGATAGCTGTGGGTGCACAACCCGCTGAGGTACATATTGGGCTTTTTCCGGACCTGTCGCGGCATAATTCTCTGGAGGAGAACGAAGACGGAAGAATTGGAGAGATTGTCTATGAGATCTACACGGATAAGCAAAATGCCGAAGAAGAGTCACTTGACGAAGTCCCTGAGCTTAGTCGAAGGGTACATAGCCAGGGAGTGGCGACACTGGTTTCTCCCGAAAAGATGCCGTCCTTGAATCTTACCGATTTACAAACAAACCTCAATCAGAACAGTCTCAGTCCTCAAGAATGCTATGCAGCATTTAAAACTATGGGGGTGGACCATGGTCCCGCGCTTCAGGGTCTTGAAAAGATTTACGTTGGGGAAAATGCGGAAGGCCACCCTGAGATTTTAGCCGAACTGAACTTGCCCGCTTCTGTTTCAGAGACAAAAGATCAATTCACCCTGCATCC
>JAJFLO010000161.1 GCA_021772675.1 Verrucomicrobiota bacterium | reverse complement strand
TAAAATTACTCATCCGTAGCAACCTGTTGATAACTCGATTTCTGAAAATAAACTAAATCCATAACATGTTTTCATAAAACAGGTTGTGGCTTTATAGAAATTTAATATTTCGAAATTCGCCTTTTCGGGACAGACACTATCTAGCAATGACTGGGCAGGCTCATACATTCCTTCAAAGGACGGGTTTCCTGTAGCGGCTTCAAGCAGCATTATCTCACGTTCGTTCAGATCCAGTTCGTCGTAAAATTCATAGGTTAATATACGCGAACCCGAGCCTCAATTCAATTATCCTTTCCTATGAATTTCCGGGAATCTCCAGAAGGCAAAAAAGCTACGATATTTACTTAAAAGAATATAGAGGAAAAAAGAAAAATACGGTGCCACTCCAACAGAAGTAGCTTATTGATAATAAAATATTACAAAATTATTTTTTAAGTATCTGAATAACAGGGGTATTCGGGGCACCTGCGTTATTGCGTTTTATTGGTTTATTTGAGTTCAGAATAAAAATTTCCAGCTATAATTTTTTTCAAGCCTATTCCTGTGATTTTCACCTTTTTGAATGGCACGCAGCCTGCCGGCAGATAATGCCGGAGCAGTTTCAATATATCAATCGCAGGTTAATAAACTTAGTCATGGATTCCAATTTCAAAGAGTGTTAAGGTCATAGTTTCTTATCGACGTCAAGCCTTTTTTCCAAAATTTTGGCAAAAAAGTCGAAACTAAAGATCGTACGAATGACGAATTTTGGCACCGGATTGGTGATATTGGGTATCTTGACGATGATGATCGCTTATGGTTTTGCAGACGCAAATCTCATCGGATCGAAACCGGTACAAAAACAATGAATACTGTATGCTGCGTGGCGTTATTCAATGAACACCCATATGTATATCGATCGGCACTGACTGGTTTAGGAACAGATCGGTATCGACAAACATCGGTGATTATCATCGAACCAGTGCATGGTCGATTTCCTAGCCCGGATTTCTCACAATACTTCTGTTACAAAAGCGTATATCACCTAAATTCAAAGTCTTAACTTGTCTCGCGAACTCAATGTGTCTCGACACACTGTCATCCGCTCGTCTGCGTTAAACCATTGAATACAGGCAATCTAAGCTTTCTCACCACAAAGTTTGTGAGAAAACCGGGCTAAGTCTCACAAAAATCACAGATTGTTCTGGGATGAAATTTTAGATATAGCCAGGCAGAACGATCTGACTGAATCGATTGAACACGTCATGTTCCATCGGAGTTTCCCAGTCGACATTCGCCCTAATGCCAAGATCTTCAGGCAAAAAATTAGCCGTTTGTCATAAATTACTTGATTTATTTCTTTGGTAGCATCTCATTAACTGCCATTATTTCAGCCTATACTGCAAGTAGTAGGTTTTTCGACATTCGTTATTCATTTCAGGCAACAATTTTACAGAAATCTGTCGAAAACCTGATGGCTGTCGGTATATTATCTGAATAAGAGGATCACCTTTTACATTTAATCTCAGCTTAGCTGTTCCAGAAAATCGGGGAAAGTCCACTTATAAAATCCCGCAACTCCTAGATTTTACAGCTGCTGCTAGATGAAAAGAAAATCCAGCAGTCCCTGATTGATGACATTGCAATTAGAGTCATTCCGGGTTTAGTATCGACAAAAGCGTTTATTTAGATTTCTGCAAATTCCGTAAACTTTTCAGATTGTTCATTGAATCGATCCATAAAAATGCCCATGTTGATATACGATATCTTAAGAGCGAAATCAAATTACCCATCATTTTTTTCGGATTGGATTCACAGACTTTTCGAAAGGAAAGAATATTGAGGACATTCACACTATGCCTGTTGGTGCTGCTTGTTGGAATCAATTGTCAATTTAGTATCTTATTCGCAGGAGATCAGGAGAAGACCAAAGACTTTTACGAACTTGATCTTTGGGAAATGCGGCAGATTTCGGTGGTCTCGAAGAAGGAGGAATTGATTCAGGACGCACCCGGTATAATTACGGTCATATCCGCAGACGAGATTAGCCGGTTTGGTGCTCGTAATCTTCGTGACATACTGGATAGATTGCCGAATATGCAGGTGAGAGGCTCTAGCGGCTTTCCCAATGGCAGAACAGTCTTGCGAGGTATAGACTCGGGAGAAAGAGACGATAGCATTTTATTTCTTATAGATGGAATGCCTGTCCGTGATACCGGTACCGGGGGACACAACACCGATCTTTATATGGTGCTGCCTGTAGAGATGATTGATCGCGTTGAAGTTATTCGGGGTCCAGGTTCTGTCTTGTACGGACCAAATGCTCTTGCGGGGATCATTAATATAAAGACAAAACGTTTTACGAACAATGATAAAACGACCGCATCTGTTGCGTATGGATCATTTGATCATCGCCAATTGAGTCTGTCAGGCGGAACAGAAAAAGAAGAATTCTGGTTTTCGGGAAGTGTTACGGGTTTGGACAATAACGGTGATGAATTCACTCTCTTCGAGGCTCCCCGTCCGGGACCACCGCCGAGACCAGGGGAATTTCGTACCGGAACGTCTGGTTACGGAGCATTATTTTCAGCTGGGTATAAAAATCTTAAAATCAACGGCTTGTTTACAAATGCGAGAGCACTCACTGATTTCACTCCCTCAAAAACTCGCGATATTGGCCGCCAACAACTAACTCTGCAATACCAGACATCGCCATCGAAACGATGGAATGCAACAATAACCTTCACTCCAAGTCGGGCAATTCAGGATATCCCAGGTAATCATGTACAACGAAATATTGGACATTTAGTAGAGTTGACAACCTTTGGAAAACTAACTGATACCATGAACCTCGTCTTAGGAAGTGCCTATGAATGGACCGAAACTCGTTTCCCCACAGGTGATAAACGAGATAACTGGTGGTCGGAAATTTACGGTCAACTAGATATCCAACCAACGAGTCGTACCAAGCTGATAGCTGGATTTCAGATCAACAAGATAAGGAATATTCAGCAGGATATTTCTCCCCGTGCAGGTCTGATTGTCGACATAGCCCAGCATTGGACGGCCAAGTTCCTGTATGGGGAAGCATTTCGACCTGCAAGATCCCTCGACAACAATGTTAATCGAAGCGTAAGAGCTCGCCCGCTCAGGCCCGAAATTACAAAAACCTATGATGCACAATTAGCGTATTCCGGTCCCAACATTGAATCGTCGTTCACAGTCTACCACACACGGCAAATCGACATTCATACGACTCAAACTATTCCAGGAGGCCCCACATTCTTCGTCAACCGAGGTAAGGTCAAATATGACGGCGTCGAATGGGAAGGAAAGTATAAACTGAACAACCGGTTATTTTTTCTCGGAAACATCAGCTTTCAGACCAATGAAGACGACATGGGTACTGAGGAAGTCACTCGAGTACCAAATTGGCAGGTAAAAACCGGGATATCATATGCGTCTCCGCGAGGATTTAAATTATCCCTATTTAATAGCTATATTAGCGAAACAAAACCGGCAGAGGAAATTGATGCAATACCACATATTACTGTAAATGAAAAAGCAGAACAATATTCCTTGCTCACACTTAATGTTGAGTTAAATTTGGGCCTAGTGATAAACAAACCGTCACTAGAAAATGTTAAGTTATCAATCTATGGCGATAATCTCCTGGATGTGGATGCGTTCTCACCAGATTCTCCTTTAGAATTAAATTTTCCGATTCATTCAGGAAGAAGCGTTTATGCGACTCTGGCGGTTTCATTTTAGTTCATCATGAAGCCAATTTTCGACAACCTATTCGTTCTTGGTTTACAATCATCTCTTAGGATGACTACACTCTTGATTCTAAAGTTAGGTGAATCTTCTCCTACGCAGTGTATGACAACTGTTTGTACCTGGAGTTGTGATTTATTGTGAAACATATTTCCCCCAATTCCATGAACAGGACGTTAACATTCCAAATTCTATCATTTAATTCTTTTTTAACGCGTCTTTTTTTGGCTTGGATCTTTATCTTTAGCCTTGAATCGATGGCCAAAAGGATTGCCACCCCCGTGCAAACTAAGGGGTTATATCTCTATAACTTCGTCAAATACGTCGAGTGGGAGAATGAGAATGAACTTACTGAGATAACAATCGGTTTCTTAGACGGCGATAGAGAATTATATGATGAATTGGTCGCGAATGTCCAGGGAAAAATGGTAAGAGGTAAGAGAATTACAGTAAAGAAATACGCTGACGCGCAGGCTGCGAAAAATGCCCAGCTTCTGGTCATCCCACAGTCAAAGAATTCGTCGATCGACGAAATATCTCACCCCCTTCTGCAAACCGGTACATTGTTGATCACTGATGCTTCTACTCGGCAGGAATCGATCATGATTAACTTCACTTATCCCGGAAAAGACAAGATTTCCTTCGAAATCAATAAATCAAACATCATCTACGAAAAATTGAGGATATCTAAAGACATTCTTGTATTGGGCGGCTCCGAACTTGATGTGGCGATCCTGTATAAAGAGACTGAACTGGCACTGCAACAAACAAAGGATCAGGTCCGAAAGCAAAGAGAGAGTCTGGCCGTTCAGGAAAATAAGGCACTGGAGCAGAAATTGATTATTGACAGCCAGATTAAGGAAATTGATAGTCAGAAAGCCTTAATCAAACGTCAAGGCTCGGCCGTTGAAAAACAGATGGCCGAAATTTCAGCGCAGAAAAAAGAGATAGTTCTTCAGTCGAAAGAATTAGAGGACCAGAAGAACCTCATTAAGGAACAAAGTAGTGTTATTGATACGCAGGTCAAGGTGGTACGTTTGAAAGAAAATGAACTCAAAGATCTGGAAGCGAACGTCAAACATATGTCTTCAGTCTCTAAACAAAATGAACGGATTTTGGAAATATCTCAACAAGAGCTTGAAGCCAGGCAGAAAGATTTGAATCAAAAAGAATTTGAGATTAAAAAATTTACACTGAAAATTGAAAACAATGTAAAGGTGTTGGAGTCTCAACTGGAACTCATGGACAATCAACGGTCGCAGATTGATATGCAACTCAAAACTATGGTGCAACAGGGAGCAACAATCCAAACACAAAAGGTGTTGATCGGCGCAATCAGTCTTGCCGTCATGCTCCTGGCTGTTTCAATTGTCCTGTCATATCGAAGTCACAAACAGAAGCAGCGGGCAAATCAGGAATTGGCAGCGAAAAATATTGAGCTTGAGAACACGATGACTAAACTAACGTCAATTCAAGGTCAACTTATTCGCTCAGAAAAGAAAGCCACAGGGCTACTTGATTCGGCGCCGGATGGGATACTTGTTATCGACAAAGCTGGGAAGATTGTCCTTATAAACAAACAGGCTGAATCTATGTTCGGTTATACACGGGATGAATTGATAGGCAAAGAAATGGCTGTTTTATTATCAGACGAAATTCAAGCCAACCAGCCTCATGATCAGACTGTAAATTTATCCGATCTAAAAACCCGTGCAGGCGGAAGTGGAAAAGAGTTAACACTTTTATGTAAGGACGGGACAGCAATGCCAGTCGAAATCACGGTAAGCCCTGTTGAGTCCGAAGAAGGGTTACTGGTCGCGGCTGGAGTTCGTGATGTTACTGAACGATTAAAGTTCGAGCAGGACCTGAAGAGTGCAAAACAGGAAGCAGACATCGCTAACGGCGCCAAAAGCATTTTTTTAGCCAATATGAGCCATGAAATTCGAACGCCCATGAACGCGATCATGGGATTCACTGAGCTCCTTGGAGATATCCTAAAAGACCGAAAGGCAAGAAATTACCTGTCTTCAATTCAATCCAGCAGCAAATCTCTCCTCAGACTAATCAATGATATTTTGGATTTGTCGAAAGTTGAAGCCGGAAAACTTGAGCTGGAATTTAAGGCGGTTAGTCCCACTGCAATTTTCGCCGAAATGGGCGAAATTTTTGGCCTCAACATTGCCGAAAAAGATTTATCCTTTGAAATGATGATTGACCCGAATCTACCCGACGCGTTAGTTCTTGACGAAATTAGAGTACGTCAAGTATTGTTGAACTTGATTGGCAATGCCATAAAATTTACCGATTCCGGAGTTGTAAAGTTCTCTGTCCACAAGAGCGATACCATGCAAGACGAAAGTAATATAGACCTCATTATCGCCGTCGAAGATACAGGCGTCGGTATACCGGAAAATCAAATAGACTCTATATTCGGCGCCTTTGAGCAACAACAAGGACAAAGTCAATCTCAGTACGGCGGCACTGGCCTGGGATTGGCAATTTCGAAACGTTTAGTGGAGATGATGAAAGGAGAAATTACCTGTACCAGTAACGTTGGTAAAGGAAGCAAGTTTGAGATCAAGCTGCACGGTGTACAAATCGCGGCTCTAACCCAGATCAAAGAAGAAACCTCCAATGTAACTGTAGACTCAATACAATTTAGGCCTGCTACTATTCTGATTGCTGATGACCTGGATCTAAATCGAAATCTGGTCAGGGAATATCTCCAGGATCGTGGCTTCGAAATTCTTGAAGCAAAGAATGGAATACAGGCTGTCGAACTAATTAACGAACAGAATCCTGATCTTGTACTCATGGATATCATTATGCCCGGCTTAGATGGTTTTCAGGTTGCGGAAAAAATAAAATCTGCCGACACAACCAAAAACATACCGGTCATCGCTCTCACTGCTTCAGCTATGAAAACGACCGAAGAAAGGGTACAGAAGGTATTCGATGGTTATTTACGAAAACCGGTATCTCGAAAAGAAGTGGTCATTGAGCTAGCGCGATTTTTGGAGCACGATGCTCTGAATACCAATACCGAATTCAGCAAAACATTGCAACCGGAAGAATCAGACTCAGGAACCACTGACTCAGTCAGGGAAAATGTCCGGGATTTACCTAAGCTCATCGACGCACTGGAGAAAAGAATGTCCCTTTGGGAAAAATTGTCGATTTCATTATCTATAAACAAAATTGAAGAATTCGGTAACGAGATGAACACGTTGGGTAAGACTCACAATCTATCTTCTTTGATGGACTGGGGAACAATACTTAGCGATCAAGCCGAGACGTTTGATCTTAGTGGCATGAAGAAAACGCTCAGGACGTATCCGGAAATACTCACAGAAATACAAGCCGATTGAATTAATCAGGGTGTCGTTTCAGTAAACTGCGTTTTGAGGTTAAATTAGGAAATATGTCTGGTCTGATTTGATCCATGTCATTAAGTTCAATTTTTGAGTGCCGCCTGATTTGTGAAGCAAATCTTTGGAGTGCGGTGGGTTGCACACCGCTTTTGAATAGCACGGGGTGGTAGGAAGGATTATTGGCAGCGGTATTTTGTCGTTGATGTCTGGTGTAATGCGATGTATACCGTCTTGCCTTCTGCCACTCCGTAGCAAACAAAAACGCAGTAGAACCCTGCGCACTCAAAAAACACTCAAAAGAGAGCATCATAACTTGGGTTAAAAACCTTAGTACCAAGGGTATTCATTTGCCCTTACGCAGTTTACTGAATATATATTAATCAGGTGGTTAGCTCCCAATGTCGCTCAATTAGGGATTCTAATACGATTAAGGTGGCTGTTGGAGTTCATTTCGCCCTTAGGGTTCACAAATAAATAACTTGGATAATTTCGCGCTCAGATTTATGTCAGGTTTGGGCGATCTGAATGGCGAAAAGCAGCAGGAATATTGCACTATTTCAATGTTTTTCGTCATTTAGATCGGACATAGATGACGTGAGAATAAGATGCGAAAAATCCAAGTTATTTATTTGTGAGCCCTTAACTTAGCACCACTGTGATAATTGACACGAATTAACAATGAATCTTGACAACGAAAACCAACAAATACTAATTGTTGACGATACCATTAAAAACGTGCAAGTCCTGGGTGCCATCCTCAAAAAGGAGGGCTTCCAAATTAGTGTAGCGCAAGATGGACGTCAGGCTCTTGATTCGGTGGCGACGGATGCGCCAGATCTAATCTTGCTGGATGTCATGATGCCGGAACTGGATGGCTACGAGACATGTCAGTGTTTGAAGAATTCTGAAAAAACGAAGGATATTCCTGTGATATTCTTAACTGCCAAAGCCGAACACGAAGAAATTGTGAAAGGATTTGATTACGGTGCCGTTGATTATGTCACCAAACCCTTCAATGCTAAAGAACTGATCAGGCGCGTCGAAACGCATCTTAAAATTAGAATACTGCAAAAAGATCTTCACCGTCAAAATGCGGCTCTTGCCCATGAAATTCAGGTTACTCAGCAGTTATTTAACGAAGCCTGTGAACGTATTGATGGGCCTCTTCTGGGAAACGGAGATGCAGTCAGTAGTTTACATGAATCGATTAAATCTCTTGCAAAAACGAATGAGCCTGTACTGCTTGCAGGCCCACCGGGATCTGGCGAAGAAGCCGTCGCCCGTGCGATTCACCGGGCATCGAGACGCCACCATCCGGCATTCATTTATATTAATTGCCAACACTATAAATGGGGGGGACCGGAAAATCTTTTTTCAGTCGATTCTGCCAATAAGCCGGAGTCCACAACAGCAACAGCATATTCCCTGTTTGAGCTTGCTGATGGAGGAACACTGTATCTTGAAGGCGTTAATGAATTGACAAAAGAATTACAACTTCAGCTCACAAATGCAATGGAAGAACTTAAGAATCGACGTCTGGCCGGCTGCGGGCCGGACGTACGAATCATTGCCTACATCTCCTGGGAGCTATCTGCCAACCCTAAAATTTCACTATTTAGTACGCAGCTGCACGCTCTCCTGACGGCCCAGATTTTATCTATTCCCCCGCTAAAAGAGAGACTGGAAGACATTCCAGACCTTATTGACTATTATGTCAGGGAATACGCCAAACGGATCGGTAAGATCGTCGAATGCGTATCAGATGAATCAATGCGGCGGGTTCTGGCGTATAGCTGGCCAGGAAATATTCGGGAATTACAAAACATCCTTGAACATGTTGTCGCCTCTTCAAGCGAGCCTGTGATAGAAATAAGTGAACATTTCTTTGACGAAGGACAACGTATCGACCGCTACCGATTACTCGAAAAACTGGGTCACGGCGGCATGGGTGAAGTCTGGACAGCAAAACACCAACTCCTGACGCGTCCAGTTGCGATTAAACTCATCAATACGACAATATTATCAAATAAGAATACCAGAGATAATTCTAACAAACGCTTTGAGCGTGAGGCGAAAGCTACAGCCAGGCTGCAATCACCACATACCATCACACTATTTGATTATGGGATGACTGAAACAGGCGAATTTTATTACGTCATGGAACTATTGTCGGGCATGGATCTCGATTCCATGATCAATAGATTCGGAGCGCTTAAACCCGAACGAGCAGTCATGTTTTTGCAACAGGCCTGTCGTTCTTTGTCTGAAGCCCATGAGGCTGGAATCTTTCACCGCGACATCAAGCCTCATAATCTGTTCGTTTGCAAATTGGGAGAGCAGTATGATTTCCTGAAGGTATTGGATTTTGGCGTCGTGAAGGTCAATAAAGAGGATGAAAATGTCAAAATTACGGCACCAGGGATAATTCTCGGGTCTGTGATCACAATGGCGCCTGAAACCATCAGTGACCTCCGCTGTGCCGATAGTCGGTCAGACATCTATTCACTTGGGTGCGTTGCTTACAAGATCATGACTGGAAAACACGTATTTACTGCCAGGGATTCCGCAGAAATGTTGTCTCACCATCTTCAAACAACAGCCTATCCGCCGTCGAAGGCAACAAGCAGGAAAATTCCACCCGAATTGGACCAAATAATTTTGCAGTGTCTTGAGAAAGATCCCGAACGCAGACCTGAGTCGGCCGACGCGTTGTGGCATATGCTCTCCAATGTACATTTCGAAAATCCCTGGAATCAGAGCCGTGCACAACAATGGTGGCACGATTTTGTACCAACCATGGGGATTGAGGCTAGTGACAATGAGGATTTGAACCTCGCACAAAGTACCACAGAAAAGGGTCTTCCATAAAGTGGTTAAAACTATTACATGGGTTGAAAATGAATCTCAACAAAAATAATCAACAAATACTGATTGTTGATGATACCATCAAAAATTTACAAGTTTTAGGTACCATCCTAAAAAATGAGGGGTACCAAATTAGCGTTGCGCAAGATGGACGGCGGGCTCTCGACTCGGTGGCGGCTGATACACCGGATTTAATCTTGTTGGATGTCATGATGCCGGAACTAGACGGCTACGAAACATGTCAGTGTTTGAAGAGTTCTGAAAAAACAAGGAATATTCCTGTGATATTCTTAACTGCCAAAGTCGAACACGAAGAAATCGTGAAAGGATTTGATCACGGCGCCGTTGATTATGTTACCAAGCCTTTTAACTCCATGGAGCTGCTTAAACGCGTCGACACCCACCTCAAGATTCGAAGCTTACAGAGGCAACTTCAGCGAAAGAATGCATCCCTTGCTCAGGAACTTCAGGTTGCGCAAAAGTTGTTCGAAGAGGCCTGCGAACGTATTGATGGACCTCTACTTGGAAGTGGGGAGACGATTTGCAAACTTCGTGAATCAATTGAATCAATTGGATATAACAGTGATCCGGTGCTTCTGATCGGTTCACCCGGATCCGGTGAGGAAGCGGTTGCGCGTGCCATCCACCGAAAATCCTGTCGCCATCAACCGGCGTTTATCTATGTAAATTGTCGACAATATAAATGGGAAAGTCCAGAAGAGCTTTTTGATGTTAATCCCACCAGTGACCACGAGTCCACTACATCTGTCTATTCTCTCTTTCAGCTTGCTGATGGAGGAACACTATACTTAGAGGCAGTTAACGAATTGACTGATTCTTTACAACGTCAGCTTGCAGATGCAATTCAGGAACTAACCGATCGGAGAACAACTGGCAAATATACTAGTCCTGATATCAGAATCGTCGCATTTATACCATGGGATCTCACCGTCACCCCCAAGGTATCGCTATTTAGCACCCGGCTTTACTCAATTCTTATGGAACAGATTATAACGATCCCTCGTCTCGATCAGCGACTGGAAGACATCCCAGATCTTGTTGATCACTATATCGATAAATATGCAAAACGAATTGGTAAAAATGTTGACCGTCTGTCGACTGAATCACTGCAGAGAATTCAGGATTATGGCTGGCCGGGAAATATTAGAGAGTTGCAAAATGTTCTTGAACACGCGCTAGCGGTTTCTACCCGGCAGATAATCGAGATAAGCGAGGATCTTCTGGAAGAGGGACAGCGAATCGATCGCTACAGGTTGCTGGACAAACTAGGAGAAGGAGGCATGGGCGAAGTCTGGAAGGCAAAGCATCAAATGCTTGCCCGTCCGGTTGCGATTAAATTAATTCGAGCTGCAAAGTTGATAAAAAAAAGCGAAAGAGATCTCGCTAGCAAACGATTCGAGCGGGAAGCACAATCAATTTCAAAGCTGCAATCACCAAATACCATCAGACTTTTTGACTATGGTGTCACGGGTACCGGTGAGTTTTACTATGTTATGGAGCTGCTCTCAGGTATGGATCTTGATTCCATGATCAATCGTTTTGGACCATTAAATCCCGAACGTGTCGTTATGTTTCTGCGGCAGGTGTGTCATTCCTTGTCTGAGGCCCATAATGCGGGAATAATTCATCGTGACGTTAAGCTACAGAATCTGTTCGTGTGCAAACTCGGCTCCGAATACGATTTCTTAAAAGTCCTGGATTTTGGGATAGCTAAGATTAGTAAAGAGGAAGAAGACACCGAAATAACCAAAAATGGAATTGCTCCTGGATCCCCCATCACCATGGCACCGGAAATAATTTCCAGTTCTACGAGTTTCGATGTTCGTTCGGACATCTATTCCCTTGGTTGTGTCGCTTATAAAATACTGACGGGAAAACATGTTTTTAACGCGAAAAATTCAATGGAGATGTTTAAACACCATCTCAGAAGTGAACCAATTCCGCCATCGTCAGTGATAGATGTGGAGATTCCAACAGACCTGGAGAAAATCATTTTGCAATGTCTTGAAAAAGCCCCTGAAAATCGGCCGAAATCGATGACCGTTTTGAGAGAACTATTGGGGAATATAGTATTCGCAACACCATGGACTCAGGCGCGAGCTCAAAAATGGTGGAACAATGTGCCTTTGGTTGACGCGCCCGGTAATCAAAGGTCTAAAAAATCTGGACTCCACCTGGAAACAACAGAGACAACAAAAACTAATCCCTGGTAATTAGCTTGGATAATTCATAAAATTTTGTAGTGAGAGTCATTATCCCGCTTTGCGCATTCGCGTCAACTTAAAGGGATATACTATAATTAATTTTTGCCATAATCAATACAAAACAGTAGTGAATGCACGTGGTGCATAAGCAATTATGTCTAATAGTATGGTATTCATTGGAGGAATGCTCTTTGATATTCAATTTTTTAAGAGAGTTTGTCTTTTTTCGGTCGATTTATCCGGTGTGTATTGATTTTACTGGCATTTTTAATAATTCTGAGCGATCATAATTTTTTAGTTTACTGAAGATTAAAATGGTGTTTGAATATGAGCGATTAATTCGGCCATATTTCGTCGTTTTCTTCGTTTTTCATATACCGAATAATATTCAAGGAATTCAGTGAAAGTAAACTGGCATTTGCGGTGATCGATTTTGGCCACATAGGGGAGAAGAAAAGATTGATGAACTGAGCAAATTTCATTGGACTGAGATATCGTTTTGATTTTTGATAGACAGTGTTGTTTGCGGTGATATAAAAATGATTGGCTAAGAGAATGAGGATTAATTTTGCATATATGATGCACTGAACATAGTTGACGGATGTTTTTGGGATTTTTGTAATGATGAAGAAAGATTTCCAAATTTTGAAAATTATCTCAATTTTCCATCGAATTGCATAGAGCTGATAAGCGATAGCTGCCGGCATGACAGCTTTAGGGATATTTGTGATATAAATAGCCCAGCCAAGCATTTCCATATAGTCTTTGGAATGGTTTGATCGAGCATGCCGGTCAGCTTCAGCCCTTTGTTTTCGCTTTAGAGTATTGGCTTGGTCAAGAGGCGCGGCAATGAGTCGGACTTCGAGCTTTTCTTTCGCTCCGAGGAGAACGTTTTGGTCAATAATCTTATGGGTTTTAAGCATTTGAAGCAGATTGATTCGTGTTCCGTCCAGATCATAAACCGTGACGATGGAATTGAACTTTGAAAGAAAAAACATTTGTTCTTCGATCATTTTTCGAAAGGAACTTAATGTGAAATAACCCAGGTCCCTGATAATGAGAGCGCCTTTGCTTACGACATAGAAAATGTCATGTGTGGCAGCTTGATCATTTCGAGTATATGCAGAAATAGACATGTCGTCCAGGCATCCGGATAACAACTCAAAGGCGAGTTGTATTTTCATGGTTACAGACTGTTTTTTTGTTTGGTTTCTACTTCCTGGAAAGAATTCAGCCATGGATGGATGAAGCTTAATGGTGGTACTGTCACAAATCTATACCTGGGAAAAGAGTTGCAGGAATGGATCAATCTGTCGATAGTCGATTTTTAATGGGTAAGCAATAACGAGCTTGAGTAAATGTTTAAGGAAAGTGACCGCTTCATTAGACATTCGTTTACCAACAGCCTGCTTTGAGATTTTTCTGCTGGTCATCAGTGCCATAGTTGCGGCAATAATATTGAGTGATGGAAAGGCGTTTGGAGAACCACAGGACAACCCTTTGACAAAAGTTAGAGGAGAAATTTTGCGATAATCACGTTTGAGAAACTGACAAGCCCGAGCAGTTTGATTAATGATAGTTTGTGGACACGATACGGTTAATCGTTCTTCGAAATCTGCTGAATAACTAAGAGTTGATGGCTCCATTTAACTATTACATTTCAACGTTGTTTGTTCGCTCGTAGACAGTAGTAAAAACTGAAAGGATTTAGTCAACGGATAAAGATAAATATCTTTAACAGATGTTTGGATGCAGTGATGTTTATCTTGTCGTGTCCGTCCAGTTGTTTGTTCGACATGAATCCAATTGGCTGCTTTATAGAAAGTACCGGCAAATCGTGTTCGATCAACAAATGTTTCAAGCATGAAGATTGGATGATTATATCGGCACATCCAGTCCGCATTGATCTGTTTGGCAATTCGGCTTAACAGATAACTGGCAAGGTTTTTAACCTCTACCCATGGGAGAATAAGAAAACGAGTATTATTCGTTAAAAAATTAAGATTTTTCTGACAGACAGTCGGAGTCCATTGGATAAATTCATCTCGTGATTTGGCTTTCCAGGCAGGTACACCATAGAGCAAACATGCCAGTGGCCGACCGTGACAGTCAAAAGCAATATATTTCATGTTTTCGCCGACAGTTGAATTGAAACTCAAATAATAATAGCGATGAACGAAGTGGTCAAAGAGCTTATGATGATGTTTGTTACTTCGGGCATCGAGGATTGCAATCGGCAGCAGATTGGCAAAGACAGTGGATATTGGATCGGTACCATGAGGTATCTCCGGAATTTGACGTTTGATTAAATGAGGCGGAGTTCGTCTTTGGGGTGGTAAAAAAATATGCCCGTGTCGATAAAGTTTGAGCAACAGATTTCGGCAAGACATGTCTTTCAGATCGCCTTTGGCGTTACGCCAGTTCCATAATTGACATAATTCTTTGGAAAGTCGAGTTCGATGCCAATCTGGATGCTCAAGGATCAATTGGTTGATTTGAGTGATGTTGTCCAGAGTTATATGGCGGCCTTGTATGGTCATAAATGTTTGCATAATCTTTACCATACATTGGACAAATTGGGGAATTCAGCTGTAAATTGGAAAAAGCTTAAAAAAAAATCACCGCGCCCGTGCCGACACAACTAATTATGTAACTAACTTAATATAAAATAATTATATCTTAAGTTGACGCGAATGCGCTAAGCGGGAGGACGTACCTGCCGGTATATCGCTCTTTGATCAGCGACTGAAATTGAATTCAAGAGTACGATCAATATAGTCATCAAGAAATATTATCCCAAGTCGTCGGAACCATTTCAAATTTAACGTAAAACGGACTTCTTTGAGTCTGACCGATTGCCAGTTTCGCATTTTCACCCAAGTTTTCCCGGCCGTATCTAGAGCATAATCGGCTCGAATCATTATCCGTTGAAATTTCCTGAGCTTTTTCCACTTGTTCAGTTGTATTAATCGAATCCGATTACAGATAAATTCATCCCACTTTCTGAACACATTCCAAAATTCCTGTACTCCATGGTAGCCAGCCCAACCTCTCAAATAGTCATTCAGAGATTGGATTATCTACTTCATCGACAACGAATTATTTCTTTTTGTAAGTTCACGTACCGTTACTTTGAACATCGTGCGCATATGGCGTCGACTGTCGACGCCATTATTCTGTGCATAATTGGTAGTGAAATCAGAAATATCTGAAGGGGTGAGCCAGCCCAGGCATCTTAATTCAATGTCAGCCTCAAAATAATTGAGAAAAAGATTGAGGCAAAACTGGTGATGTTTGATAATTTCAACTTGTACCTGATGATCTTCAACATGTCGTATATAAGTGGCTAATAGATCGTTTATTGACAGGTTTATGTTCCCCCTATTAATCTTAGTGATTCATTAAGAAGGCCTATACTATTATGTGAAGTTTTAAGCTTTTATCAGGGGGATGCAAACTCGGTTTTCAGAAAATTTAATATAACTCGGACATTTTTGTCTGAGTAATAAATTATGTCGCAGGAATGGCCACTTGCCTTTTGTTCATTTCATTTCCCGATACCATCTTTATAGAAACCGGGAGATATCTTTAATATCATTTCTAACACTTCATCCTCTTCAAAAATTGATTCGTCCAAATTTTTAGTATTTCTTGAAATAGGATAAATTATAATATAGAATAACAGATGGAAAAAAAGGTCCCGCGCAGAGAAATGGATATTTTAATTGTAACAACGAATAAAACTATTCCTACAACGTCGAAATCAGGCAATCCCGACTTAAAACGAAACCAAGGTATTCGCCAAAATCTGCTTTAGTATTGGAATTTATTAGGCTATGGATGATTACAAACGAATTCTAAAAAATGGCATTCGCTATTATGGTCAACATATGATCGCGACTGCGGTGTCCTGCAACGAAAATTTAATAAGCAAAGAATATATTGCTGATTTTCTTAGACAACTCGTTGAAAAAATAGACATGGCAGCATTTGGTCAACCAATTGTAGAGCGCTTTGGCGAAGGCATAGAAATAGGTATCTCTGCTGTTCAGCTCATTGAAACAAGTGCCATCACCATCCATACGAACGATAAAGCGCTAGACATGTACATAGACGTTTTTAGCTGTAAAGACTTCAGTGAAGAAACAGTTATCAGTCATATTGAGGCCTCTTTTTCTCCCATAAAGATTGATTCTGAAACCTTTCTAAGACGATAAACTCCTCCCTTGAAACTTAAACCAGTTTTGAGGCGAACTGCAAGATTTTATTAATCCTAATTTTACACTTAATCTTGGGTCAAAAGTTTCGTTTTGTATTAATCGAGGTCGCAATAACGGGTGCGAAAGGTGCTCCTCTTAAATTCACAAATAATTTGAACAATGAAGTAAGCAATCATAACTTCAGATTAGTTTCTGTAGTTATCTGACTAAAGGAAATATTATGATCGGTGAAAATATTAAGCAGGCACGTGAGTATCACCAATGGAGTCAGCAACAACTTGCATCATTAGCAAATCTATCTCTAACAGTTATTTCAAAACTTGAAAACGGTGAAAAGACAAATCTATCACATGAGATAGTGAAAACCTTATCGCGGGTGTTTGAGGTTAGTATAGATAAACTTTTAGGGACGAATAATTCCTGCATAGAAACAGCTGTGACACCTATGATTACAGTGAAATGTATACCAGGAAAAGGACGTGGAACAATTGCAATTCACCCGATTCTCCAAGGCACAATAATTGAAACCGCCCCGTCGGGCTCATTTCCAGCCGCACAACGGAAAATAGTGGATAAAACAGATATCTTCAAGTATTACTTTGTCCGACCATCAGAATATCAGCATGACAAATATTTTGGTGGCTTTATTGTTTTTGGATTATCGTCCCTCTGTAACAGCAATTATGGGTGAATGTTTTTCGGGCATTAAATTCGTGAAAAGCGCATAATTTTTTCGTACAGTTTCTAACAAATAAGGCTTTGATTTATCTACAAATCACACGTTGAATTACTG
>JAJFLO010000017.1 GCA_021772675.1 Verrucomicrobiota bacterium | reverse complement strand
AGTGAACGTAATCATCAAGGAATCGGCAATGTTATTCCATTTCCCGATCAACGAGTCGGGAAAAAAGAAGGCAACATTACTAAATCCGAGCGCATCGGCATGCTGAATTACTATTATCGCAAAATCGCATAGTTACTCCTCGTCGTAACCACGAGCATGGCAATCCTGAAATCCACAGGTGAACTGTGTAAAAAGCCAGTGAATTTTCACTGAAATCCAGGAAAAATTGCTAGGCCGGATGAAAATCCGGACAAATCAAGAACTCCCAACTCCAATCAGCCCACCAATTCCCACCTCAAAATCAGGAAATCTCATACAAAAATCCCCACGGATGAGTTTTTTGACCCTACGGCCTGACCCTAATCCGGCCTCTTTTTACAGGGGTGTCCGCTATTTTTTTGAATCGGGGCTTTCAATTTGACCCTAATTTGACCCTAATTTGACCCTAATTGTCAACCAAGTTCGAACTTCATTGATTTCTTCCTGAGTGTAATGATGCCGATCTTTCTTAAATTCAAAAGATAAACTCGGTTTATATATGGATTCGATTGCATTTACAGCCATATCGCAGACAAGCAATTTAAATGATCTATAGATATACTTTTCGTCACATTCTCTAACATCGTCAAGTAGGGGTATTAAATTTACTCCTAAAGGTTTTCCAACATATTCTATTTGACGAATTCCGGTGCTAATGAGAGATGTATCATTACTTTGTAAATTTTGAATTATCTCCTCGATTGCTGCCTCGTCATTGAATCGAGCGAGAGCCTGGATGCAAGAATGATGGACTTTGAATTTGATTAACTTAGGAATTGTATCCTTTCGCCCGACTTCCTCATTTATGTTCTTGATCTCGGGTATTAGCGTATCGTCGCCGATCAACCCAAGAATGTTGACCGCTATATGTGATTTCGCCGTTAATTTGTTTGCATACTCAATCAAAACTGGATTGATTTCGTCGGCATGCATCGCCAAAAATTGGACGTCAAATTTTTCAAGTGCTTCGATGGCGGTGACTGCGGTATCGTGAACGGGATGTTGAAGCATAGTGGAAATAGAAGTTACTACGCTTTCATGATTGATATTTCTCAGTGCCTTTATCGTCCATTTACGTACTCGAACATCCTCATCATCCAAGTATTTCACAAGATATCTTACGGACGATTTATCCAAAGAAGATAAGTATTTGGAATTTGAGAAATTCCTTTCCCGAATTTCGTTCATTACAACTTCTATTTTATCCATTGAATTAGCATGAATGGCCTGTGATGTCAATGTGATAAGAAAAATCGTAATTATTAATGTTTTCGTTCTTTTCATACGATTATGGTTCCTATGGATTAGTTGTTTGAATATCAACATGTTGTAACTTGCAGCCACTGCCAGTATCCGTATCGAACATCAGCATTATTTCGTCTGTGTTATTATGCCCCAAACTCATTAGATGCCCGATCTCATGAGCAATGGCAGAAAATGAAGCATCGCAATCGATCACGGCCTTATTGCCTGCCAATTGATCCACTCTGCCACCGATATTGCTCACACACCAAACAAAATATAAATTGAAATCCGCATCAGGATTGGTTCCTACCAGTTGAAAGAGCGTATCAATTGAATTTTCGTCGATCAAATCGCCAAAATTGACGTTTGGGATAGTTAACGGTTCAACAGAAATTACGTCAAACGCGATATTTGCTTGATCCTGAAATGTTTGATTTACAAAAGTTTCTATTCCAGCTTTGTCCGACGCTGTCCATGGTGTTTGGTGGCCAAATTCGTCATCGACAAGGAATAATGCCAACTCCCTGATTTGGGGTGGGTTAACCCCCACATCAAGATTGATAAACGGTAATTCGGTGTTGGTCGTATTTTCTTTAACCTGTATTCTGGTAGTTCCCGCAGCATTTCCTGCTAAAGTCAAAGTTGTTACCGAGGCATTTCCGCTGATCGGACTGACACCCACTGTACTGCTACTAAATCCGAAAAAGTCGATTTGGCTAGCCAGATCCCCTGGGGTTATTTGAACATTGACAGTTCTTGTACCGTTTAACGGAATATTTACTGCTGGCGGATCATTAAAATTATCGAATCCATTAGTGCAATTACCAGGATCAGACGCCTGAAATTCTATATCAAATACGATAACATCCACGGATAGTTGATTACATCCAGCGGTAATCGTTTTTACATCTGATCCCGAGGTTGAAGCTTGTGTGAATAAAACAGTAGCTGTAGTATCCGTTAAAGACTGCAAAATAGCTCCCGCTCCAGATACAGACCATTCAACCGGCTCATTCGGATTTGGTGCACTGACCGAATGGAAAGTGACTATCTCTCCTTTTACAAGATATAGAACACTATCCTCTATATTTGTTCCCTGGGGAGATTGAATGTGCTCCACCTTTGTGGAGGTGATTACTACATGCTCACTATGACCTGTAGGGTCAACTATACGGTATTCTCCGATTGGAGCATTAGCAACAGTTGTCACGGTAAATTTAAGTGTCGCAGGTTCTGACCCTGGAGCTACGTTAATTGAACTGAACACACTGCTTAAACTCGTTGATGCTGGTGGACCGGATACTACTTCCAGTTTCCAATCAGATAGGGAAAGGCTGTTAAATAATTCACTTCCACGGATTACCGATGGAGCGCTTAAGTTTGATGGATCTATTAGCGCAAGAGGATTCGAACTGGCAGTACTGCCCGGATTGATACAGATCGTGCTTCCAGTAACATTGATCACTGTTAAATTCAGTTGAGGTACACTGCCAATACCGCAGGTGGGCGTAATCACGACATCATTCTCGACAGATGATACAAATTCGGGTGCCTGGACCCAAACTGCCGTCTTGCCCGTACCATCGGAAAAAGAACCCGCTTCTGCTGGTGAGACTTCCCATTTTATCAGGTTATCTGCCTCGGAATCGCTAATATTCGGGGTAGTTGTGACCGTTAAATCAATGCTCTGATCTTGATCTTTGCAAAGAATATCACCAGCAGTGTTCAAGGACACTGACGTATTATCTGACTTAACCGCGGTTAACGAGTCCACCCGTGACGTGTACAGCAGGACTTTATCTTCAGAAATAAAATTACCCGAATTGTCAAATCCTCTCAACACAATTTCGGTACTGCAAATGTCGTCATCACGCCACGGGTCTACGGCTAATGCTACATTATCATCAACGTCAAAACCAGGTGCGAGAAATCGGGTTATATCACTGTCCATTGTGTCAACTATTGCGAGTACTGATCTGTCAAAAAATAATTTCATATAACCCGAAGTCTGTCCTATTTTACGGGGAATTAGTTTAGTGCTTGTGAACAAAATGGAAGACGTAGAAGTATCAATAAAAACTCCGGGATCCTCTTCCTCATCTTCCGGAATAATCCGGAAATCTATCCCTGATACGTATTCTTTCGCTTGTAAATCCACCTTAAATCCGGAAATACTGACACTATCCTCGGAATACGGTTCATCAAGTACTTCTGTAACAAGTTTGACATCGGTGAATGAGGTTAAATCGGTTATTGGATAATCCGTGTCGGGAGTTACTTCAACTTCAGTCATTTGAGTTGCTGCATTCGTTATGCCTTCAAATTCAATATCGTCTGAGACAAAATTCAGCCAGTATTTAAAGTCTGTATTTTCTGATTCAGAACTGGTAAAGCTGAGCTTCGTATTGCCCGCCTCGTATAAAACTCCAGGGCCCTGCGGGCGTTGTTCGTTGGCATCTGACACAGGAACATCAGATACAAAGCCGTGCAGGTTTATGCCGATTGTTTTGACTTTAACCTGGAACCAGGCATCCATATCGCGACGGGAACCCGGGTCTAAACTGTCGCTTTCACCTCTTATAATGATTCTGCTGTCTAATGTCCCATCTGCCGGCAC
Source organism: Verrucomicrobiota bacterium (assembly GCA_021772675.1). Classification (GTDB taxonomy): domain Bacteria; phylum Verrucomicrobiota; class Lentisphaeria; order JABSQK01; family JAJFLO01; genus JAJFLO01. The sequence goes on along the minus strand of JAJFLO010000017.1, from coordinate 3,857 downwards.
TAATCCGGCAGCCGCAGCCGGGTCCACTGCTATTTCAGTCACTTCAGGCTGATTAAGCAGCAAATTTATCAATTCGTGTGTCGCATCTTTGTCAAAATCTGAATCATCAATCTCGTCACTCGTAGAAATTGCATTAATATTATATACCGGTTCTGTACCGGAGTTTGACGGAACAAAATCAAAGGGGTCGTCTGAACCGGATTTTCGAAAATAAAGAATATTCATAATATCTCCCTCGCGCGGGCTGCTGTAAAGATTCACGCCGTCAGCCGTAATATCCTCCCATCCCGGAGCGCTCATGTCCCTGATGACAAAGTAAGGATGGCTGGAATATACTGAGTCTTCTTCTTCTGACAGTGAATTTACGTAACCGTCATGCCATATACGACCCACGCACTCAATAACGGTAAGCAGGGACGGTTTACCCACATTGGCAGTTTCGGATCCATTGTGTCTATAACCCAGACCGGAGACGGGTAAAAAAGTGCCTGCATCACTATCGCCGTTATATTCAACTGCGCTGGTATTCGATACAAGATTCGCACTGGCTGCATTAAAGCGATTATTTGCTTCAACATGGTCGGACAATAAATCGTTATCGGCGTTGTTACCCAGAAAAGTGGCGACATGTTTAGAATGACCAAGCTCTCTGTTCGGTTTGATCAAGCGTAATTGATTTTTACTAACGGCTGAACCGGACAAATCGGTCGCCGTCTGGCAGGCAATCTCATTAGTCAGGTCATTGACATTAACGTAACCCACATGTTTGTCCACCGAGGGCGGACCACCGACCATGCCCACATAGGCGCCCGAGCCATTCGCCGTCAGTGCAACATTGACTGGGGAAAGAAAGGTATAAAAATCTGTTCCGGCTAATAATTCAGTGTTGTTAATCGTTTTCTCCGTCGCTGTCTTAAATGAAAATTCAGGTCGATTAGCACCAGTATAACCGCCAGGTGCAGATGATTGTGATACAGTAAGAATACCCAGATTATTGGTTGATTTCATGGCAACAAGTCCAACGTTATTCAGCGGATGTATACCGATACCCGAAGCCCCGACCATGTCCTGGGGGTAAAGATCGCGATAGGCTGATAAAATGCCGTAATTCTTGTAAGTCTCCGCATAAAACTCGTAAGCAGCAGCGAGTTCTGCTGCATTTGACAGCGTTCGGGTGCCGACAAAAACAGCTCCGCCGGCGCCGCCGCCTATCCCGGATACCGCTGTTAAAGCCGCCGCCAAACGCACTTCATTCTCAAGGTTGTGCCTCGCTGCTGTTATCACTGGAAATTCCTCTTCCTGCGCGGCGGCATTCAGTTTGTCGGTTAAATCGTCTTCGCCAGCGGTTAACGTCGGGATATGCTGTAAATAATCACCATCATGCTGCAAATCAAGAACGAGAATACCACCGGAATCATCGTCTTTTCCCGGAATGTGCCCCAGCACGGGATCAAATGTCCCTTCATTTATCCGGCCCTCAGCGCTTACTAACGCATAATTTTCATCAGACGAAATTGCCATAGCAAATGGACCTGTAAAAGAAGTTTGGCCTGACGGTCTTTTTAATTCTTTGGCAAAAGAAAAACGAAATTGTGTACCTGACAAAACATTCAGGACTGGTGAATCCGGTGCCGACGTCTGCGTTGAAATAACATCAAGTCGACTATCTATCAAAAAACGGCCAAATTCTCCAAATACCGTATCATCAGTAAATTCAGTTGAGCGTGGAACGTTGAAATCTGCTAAATAATATAAGTATTTTCCGCTGGGGCCAACAGCAATTTTTGTATAATTCCGAGTGAGTTCATTTCCCGTTTCGTCGACAGAGACAACCTCTTCCCAATCGAAAATATTCTTCACAACACTTGAATCAGTTTCTGCATCATAAACGGTTATCTGCTTAATGTTAATGGCTTGCACACGATTGTCCCCGGCAATGAAAGCAAGAGACGCATCCCGACTGATCGCAAGAGACTGTGGAGACTCTATCTGTGATAATACGGATGAGTCATCGAATGTTAATGCCGCCACTGGATCGGTGTCTGTTGACAACAGAGAGTAGGCGCTTATATACCCGTCTGTAGTACCGCTGAAAATAGTATAAAAACGCTGATTGTCAGGGGATATCTCTATATCTTTGAGAACCCCTTTCGGAACTTTAAAAGCGCCCATCGCGTCCTTTATTGCGGTAAATAACTGTTCACGGCTGCTTGAGGCGATAATACCGCCTTCATTTTTCGTTTGATCGACAACCTGGGAAAGGACAAGAAGACCGGTGAATAGTAAGCAGTTAATGAAAAGAAGAACTTTAAATAGTTGTTTCTCGCAAAGACGCAAAGTCGCAAAGTTTTTTAGAAATTTACTCATGGGGTATCTTTAGGGTTATGTTCGGGCTGAAAAGGCGGTTGCTTGAGTTATCAATTGTGGTTTTCGGGGTACTGTAATACAAAATGTAATAAGTGTCCTGAACCGATGATGCCGGGACGTCTATGGAAAAGGAACCGTCAGCAGCGGCGGTCGTTTCATGACGAATCCCGGATACTAACCCATGAGCGTAAATTGTTCCATCCGACACAACTGATCCGGCTAGACCGGAGATCGTTGATTTTCCTGCCAACGGCAGCGTCATTGTGATGGTATTTAGATCAATGGGAGCTGGAAGGAAACCCGTACCGGAAAGACGAATATTGTCCAGAAGCAATGATGTTCCGGGCTTGTTGGGAAAGCTGCCGCGATTAGAGTCGTCCGGCAACAGATCCGGACGATCGGTCGGTATAGGTCCTGATCCTTTGAGGATGAATTTGATTTTGATTGGAATCCCCTGCCCTGCGTAAGTTGAGACATCAACAACAGCGCTTTGTAACCCGGAACCAATAGCGTATCGAGATATGATCGACTCCCGATGTTTCTCCATATTTGCCGAAAACACATCGTTCATAATTGTTTCGGTATTATTTTCATCAATAATACGAAGTTCGAGATGATTCTTGATATCCCCAAACACCAACGACCCCATGAAATGATAATCGAAAACCAGGTAGCCCAATCCGTCTGAGACAGTAAATCGGTCGGTGGTCAAGGTGCTTTGGCCATTCGCTGGATTGTGAAGCGTACTCATCCACGCCATATGGTCCAGGTGGGTGGGTTTGTTGGTGCGCTGAGCTGTTGTGGCAATGACAGTTCCGGTTGCGGCGTATCCTTTCAACCCGTCTTTTTCGAATGAGCCGTTGGGGATACCTTCAGAGACGAAGTCGAAGAAGATGCCGTTGGATGTCTTACCGCCTACGGTGACCGTGACTGGGCCAGCTGAGGCAGCTTCGGGAACAATCACAGTGAGTTCGGTTTCTGTTGACGCGGTAACTTCAGCGGCGGCACCATTAAATTTGACAGCGTTATCGCCGGGTACAATGCTGAAGTTGGAGCCTGAAATCGTAATAATATCTCCTTGTGACCCTTTATCAGGACTGAGACTGTCAAGAACAGGAGTAAATGACGCACCGATTAGAGTTGGCGGATTATTACCGATTTTAACGAAGATGCCGCCATCGGGGAGATTCGCCAGGGAACCACTGAAACGACCATCAATGCCGGCCGTAAGGTTCAGGTCGCCGATAGTGATGTCTAAACCGGGTTGGGCACGGCCGGAAATGGAATAAGTGCCGTCCTCGAGTTGGGTTAATGTGAGATCGACAACGTAGAAGAAGGGAGAATTGTTATTTGTTAATGAAATCCGAACGAGACAATCAGGGATAACAATGAAGACATCCTTATAAAAAAGTGTCGTGATTGATTTTTAGATGGACAACATTTATTCTATAACTTGAAAAACAGGAAATTGATGATGAATATTCATGACA
>JAJFLO010000160.1 GCA_021772675.1 Verrucomicrobiota bacterium | reverse complement strand
GATGCGAAAAATCCAAGTTATTTATTTGTGAGCCCTAAGCCAACATTATGTTGATAATAAATTATTGCATTAAAAAACACCGAAAATAATGATAGTGTTAATCAATAATCCGAATTAATGTTCTTCTCGATAACGTGCACTCGATTATTTATTGAACTTCGTCGCGGGATCATCGAGTTGTTTAGGGCTGTTTGTTCAGTGGAGACGAGCGTGGATGCGTCCATTCTCGCTTCGCTTCTTAGCCATAGTAATCTAACCTTAAGGTATGGTTAAAGTGTAGAAAACAGACAGATTGACGAGTATATTTTTTCTTTAGGATTGACGAGATAAGACAAGCATACGGGTACAATATCTCAGGCTAAAGACATTCGATTTTCCTGACGTAAAATCGATAACGAAATATAAAGCCCAAAGTGCGTATTAACGATAAGATGCGAAATTAGTTCAGATATCGTTCACGAGCCGAAATTAGTAGAAGAATAGTGCCTTTTGCAGAATTATATTTTTATCAAATTTAATTTTTCAAGAAAGACAGAGCTTGCTAAAAAAGCCATACCAATTGTGAATACTCTTCTAACCTGAATAATTCATAAACACAGAAAATATTTATTTAATAAACACGATGAAATTAAGAACGAAATTATTGATTATTCTTTTGCCTTTAGCCATCATCCCAATAGTAGCGATAAGCGTTCCTACAATTCTGCGATATAGGCATAATATTGCGGAAACAGAATCACTGGTCAGCACGATAAAATATATGTCTACAACAATTCAATATGATATTGAATCTGGAGAAGAATTATTAGAAGATCAACAAAAAAATAACATGGAATATATGTTAGAGCAGCTGGCTACTAATATTAATTATACAATAAAATCACTTTCCCTTGTTCTAAAAGATACAGCTCAATCAATTCTACTTACCACTTATACAAGTATTCCTGACTCAGGCAGAGAATCAATGGAACCGACACTCGTCGAAGAATTTGACAGAATCATTAACTCTTATTCACTATCAGAACTCTCCTTGCTAACTCCGAATGGAAAGGAAGTATTCCGTCGCAGCATGGTTTTTGTTCCTCCAGACGGTGATCCATTTCTTGATATTTCACAACTTCCAAACTTAACAACCGATGAATCAAGTAGTAAATGGTATCAATCGCTCTTAAACACTATGGATCCACACCACTTAAATAAATTAACAGGAACTCCGATACACTATTCAACCTATTTTGAACCAGACTTGGATGCGAACAATCCTGTTCCAGTTTTATCGATAACTTATCCAGTAAAACTCAAAGATAACCACTTTTCGTTGAAGCATGGCTCCCTTGTTGGCTTTCTTCGTTTGTCCATACCGATCGAAAATTTATGCCGTTTCATTTCTGAGTCGCCATCCAATCTACCCATAGAAATTGCAATTACTGATTTTAAAAAGACCTATCTATTTAATACAAATCCTGGACAAATCCTAAAAAAATTCAATGAAGATCGTTATTCTCAGAAAAATTATTTGGTCTATACCAGAGAGCTAACCGAAACCAGTATGAACTTTCATATTTTTGCTTCAAACAATCTTATTTCCAAGAATAGTAGGCGTGTGATGGACATTGGAAATAATTTTAATAAACCATTTATGGAGTTGGGGGACATCATCACGTCGCAGTCCACGCGATTTACAAAGAATCTTCGATTGACTATAATCACTCTAGTTGGCATTAGCATCATAGCGATGATCTGTGCGATATTAGTTTCGCATTATTTATCAACTCCAATTCAACAACTGACACAATCCGTTAATGAGATCGAACAGGGAAATCTCGATATCGATCCACGAATTGGACGAAATGATGAAATCAGTATTTTATCAGAAAATTTTAATAACATGCGCTTAAGACTGAAAAATCAAATAGAAGAATTAGATAAAGTGGTAGAAGAACGGACAGTAAAGATGCAAGATGCATTGGTGGGTGCACAAAAAGCGGATGAGGCAAAAAGTGCATTTCTTGCCAATATGAGCCATGAAATCCGGACACCCATGAATGCAATTATCGGGTTTGCAGAATTATTAAAAGAAACAAATATTGATGCTGAGCAGATTAGTTACACTGACATGATTCATACTGCAACTTCATCTCTATTAGTCCTTCTTAATGATATTCTTGACGTCGCAAAGATTGAAGCGGGTAAATTGGAATTAGAAAATAGTCCGTTTAATATAAATTCTGTAGTTGAAGATGCCTGTACATTTTTGTCTCCCCTTTCAATCGATAAAAATACCGAAATTTTAGTAAATTATGAACCGTATTTACCATCGACACTGAATGGAGACGCAGGACGAATCCGTCAAATTATTATTAACCTTATGTCAAACGCAATTAAGTTCAGCAAAAATAGTAAAGTATATATAAATCTTACCCAAATAAACAAAAATAAAAATTCAGTGTCAGTAAAGATTTCGGTCATAGATACAGGGATCGGGCTTAGGCAAAACGATAAAGGAATTATTTTCGAAAAATTTTCACAAGCCGACGAAACTTCAACACGAAAATATGGCGGCACGGGACTTGGGTTGGCCATAGCTAAAGAATTGGTTGAGCTCATGAACGGTAAAATTGGAGTAAAAAGCGAAATTAACAAAGGATCAACATTTTGGATTGAACTCAATTTTCAATTCGAAAAGGATATACCACTAATTAAAAATTATCAGATAAACAAAAAATCAGTGTTGCTTATTGAATCTAGCAATGATCATCAAACGACCATTTGTAATCTTTTTTCCAAAATCAACATTCACTGTAATAGCGTAACCAGCATTGATAAAGAAAACCCAATCGATTTAGATGATAACTATGATCTGGTTATCATCAGTTATAATGAGGGGGAAAATATCGAAACAGTAGTCAAATATATCAAAGAAACATCAAATCTTACTACTGCACCGTTACTTCTACTGATCTCTCCACATCTACTCCATCAAAATCCCTCAATCAACCGTGAATTATTCAGTGATACTCTTATGAAACCACTACAGTTATCAGCTCTTCTGAGAGTTCTTTGCGCGACGTACACCAGGACCTGAACTATCTGAAACTTAAGTCCAGTAAAACAACACAGAACAGAGGTCGTTCTTACAAAAGCATCTTTATTCAGGAATATTTTTTCCATGTGGATCCTGAGTCGGTGACTCAGTACCCAATGAGAGTTGTTCTTGCATTTTTGCGTCCGTGACGTGTTCAAAACGCTCTGCGCTAAAGTGCAAATGATCAATAGGAATGTTTAAATATTTATACAGATAGGATTCCCATAAACGATGTGACCGGATCAGTGATGCTGCTGATTTTTTCCCTAGATTTGTTAACTTGTAATCATTTTTCTCTGCGATAACCTTTCTTTCCAATTTTAATGATAGGATTGCTGCATGATACATAAATGCTCCAGATCCGGTTACTTTACTAAAGAGATTTGAATCAAAGCGAACATCATTCGGAAATTTGAGTTCACTCAAGCGATATAAAAGTCCAAGAATATCTTCCCTTGAAATTTTCAAAAATGTCCAAAATCGCTTAATTGACTTGAAGACAATTCCATGTTTAGGAGATAAAAAAAGTGTAAGAAAAAAGATAGCCCCTGATGCAACAGCAATCATTCCTGCGGTACTCGTGTCACTAAATCCCCATAGCCTTGGCAGCGTCAACGCACCACAATGCCCTAATATTGCACTTAATTCAGCGATTAATAAGCTGACGATAATCATGGTACGCAATTGCTCAGTGATTAAATAAGCCGTTGCAGCTGGAACAATAAGCATGGCAATCACCAAAATACTGCCAACACTTTCAAATGAAGCAACCGTGGTAATAGCTACGAGTGTCATCAACATAAAATGCATCCATAATGCGTTTGCTCCCACAGTGGTTGCCAGGTCGGGGTCAAATGAACTAATCTTCAATTCTTTATAGAAAATGATGACAAATAATAAATTTATAATTAATACAGTTGCCAAAGCTATAACCGCTCTAGGGACGGGTATACCAAAGACTGTTTTGGTATCCAATGGTACTAACTCTATTGCCCCATAGAGAACACAACCGGGATCTAAATCAACCGCATCAGCGCCTTTAACAATCATGATTAACCCCAATGCAAATAACGTGGTAAATACGACTCCCATAGAAGCACTTTCTTCAACTTTACCTAATCGATGAATAATATCCGTAAAAATTGCAGTTAATATGCCAACGACCGCTGCACCAGCAAACATGGTAATGCTGTCCCTACTGCCACTAAGCAAAAACGCAGCGGCCAAACCGGGTAGAACCGCGTGGCTAATTGCGTCACCCATCATACTCAAGCGGCGCAAAACCATAAAATTACCAAGTATTGCACACGATAAAGCACTAAAAATACCAGTAATCACAATCCAATTATCAAGGTCAGTCCAGTTCATTTTTTTATTAGTTATCAGGTTTCAGTAAACTTGTCATTAAGTTAAAAATCATGGGTTAGTTTTGAGTTCTGTCGCGCTCCTAAGTGGGATTGGTTTTTTTACAATTGTCGTCTGAATACAGAACTCCAAACTTAAAAACTGGATAAGGAGCATGAAAAATCTTTGTTTAACGGTATTAAGGAACGGTCCATAATTAAATCGTACATCTCCCCTCTAATCTTTGACTCATAGTTATGCGATCCTCAATCACTAATTGGCCACTTTGTTGTTCCCAATCGGGAACCAGTCTCGTTAGCACTCGGCTCTCGAAATAGTTAGCTATTCCTGCGGACTCACTCAATCGAATCGAAAAACTCTAAACCAAATTTGAGCGCGAATATGTCCAATTTATTTGTGAACAGTTCTCTTCTTACCGTGATTACCGTTTTACTAACCTGAATAATTCATAGACTTTTGTAGTGAGAGACATTGATATCGCATGATATTATGCCTCGTAATAAAAAGATTATGAATTATTCAGGCGAATCACCTATCCAGCGAATGAGGACTGGGAAGAATAGGTAACGCAGCCTGGTTCGATAGCAATAGTTCTTCAAGTTTGTCCACCATTACCTGTCCTAAAACATGTTCAATCTGATCCGCATCCCGATCCACTTTTGCAGGCGCAATATCAGCATATGATATTAAATATGTTTCCCATAAACGATGGTTTCGGACAATACGTTTTGCCTCAGACAAACCGTCCTTTGTAAAGTGGTATTTCTTATCAGCACCTTCATAAACTAAATCTTCTGATATCGCCTTTTTTAATAGTCGTGTTAATTTTTTCATAGACCATGAACGGTTAGAAAGAAAATATTCCAGAGAAATTCCCGATTGTACAGAACGCAGTTTGGATTCTTTGTCTAATGATTTTTTATCATTTTTTTCAAGTCCTTCATACATCGACCTAAGAAGGTTTTGCCGTGATACTTTTTTCTCTAGTCGCCAGGACATGAAATAGCGGATACAGAATCCACGCGCGGATCCGAGAAACAAACTGATCGCAAATATAAAGGCCGACACAAGCACGATGATTGCTCCAGCGGGAAGTTTTTCGAATAGAGCGCTGAGTATCGCTCCAAACAGTCCGCTTGCCGCCCCAATAGCGGCCGCAATAAGAATCATTTTAAAGAGAGAATTAGTCCAGAAACGAGCGGCTGCCGCAGGGATGACCATGATCGCAATAATTAGAATTAATCCGACAGTTTGTAATCCAATCACGGTTACAGAAACAACCAACAGCATCATGCCAATGTCAAGTTTGATAATCGGCCATCCTTGTGAGCCAGCGTAATCCTGATCAAAACATAGAATTGTAAATTCCTTAAAAAGGAATAAGCACAAAACCACGATTATAGATGCAGTTCCTGCTATTAAATAGGCGTCTTGAGTTAGCATAGATGCAGTTTTCCCATAAATGAAGGATTCCAATCCCGCGGCACTACCCTGACTCATTTTCTGAACGACGCCTAAAACAGAAACTCCAATACCAAAAAATACGCTCAAAACTATCCCCAAAGCCGCATCTTCCTTTAAGCGGCTTGCGCGACTGATTAATAGAATTAATCCCATTCCTATTATTCCGGATATCAGTGCGCCAAGCAATAATCCTGGCAAAGATTTTCCATCACCGCCGTGCGCCACCATAATCATAAAAGCGATACCAATGCCAGGCAACGTGGCATGGCTCACAGCATCCCCCATTAGTGACCGCTTCCGTAACAACATAAACGTACCGATTATTCCTCCTGCAAGTCCTAATAACATCACGCCAACAATGACCAACCGTGTATTGTAATCTTTCAATAGCAACACTCGAATTAGTTCATTACGATTCGGGAGTTGAAAATAAATGTCCATCAGAATACTATTCATCAATACGGCCCTCTCGTGTATAGGCTTGTACTGCTTCTTCAAGTAAGGTCAAGCGACCTCCATAAGTTTTATGTAAATTTTTCTGGGTAAAAACTTCTGATGTCAATCCGGTTGCAACAATACGCATATTCAGCATGATTAAACTATCAAAGTATTGTTTTACCGTCTGTAACGTATGATGAACAATCAAAACAGTTTTCCCTTTTGACTTCAGGTCGTGTAGGATAGTGACAATTGCCTTTTCGGTGGCCGCATCAACCCCGACAAACGGTTCATCCATAAAGTAAATTTTGGCGTCCTGAACAAGAGCTCTTGCGAGAAAAATACGTTGCTGCTGTCCGCCTGACAACTGACTGATTTGACGTTTTGCATAATCCGCCATCCCCACCCGTTCCATCGCAACCATAGCCAAATCTTTGTAATTTTTAGTCACCGGTCTGCACCAGCCAATTTTCCCATACAACCCCATCAATACGACATCAAGTGCATTAACTGGAAAATCCCAGTCAACACTTTCCCGTTGCGGAACATAACCGACTAAAGAACGCTGCTTTCTATATGGTTCACCATAAATCAGAACTCTGCCAGAAGTTTTGGATACTAATTCCAGAATAGCTTTGATCAAGGTACTTTTTCCCGCACCGTTCGGTCCGATGATTCCGACAATCTGCCCTTCTTCCACTTCGAAATCGACGTCCCATAACACAGGTTTATGATGATATGCAACTGTTAGATCATGAACCAAGACTGGGATTTTGTTTACATCTTCAACGTTATGTATCCCGTTCATATAATATCAATGCTTTTCTTTGAAAGTTAACTTTCCCAGCATGCCGTTTTTAGGAGCGGTTCCGCCCAGCGCATGTGTGATTACTGTTGCATTATGATCAATCATACCGATATACGTACCCTCATATGAACCGGCTAACCCCATTGCATCTGAAAATAATGTTCCCCCAATTTTCACCGATTTTGCTTTCCTCGCTGCACCTTCGATTAATGCCATAACATTCTTGCTTGCCACACTTGTTTCGACAAAAACCGCTTTAACATTACGCCTGACAATCACGTCAATTAAATTATTAATGTCCTTTAATCCTGCTTCTGATTCTGTAGATATTCCTTGAATCCCCATCACATCAATATTATAAGCACGTCCGAAGTAATTGAATGCATCATGTGCTGTCACAAGCACCCTACTCGATTCAGGAATTGAAGCAATGGACATAAAAACATAGTTGTTAAGTTCATTTAACAGTTTTATATATTGCTCAGAATTATTCGCATAATAAGTAGAATTACCTGGATCAAATTTATTTAATGATGCAGTAACAGCCTGAACGGCTTGAATCCAACCTTTGACATCCATCCAAACATGTGGGTCGTAATGTCCTGCAAACTCGGCGGGTTCAAGTAAATATTTTTGATCAATTAACTCGGTTACGGCATAAACTGGCTTTCCTTCGGCAGCAACTTTTACGAGCACATCGGTCATCTTTCCTTCTAATGATAATCCAGAATAAAAGATAATATCCGCATTCAAAAATTCAGCAACATCACCCCGTGTTGGCTTATATAAATGGGGATCAACACCTTCACCGATAATATTTGTAACCTCCGCTTTTTCCTGGGCAACTTGCTTAACAATATCTCCCACCATACCGATAGTAGTTACGACTTTATAGTGGTCGGTTACACGTGATTTAATTTGGTCAGAATTTTCTGATTTTCTACAGCTAATGCCAGCAATCATGATTGCAAACACAAGATAAATATATTTAACAACGCTCATAGTTTTCACCTTACAAAAAAATTGCCATTAGGCTTTTATTGTTGAAATTATTTACTTTTTAATACAAAAAACATAATTTTGGTTAATCAAAATAAAAATAATAATCGTATTATAGTTATTATTTTGACATTTGCAAAAACAAATCGTACAGTTCATTAAATTTACTACTATAAAATAAAACTAAGCAACGCAGAAAACAGGTAAAAAAATGCCGAGCAGCACAGTTGAGAATTACTTAAAACAAATTTTTCTCGAACAGCAGATAAATGGAAATGATATCGTTGCTATGGGAAAATTGTCAGAAAGAATGGAGGTATCGCCGGGAACCGCGACATCGATGGTAAAACTGCTTGATAAATCTGGCTTAGTAAATTATGAACCACGAAACGGCAGTATATTGACTAATAAGGGGAGTGAAATTGCAATTCATGTCCTGCGACGTCACCGGTTAATCGAATTGTTCCTGGTAAAAGAACTCGGACTGGATTGGTCTGAAGTTCATGAAGAAGCAGAAACTCTTGAACACTCAATTTCCGATAAAGTATTAGAAAAAATAGATATTAAATTGGGACACCCAAGTGTTGATCCACATGGCGATCCAATCCCTTCGGCAGAGGGGAAAATTGAAAGGAAAAAGCTGGTAAATTTGGCAGATTGCCACGCAGGACAGGTCGCAAGAATAGGTAGAATACTTGACCAAAACAGCGAGTTTTTAAAATTTATCAATAAATACGGCATCCGTCCTGGACAAATAGTAGAAATAAAGGATCATGATACTATCGCAGACGCAGTTAATTTAGCGCCCAAAAACAATCAGCCTGTTACATTAGGAATGCATGCTGCCTCAAAAATTTCCGTTGAGATAATCGACAAATCCAGTAAAAATGAAATCAATAAAAGACAATCTCAAAGTTCAAACACCTAAAAAACTGTATTTTTATTGTATTTCGTTAGGAGTTTTCATCGGCCTTTGCACCGTTTTATTCTCTATTATCCTTCACCACTTAGAGACGCTTATTTTAGGCGAATTCACAGGAATATCTGACATAAATTTTCAGAATTTCTTTATACAGTCCTTGCCGAAATTACCCCATTGGTATTTAATTTTCCTTCCGATGTTTGGTGGCATACTGGTATCAGTAATTTCTTATTTTATACCGGAGGCAATGGGGGCCGGCACAGATAATATGGTCGATGTTTTCCATAACAACGAAGGAACTTTAGCGGGTAAAAATGCACCGGCGGTTATGGCAACAACGATCGCCGCATTATCAACGGGTGCATCTGGCGGCAAAGAAGGACCTATTGCGGTTATCGGTGGTTCTATCGGTTCTTTTTTTGCAAAATGGTTAGGACAAGGTGCCCGCGCAAGAAGAACATTGCTTCTCGCCGGTACAGCTGCTGGCTTAGGTGCAATTTTTCGTGCGCCATTAGGCGGTGCTTTAACCGCGGTGGAGGTCCTGTACAAAGAAGATAGTGAGAGCGATTCATTAATCCCCTGTATTATTGCCTCAATATCCGCATATATCATCACGATAATATGCATTCCGGAAGGTGGACGTATTATCGAAGTAGACACCCATATCATGGTCCTGAACGACTATAGGGAAATCATTATTTACGCGGTACTTGGTGTGGTATGTGTCATTTTTGGTAGATTGTACCTATGGATTATGGAACTCTCTTCATCTTTTTTTTCTAATATGTCATTGCCAAAAATATGGCATCCGATGATTGGAGGTCTCATCGTTGGTATTATCGGATATTTTGTCCCGATTGCCTTGGGAAGCGGCTTTGAACATATACATGATCTGGCCGTTAAAGAAATTTATAATGCAGCCAATATATGTAAAATATCCGTGGTATTGGGAATTTTAATTTTGGCAAAAATGAGTGCCACCAGCATAACCGTAAAATCGGGTTTAGCTGGTGGCATGTTTGGGCCAAGCTTCGTCATTGGCGGATTTATCGGAGCACTGACCGGCACGATTGCGGAATATATTTTTCCTGGGATAGTGGGGTCAACGGCGCCATATATACTTGTTGGTATGGGATCATTCTTTGCCGGAGTAGCACACGCGCCTTTAGCATCGCTGATTATGATGACAGAATTGACCGGATCGTATGAGTTATTACCGGCAATTTTGGTTTCAATTTCTGTTGTAATCGTATTTACCGGCAAAAAAACGTTATATCCTTCACAGGTCAAAAATAAATTCATTTCACCGTCTCATCTTTGGGATATGAAAATCAACGTTCTCCGATATATCAAGGTAAAAGAATGCAGCAAATTCTTAAGAAACATTGCGGTCATTGACCAATATTTTACGATTGAAAAATTAGAAGCCCACAGCAAAATGAATCATATCAGTGACTATATCATTGTTAACAAAACAAGTCAGTTTCAAGGATATATATCACTTAGACACATTAACGTCGAAGATGCGATAAATCAGTTAGTCGTCGTGGCAAATATCATGGATACGACCATCGCCACGTGTAAACTTAGTGACAATCTCGCCGATATCCTGGAAAATATTCTAAAAACTGATATGGATAAAATTGCCGTGGTTAATGACGATAACTTATTTATCGGTTATCTTCGTTATCACGATATCCTGCATATTTACACGAAAGAAGTTTCGAAATAATGTCAATTCTGAAATGGGACTAAAAGTAAAGCATTGGCTTACCTGTCATGGAGCGAGAATACACAACAAGCCTTGTAGCACAAGATTCGGTTCAACTAAATGAGGCGGACTAAGTTCGCTGGAAATGGCATTTGCATTTCCCCCTGTTAATAAAACTTCCAACAACTTTCCTGAATGGTTTTCGTACTTTTCTATCCAACTTTCAATAGCCAGTACTGTCGAAAAATAGACTCCACGGTTTACACAATTTCCAAGGCTTTCGGGATTGGAAAAGAGATTTTTGAGAGATATATTTGTGGAATCTGACACAACATTTATCCTGGTATTTTTGGATATGGAACTTGTCGACAATTGTAAACCAGGCCATATAATTGAATAATCACATTTATCATTATAAACTAATGAAATTGTTGTTGCCGTACCCAATGTTACAACAATAAATGGCTGTTCAGCCTTTTCTGCAGCAGCAATACATGCAAGTTTTCGATCTGTCCCTATATCAAGAACCTCGTTAAACTGTATTAAATCACCTAAAGAAAAATCCTGAATATTTGCAATCCGTGTCATTTGAGACAACGTCAATTCGGAATCATCAAAATTCGGCCGCACATTAGAATATAGTAGTAATCTGATGTCATAATCAGCAAGTTTCGTACGACAATCTTCAAAAGAATCGCATTCAAAAACTGCTTGAAGGCAGTGTTGCTTAATATCAACGATTCCAAGTTTTATTACCGAATTTCCAATATCAAGAATCGCATTTTTCTTAATCATTATGATTTCTAATTAATTGTTGAACGAAGTACCTGTAAACGTTTTTCAATATACTCTAAGACTTGATTTCGGCTTTTACGTTTATCAAATGAGTGTAAAAGTGCTCTGGAATGACCAGGATTTGCGTGTAATTCAATCACTGCTTTTTGAAGTAAAGGCAAAGCTCTAACAACATGGTCACAAATATTTATAGTTGCGTCACACGCTGTCCGGGAAAGTGGATTCAAATCGATCGATATAACTTTTTTACCCCAATCCAGAAGTGCTCGAGTTCTATCACCATCTTCTAATGAAACAAGAACAACATCTGCGGCTGCTATTCCGTTCTTATCAACCTGAGCGCGAGCGGAAATTAAATGAGGGACTTTCTCTGAAGGCTTAATTCCAAGGACATCTGTTGCTCCATGTTCTCTAAGGAAGTTAGCGATTTTTTGTTCTCGTTCATTTGTTCTTCCATAAAAGACATTAACTTCAATAGGTGCAGGAATGGAATTAGATAATTTGACGAGCGATTCAGGTGCCAAAACAGCTGTATTACCGTTAACTGAAATTACGGATTTATTAGCGTTGACAAGTAAAGCAGCAGCCACATTTATATCATTTTTGACACAGGGAATGGATTCTTCACCAAGCAAATAGTCAAATGCTTCGCCTCGTCCATGGGCGATTGGCCCCGCATTAGCAACTAACCCCATATTACGATATGTTTCGATTGTCGCGCGCATTTTAAGCGATTCAGCGCGAGGATGATTTTCAGGGATATTATTCACAAATAGACTTTATTCCTAAAAGTTAATGAACTTCTTGATTAAATATTAAAGGTGGTAGATGATAGGTAGACCGTTCAATTGTAAATCTGATAACAGATGATTTCTTTAATAGCAAATTATAAAGATTTAATTGACTGAATAAATTAATTCGCTTTCAATGGAATAGTTTATTAAATAAAAAAATCTTGCGTACTTAGCCTGCATTATGCTAATTAAATTCCTTCCAGTACATTGAAGGTTCGGAGAATGTCAACCCACTAATTTCCTTTGATTTTAAGCTGTTTTTTAGGTTGAGGGACGCCTAAGACTTCCTCTTCGGAAGAAGCATTTTCTTCGACTTTTTTCTTTAGCTGTAGTGGTGCCTTTTTTTTTAATATTAATCCACTACCTTTTTGAGGTTTTGGCTGCAATATTAATCTATTTCCACTCTTTACTTTTGGTTTAAGCGCCAACTTTTTGGATTTAACACTGGGATCTCGTGTCGCGATTAAATCATGAATATCTTTTTCAAGCGTTAAAAAATCCTGATAGCGATCCTCAGGATATCTCATCTTCATTTTTGTCAGTACTTTCGCCAAATCTGGACTAATTTTCCCCATTTTTGTAACGTCACCACTTAAACGAAAACTGCTGACATGGCGTTTTAAAATACCATCAACTTCCTGAGAGGTTGTGAAAAACGGTTGTCCTGTGACAGCATAATATAAAACCATACCCAGGCTGTAAATTTCCGATGCGAAGCCTTCCCCCTCCCCTGTCAATCGTTCGGGTGGAACATAAATAGGAGAACCTTCCATAAACATTCCCTGATCCTCAAAGGCAATATCTGTCGGCAAAGTCAATCCAAAGTCAAAAAGGTAAACCTGATTGTCTTTTGTGATTAATACATTTTCGGGTTTGAGATCTCTAAATAAATAGCCTTTATCACAAATAAAATGTTCAGCCAGGACGATGGGATAGATTAACTTTAGCGCGTCTAATTCCGATAATTTACCCGCACGTTTGATGCGTTGGATCAATGTTTCTCCCTGAATATATTCAAGTGCAATGTAATATTCGTTTCCTTCCCAACCATGACAAATTGAATTAATAATATTTGGATGAGTACTGAATAACGAAGAAATTTGTGCTTCACGCTGCAATGCACGAATCAAACGTTGATTATTTACTTCCTGTCTACTTAATGTTTTAATCGCGTATATGGATCGAGTATGTACGTGATGAAATGCTTTGTAGACACATCCCATAGCACCAGCACCAAGTTCCTGAAATAGCCAAAAATCACCCATCCGATGAGGAAGCATTACTATTTTTTTACATTTTTTACACGGTGCTGGCTCGGCAAAAACTCCTGGATTTACGGTCAATTTTTCTCGACAGTATGGACATTCAAAAAAGCCATTCTTGTGATTTTCGATTATTTTCTTTGGTATCAGGAAACTGCTCATTTAAGTATGCTCGAAATCGGTATAACATTAATGTAGTAGATTATGAATAGCTAATATTATTGAACTATGGAATAACGCGATTATTTATTATGAGTCAAACGGCATTTTTACGAGAGATTACATGTTTATTGTAATATTCATTAAGCAACGCTTTTTTTCATATTGATTACTTATATAAAACATGCGGGTTAGGCCATTTTCTAAACAGATAACATAAACCTTCATATTTTTAATTTAAATACGCATAGTGATATTTTACCAACCCAATCTAGGCAAACCTCCTTCAATAAAAGCGATAGATTTAAATAAAATTGATTTGCGAAACGGTATTCTCATTCGATCAACAAATTGGTTGGGAGATGCTATTATGACTCTCCCGGCACTTTTTAAAATTAAAAATTTCATCAAGGACCGAGGTAAAATTTTCGTCATTACTACCGAAAAACTTACATCATTTTGGGAGAGTGTATCCTGGATTGATGCGGTAGTTTCATTTTATGGAAAGCGAATTGACAAAGATTGTCTACCCTCAATTAGTCAATTGGATCCCGGAATGTGCATTGTACTTCCAAATTCCTTTGGTTCAGCCTTCGATCTGCATCGTGCCGGCATCCCCAATATTGTGGGGCGGGCTGGACGTGCCAGATCATTATTTCTTGATTATTCTCTGCCGGCTTGGAAACGCAAACCCGGAAAAGACATTCACCATGAGACACGCAAATACTTGGAGTTCTCCTGCCTGATCGGAAATAAGGATTGGGATTGTCATTATCAGCCAATTTCCCCCAATCTATCAACATCTGAGTTTAGAAATGCAAAAGTAAAGATACTAGCAAACAAGCCATTGCTGGTTATTGCACCAGGAGCGGCCTATGGCCCTGCGAAACAATGGCCTGAACAATATTTTAAGGAGATCGCAAAGTGGTGGGCTAACACACATGGAAATATCATTGCGATTGGTTCCAAGACTGAATTTCAACTCGCGCAATATATTGTAAAAGACATACCACTAGCAACAAATCTTGCAGGAGGTACAACATTAGCTCAACTCATGTATATTCTTTCATTAGCGTCATGTATCGTTGCGAATGATAGCGGCCCCATGCATTTAGGAGCTGCGTTAGGGAAAAAAGGTGTTGGATTATTTGGATCAACCGATCCGGTAGCAACAGGTCCCATTGGAGGTAAATGGATTGTATTTTATAAAGAAGTCAACTGCTCACCGTGTCTTAATCGAACTTGCAAACTCGATAAAGATAAATATAAATGTTTAAGAACGATTACTCCAGACGAAGTAATTTCAGCAATTGAAGAACTAATACAATAAATTCAAACTATGAAAAAAATCCTATTATTGATACAATTTTTATCGATCTCCAATTTTTCTTTTTTTGCGGCAGAAACGAGCAAACAGAAACCATTATTTCCGGTATCCATTGATCATGAATTTCCAAACGCAGAAGAATCGTTCAATGAAGTTCTTGATCTTATATTAAGCAAATACTACACAACATCTCTATCCGAAAAAGACCTGTATTGGGCCGCAATACTTGGTATGCTCCAGAAAATATCCCCACCGGAGCATTCAGATTTAGGAAAAATATGGACACCGCAGGACTATGATAAAGTTTTTAATTCTCTGAACGGCGTGAGTGTTTCTATTGGAATTAAAAGTTCATATAACGCAGCCGATGGCAGTTTAACCATAACGGAAGTGTTAGACGGGTCTCCAGCAGAATCAATATTGTTAATCAGTGATCGAATTTTGAGAATCGACGGGAGTAGTTTAAAAAATCAAAATGTCAATGATATCAACAAAATGCTTCAGGGAGAACCTGGTACAGACGTAACCCTTACCATTGTCAGAGATATAAAGGTCTTTGATATTACTATTGCACGTAAGGAGTTTAAGGAAAAAAACTTGATTGTATCATTGCTTCCGACTGAAAATATTGCAGTTGTAGAGATAAAGAAAATTGTGGCGAATATTGCTGATGAATTAAAGGAAGAACTTATCAAATTGCGCGAAGGCAATGTGAAGAATCTGATTCTCGATTTTAGAAATAATCCAGGTGGCATATTTTTAGAATCTCTAAAAATTGCAGAACTATTTTTACCGGAGAAGCATGTTCTATTGCGAACCTTAAGACGTTCTGATACTCCCCAAAACTATGTTTCGAGTAATAGGGATCCATTTAAGTTTGGAATCGTAATTATAGTCAATGAAAAAACGGCGTCGTCATGTGAAATCATTGCAGCCACGTTACACGACAACAATATGGCTAAACTCATTGGGACGAAAACCTACGGCAAGGCTGTATTTGAAACAACGTATAGATTAAAAAATGATTACCGTATAAAATTCATTTCAGGGGCGATGTTTTCACCTCTTGGTAAATCTTGGCAATCAAAGGGACTGACACCAGATTTCCTAGTTAACCAGAATCAAAAGCGTTTTCTGACGTTATCTAAACTGAAAATTGAAAATCGCATAAAAAATGATTCCTGCATTAAGGCTGCTTTGAAAATTTTCAGCAAATAATTAAAGTTATCCGCAATTGAATTGATACTTTTTTATGATGTGTTATAATATTTCAATTCTAAAACAATTTTAGGTATTATGGCAATTCAAGGAAAGGCACTTACGCCGGAAGTTAAGAAGTTAGTTGTTTCGGTTAAAAATTATTTTGATCGGTGTAAAAATAGAAAAGATATCTCTATGTCAAGCGTTCAAAGAACAGCAGATGCCATGAATATTGGAGTCGCAACGGCAAAAAGAATCATGGCTGAATATAATCGAAACCCCAATTCGCTGAAACGGCCCCCAGGTGATCGTGGCCGAATGCCTTATTCAATCGATGCTTCCTTTCAGGAGAAAGTTAGGGTTTATGTTCGAGAAGCAAACCGGAATGGAGCGTATATTACTCTTGATGCCACCGACAAAAGTCGAAATTTTCGAATCAAGCAGCGAGGCAATTTTCCGGGATAGTTGCTCCCAGAGGGACGGTTGCGCGAAATCGCATCACTAAGGGGCATTGAAAACTCGTTAAGCAGCGCAAAGCGGGCAAATTTGCAGAGGCGTTTCCATGTGCACTTGCTTTTTCAATGATTTCGGCAATTTTTGCTTTCATCTTTTTCGATTTGGACGCACGAAGAATATTCCACCCGGCTGTCTTGAGAAAGATTGCATTGAACACGCTTTCCTGGCCTCTGACTCGCA
>JAJFLO010000159.1 GCA_021772675.1 Verrucomicrobiota bacterium | reverse complement strand
ATGCAATCAATAGTACAGTTGAAAATTTTCTACAAAGGGCTTTGCAAATGGATGATTCTTCATGCCAGAGACAAATTAAGGCCGAAGCTCTTGGTGTGATGTGATGCAAAATTCATAAATTTGAAACCCAAAATGTGAGTAAATAAAATTCTCGAAGCTCATTTCAGTCTATTTTCATTACTATTTTTCCTATAGTATGTGTCGTTTTAATCTGTTGATGTGCCTTTGTAAACTCGTTCCAACTTAATATTTTGGTCTCGCGACTTATAAGTTTTCCAGCATCAAGTAACTGTGCAACTTTCGCCAACGTTTCCCCTTGTTTTTCAGGTTCAGCATCAAATACAGGTCGAGTAAACATTAATTCAAAGGTTAGTGTCGCACTCTTAAAAAATAGATCAACCATAGTCTTACTGTCAATAGGCTGAATAACTGGTAAAATTAAACATATTTTCCCTAGTGGATTTAATACTTCTGATAATTGAGGCATGATTCGTGTTTCATAAGTATTAAAAATATAATCGACCCCATTAAACCCTTTTTTCTTAATTTGGGGTAGTAGGTGATCGTTATGATCAATAATATAATCAGCTCCCATCTTCCTACAAAAATCATTGGATTTATCAGTAGACGCAGTTGCAATGACATTTAAGTCCATCAACTGCTTCGTAAGTTGAATTGCCATCGATCCTACACCCCCAGCCCCACCGACAATCAATAAGGAACCTCTCTTTTCATTTTCCCTTAATGCCAATCGTTCACATAATCCTTCCCACGCAGTAAGCGCAGTCAATGGTACTGCTGCGGCTTGCTCAAATGACAGTGATTTTGGTTTATGAGCGGCAATCCGGCTATCAATCGCAACATATTCAGCACAGGCCCCCTGACGGGAAAGATCCCCGGCAAAATAAACTTCATCGCCTGGGCAAAATTGACTAACCTCCGAACCGATTTCCTCAACAATTCCAGCTCCATCCCAACCAGGTATCTTGGGTCCGTTTTCAACAACTGTACCTGGCGATGGATCACCGATATCAAGGTGTACATGCCAGCCTCGTGTTGCTTTTTCATCGATAGGATTTATACCAACAGCTTTGACCTGAACAATTATGTCATTTGGCTTTGGTTTTGGGTTTTCAACATTTATAAAATTTAGAACATCAATTTGTCCGTAATGATCAAAGCCAATTGCCTTCACAGTAATTAATCTCCCATTTTATCAGTTTCTGATTTGTTTCTTAATACACCATTTAATATGCTTTTGAGTTCAACGAGATCGATCGGTTTTGATAAGTAGTAATTCATGCCAGATTGCAAAAATTTCGCCTTATCACCCTTAATAGCATTTGCCGTAACCGCAATGATTGGGATTGACATTTTTAAATCCTTCCTGATAATTTTTGTTGCTGCAATACCATCCATTATGGGCATTTGAATATCCAGCAATATGACATCAAAGTTCTCGGATATTTTATCGATTACTTCTTTTCCATTATTTGCGATCACATATTGAATTTCCCAATTATCCATTACAGAGGTGATTAAGTCTAAGTTTAATTTATTATCTTCCGCAATTAGAATATTCAGCTTCTTAAATCCAGGTTCAGATCCAGAAAACTTATTGCGATTGTCACTTTCGATCTGATACGTTTTAGATAGCGAAAACGGGATGCTAATATCAAATTGAGTCCCAGATTGCAGACGACTTTGGACTGCAATCTGGCCGTTCATTAATTCAGTGAGTTGTTTGCTAATTGCCAATCCTAATCCCGCACCCTCATATTTACGTATTGAGCTGGGATCTACTTGCGAAAATATTTCAAATATGATTTCTAATTTATTCTCTTCAATGCCTATCCCTGTATCCACCACTGTAAACTTAACAACAACTTCATTACCCAATTGAGATTTGGACACTATAGAACAAATCAGCTTTACATACCCATTATCAGTAAATTTGATAGCATTCCCAGAAATATTCGTTAAAACCTGTCCTAGTCGAACCGGATCACCAAACACATGAAATTGAATCTCCGGATCAATTTCAAGGTTGAACTCAATCCCCTTTTCTATTGCTTGTAGAGATAGAGAATTATGGACAGATTCTATTATTGCTTTCAATTCGAATGATTCATTACTTAAGGATAATTTTCCAGCTTCAATTGCTGACATATCCAAAATGTCCGTAATGATAACCATTAAATCATTTGATGACTTTTTAATAAAGTTTAGATATTTCCTCTGCTTATCTGATAATTGTTCATTTTCAAGTAAGCTTGAAAAGCCAAAAATTGCATTCAATGGCGTCCGAATTTCATGGCTCATATTTGCCATAAAAAGTTCTTTTGATTTTTGTGCCTTTAACAGTTCCTCTGTAGCCTTTTTATGTAAAGTAATGTCAACTGAAATTGTCAACACACAGTCTGGTTCGGCTTCCTTGACTATAGGAATCTTGGTCGTTTGCAGCCAACACACCTCTCCAGAATGTCTTATCGTAATTTCTTGCTCATAGGTTTGTTCTTTCCGATGTATAATCACTTCTTGGTCAACACTTGAATCGAAGTCAGAATTCGTAAAAGCACTATAAATTAAATTTTTGGATTTATTTAATATTGCCGTTTTTTCCAAATTTAAATACTTGACAACGGCTTCATTTACCATCATGACTTGATGGTAAATATTTGTCACATATATAAGATTGGGATCTTTATCAATGATTTGTTGTATAAACCTCGTAGTTCTAATATTACGTAAGCATAGTTGAGCCTGCTGGGTAAACACCTTAAATGCGGGAATGTGATCTTTGATTATCGGGTCATAAAAGGGTTGATTTTGTATTGAAATCCCCCCCAATAAAATCCCATGGACTACATTAAATTGATCAACAAGTATTGAAATAATACAATGATGAATTCCGAGCTCAGCAAATTGCGAGCTGGGAATTTTTTCACTCGCTAAAAACGTGGCCTGATTTTCGATAATACTTGGGGATTTTTTTATCCAAGTTCCCGAAATTTCCTTTACTTCTTTAGTAAGACCTGAAGATTCTACCATCACGAATTTGTCATTGTTACGCTGATATATAAACAGAGCGCTACAATCGATATCAAACGCTTTTATCAACGAACTTACGGTATTGTTGTAAAAATTATGTAAATCAGAAGAATATAAGACTTTTTTACTATATTCCTGAATAACGTCAGACCTTAACAAACCCTGGTCGATTCTCCGCTGAGCATCGATTAAATTCTGCTGAACATCAAGAAGTTTACTTAGTTCCTTTTGTAAGCCATGCGCACTTTCTTCAAGTTCCTCATAGCTTAGTTTGTTTTTCTTCTGCATTTTTTGGGCTTGTGATTAAAGGTGATTATAACACAACGACGAGCTTCTTCATTCTTCTCTGCAAATTACATATAAAGATGACGTGTAATTATGAAAAAGATTGTGCCCTGAAATTGGAGTAAATTCACCAAAACCATACATACCAAGCCATGGCACTGAATTCTCATTGGAAATGGGAAATTGCATCTTACTGACGATTTCATCTTTCAGAACCCGATGAAGCATTAATCGACCCCGTGCGCCACAGTCAGTGTGAAATACGGCTACAGGCTTCTTGCTATTATACATCGAAACAAGTCGATTCATCATCACATCAAGATATTCAAAAATTTTTACCTCATCTCTCATAGTAATCCAAATTTCAGTGCCTTCTTGGCAATCAACGGGAAGATAAAAACTACCATCATCTTCTTTTTTTGTTATGACTCTTAAAATATGAGACTCGCCGAATTCATCGGCAATTTTAGAGTCTAATTTAATTGCTGCGGCACCGACAGGTATCACCTCTGCCAAAGTAGATTCGGGCATAAGCCCCAACCGTTCAGTATATAGATTCCAAGCGGGAACATTATCTAATTCATAGATACGATTTGATTCAGATTTAGTGACGACCATTGGCATACCAACAGGAACAAATCCATGAGTACCAAGAGAATGAACTGACAACGATTTATCGGAAAATCCGATGAGTATTGCACCACGCTGAAATATTTTATCCCCAACAAACTGATAGTTGCTGATCGCCTTCATATTATCAGACGCGGTCCCACCAATTATTGGAATTTCATTTCCAAAAACAGATTCAATGCCTTCTATTGCTTTGTCAGCCGCTATATCAATACCAGATGCCAAAAAAAGGAGTATGTTGGGTGCTGTATTTTTAGTTTTTAGTTGCTTGGCTAAATCAATTGAAACATCATATGAATTAGATCCCACGATATTTGCTATAGAGCTAATACCAAAATCGGTTCCCTTTATTGCCATAATCGCTAACGATTTCATCGCCTCATTTGGGCCTTCAACCCCTATGATCCCTGCACAGCTACAGCCAACAATTTGCGCATGTGGCAGCAGCTTTTTGAATTCATCAAGTATCTGATTAAAATCATGTCCCATGGTGGTATGAAATATGACTAAATCGCAGTCAAAATTACTTTTATTTAAAAATGCCCGATCCAGACAATCTAATACTGCGTTTCGTGAATTTACTACTGATGTGCTTCCTGAATAAAATTCTAACATAGCAGGTATTTCCTATTTATTTTTATATAAAATGAGCCTCTTATATTAAATTTAGGTCTCCCAATGCCCAATTCTCAGTAATGAAGTAAAACACTGCCTAAGGGCTCACAAATAAATAACCCTCATTTCCCCAAAGGTCTCGATTACTCAAATCTATTTATATAGTTTGCCATCAGGTTTTCGACAGGTTTCTGTAAAATTGTTGCCTGGAATGACAAACGAATGTCGAAAAATCTACTGCTTGCGGTATAACTGTATTTGCTCGTGGCCAAATCTTAGTACCAGAGAAAGGTGAGGCTAATGGTTTGATGAATATAGTCAAGGTTGAGTGTTCTGATTCAGGATTGAAAAAAGACAGTGGAATTCTAATAGCTGGCTGACAGAAAGTGTATCAATCATAAGTTTAAGAATAATAATAGTCACCAATCTCTTTGAGAAAATTAGGTTAGCAAATCATCTACAACTCCACGCTCTTCCATCAGCTCATTCGTGGTTTTTTTTATTTTTTCAGAAAGGTAATCATCCCACTCAAAGCCTGAAACAATTTCTACATCTCCAGATGACGTATTTCGGCATGGGAATGAAAAGATTAAGCCTTCAGGAATGCCATAAGGATTTCCATCACTGATGACTGCTGAACTATAAATCTCATCTGTATTATTAGAGACAATAGATTTAACCGCATCAATCGCAGCTGAAGCAGCTGAAGCAGCTGAGGATTTACCTCTGGCACTAATAATTGCAGCACCTCGTTTTGCAACAACATTGATAAATTCTCCCTGCAGATACTCAAGATCATTGATCACATCAGCCGCGTTACTGCCATTAATTTTGACATTTTTATAATCGGGTACCTGATTTGCCGAATGATTACCCCAGATGACCATATTCGTAATGTCATTTACCACCACACCCGATTTCTTCGCAAGCTGATTTACGGCCCTATTCTGATCAAGCCGTGTCATCGCATGAAATCGATTTCTCGGTACATCTGCCGCATTGTGCATAGCAATTAGACAATTTGTATTACACGGATTTCCAACCGTTAAGATGTGAACATCCGACGCAGCATGATTATTAATTGCTCGGCCAGTGCTGGTAAAAATAGGACCATTTTCCTTAATCAAATCCGCACGCTCCATTCCAGGTCCGCGTGGTTTTGAGCCAACCAATAATGCCCAGTTTATATCTTTCATTACGGTATTTACATCATCAGTCAGTACAATATCTTTGAGTAATGGAAATGCGCAATCATCAAGCTCCATTGCCACTCCTTCAAGTGCAGTCATGGCAACTGGAAGTTCCAATATATTAATTGCAACGGGTTGATCAGGACCAAACATAGCGCCAGATGCGATTCTGAATAATAAGCTGTAACATATTTGTCCCGCACCACCAGTGACGGCCACTCGAATTATTGAATTACCCATAATGTTTCCTTTCTGTTTGTGATTAAAGTCTTATTGAGAAGTTCTATATCATATAAAATTTCGTATATATATACTGGTTCCTACAACTACTATAACCCAGGTTGCGTAATTTCTTATTCCAAATCAAGTCAATCTTGTTTTCTACTCCGGCTTATAACTTTTCTAAAGCACTTATCCCGCTTTTCTCGTTCATCATAAATCATTCAACTTAGGTATTAGCAACAATTGAAACCTGAATTCAAAAGAAATTACCTGTTGTGTCAGAGCAGAAGCAACTTTCATTCCACGTTTGAAGATCATAATTTATTTCCTGAATCAATTTCTTGCCGTGGAAACGTTAAACTAAACCTCAACAGAAAGTGATTTTTTGATGAGTGTATATCGTAAAAATGTTAACTCAGCGATCAAATTTCTTTATTTCATTATCAAGGATCAATTGAATGTCCTCAGATATTGTTGATCTAAAATAACGTAACATTCTATTTTTCAAGATTTTAAATTCAGGAAGACCTCTACGATTCTTATCTACTTCATTTGCCATTTTTTTCATATATTTTTTGTAAATCGTCCTGGCTAAAGAATCGAAACCGTTTGCACGCTCAATTTCGTGGATACATATAGATTGATATGCCTTTAAAATTAAAGCTTGAATTGTCGATTGAGCGTTTTCTAATGACATATCATTGATATCTGCCGAAAGCTCGTCAATAACAAAAGCACTCAACTCTTTCCTGTATCGTTTCTTATTTGTAATTTCAGGCATCTCACACAGATTTGTCAGATACTGATCGGCCTTATCTCTTAACCCGAATGTATAAAGAATGATCACCGCATCAACTATAAAGTTTTCATAGCCGGCAATAATATGATTGCTTGTTCCATGCTGATTCATTACGTCTAAATAAGCGGCCCGAACTGAATCACAAAGTGCGATATTCGGCATCGTATTGAATGTATTTTTGCCATTAAAATATAGTAATTTACCAGATGTAAATGCGGTTTTAAGACTTTGAAAAATCATTCGCTCACATTTGATATGCATCTGGTTATCTGCGTGCTTAAGCCCTTGATAAGCCCAATACAATGAATGTGATTCCGGCAATCTAAAATCTAAATAACCATATTTATTTATAATCGCTGAAACTAATTTTGGATCCAGCCTGTATTCTTCCCTCAGCCAACTCGCACGAAAATAACTATCTGAAATTTCAAAAAGGTTTAACTCTTTTAGCTTGAAAATGATAGAATCAGTAAATGTTCCGTTTCTCCGAAAATGAAATTTAAGTTGGTCAAACGTCAGATTTTCGTCAGATAGCAATGCTTGAAAAGCCTGCCGATCATCACTTAACGCCAGCAAAAATTGATCCTGAGATCTTGGACTTAATGAAAATTTTTCCCAATTTTTTTTATCTCCTTCCCCAATGACGCGATGCATTTCTTTAGCTAAAGCGACTTTATAGTATCGGTTTGCATCATCAAGTACCTGACCAATTTTATTCTGATATAACCATCCTAATTCCCAGTACAATAAGGGATCTGCTGCGTTATAATTCAACGCGTTGTCCCGGATTAACTTTATGCCATGATTTACCCACCGCCACCGATCTTCTGGCGCATTAAACACCACAGAAACATTATAGGCCATATTCCAGGCCAAAAACGAAGCAGCTCCTGTAAAATGAGGTTGAAGATTTACGATCCAATCCGAAAGTTGCACCATTTCAAAAAAGTTTTCATTATTTTTCTTATTCTGTAATCTTAAAAAAAGTATATCTGCAAGCAACCCTCTGAATCCACCGAGTACAACCGTTGTAACAGCAACCATTGGGGGTGCATTTTCCAAGGGTTTCACTGCAGTTAAATCATTCAGGTCTCGTATCATATTCATTTTTGTATGAACTATAGAAATCAAACCCAATAGAATCATCATACAAACACATAATAGGCTGTTACGTAGTTTACTGATTTTCATTATTGTATTACCATTTATTTCCCCAATTCACGTTTTTGAAAAAAATAGGAGCCTAGCAAAAAAATTGTTATGCCATGAAATAAAATGGTTTTTGCGAACACCGTTATTATCCGACTAAATTCAATAAATTCCCCTCTCATCAGTTGCTCAATTACATAAAATTGCCTTAAATCAATTGTTATATATCCTGCAAAAGTCCGGATATAATAGGCAGCCTGACTAATAAAATTAAGAGTAGCCTCTGTCTCAGGAAATGTTGAGCGGATGAACACGATGATAACACCAATAATCATATAGGATGTTGCAAAGAAAATGGCCATAGGCAACGAGAACAGAGAGCCAGCTGCTACTCCAATTATTGCGCTAAAGATTAATTTAAAATAAATCATGATTACCATGCGAACATAATTATCCAAAAACGAGCTTTTTGAAATAAATAGAAAAGGCCCATTAATCTGAGGGATCAACATGGATTGTGCATGTTGGTCACGATTTTCATATTGAATGCTTAATTCCCCAGTATTGCTTATTGCTTCAGAAGGCAATGATATTTCTTGGACTTTTCCCGTATGCACCACCAGAGGTATCGGGTAAAATTTATTATCCGATGGATTGTTAACCCACCATATACCTTGCGAGGGTCGCTGATCGTCAGAATTTGGACTATTTAAGAACATTCGATATCGAAGTAGAATCGTATCCCCCTTCTCAGGGAAAGACAAATCTTTGAAATGCCACGTTTTCATGGTATGGATTGGAATTTCAACCAAACGCTTACTCATGCTTCCCGGTTCGCCGTTAGTTGAGGTTGAAACTTTATCAACTGTTGATGGAAAGCGTTTACTTGCTGTTAATACATTTTTTTTCAGCCGTTGAATTTCATAATCCGGATATTTTTTGTTATCCAATTTTGCAAAAATAGTAATGCCAAATACGATTGAAAAAATAACTAACAAAACAAACTGAAGCAAACAAATTCCGCTAAATTTACCCAGTAAAAATTGAATTTTTGAAATGGGTTTACTGAGGATCATGTGGACTTGTTTTTGATCAATATCGTCGCCAACCACAAAACAGCCGAACCAAATTGCAGTAAATGCAAGTAGATATCCTGTAAACGAAAACGTATACGAAACCAATATTTGAAAATGCCCCAGAGCAGTCCCATCCCCATCAATCGACTGGATCAGGATAACATTACCAATAAAGAGAATAAATAGTACAATTTGGAAAAGATATGACCTTAAACACTTTTGAATGGTTAAGATTGCTATAGCAACTAGAGAATTCATAATGGAGAATTGATATCAACGAATTGTAAATGACTAATGATTATTAAAATAAAGTGTTTATGTTTCCGCATTCGCAATTAATCGTTATCAATACTCAATTAAATCATTGATTTTGCCGCTGTCGAACAACCTCATACAGCATTATAGCCGCAGCATTTGCAACATTTAATGAATCCGCATTACCGAGCATGGGAATAGAAACCGAATCATCCACTTCGCCTAAAAAATGAGAGCTGAGTCCGTACTGTTCACTCCCAACAACAATCGCTACTGGTTTTGTATAATCAGCCTCCCAATACATTTTTTGGGCTGCGGGAACCGCCGCGACAATACTAATTTCTTGCTGCTTTAAAAAGCTAATGACCTCCTCATTTGCAGCTTCAATAACCGGAATCGAGTAGATGACTCCTGTACTAGCTCTAATTACATTTGGATTATTGATATCGGTTGTTTTATCACATACAATGACCCCATCAACACCCACACCATCTGCCGATCGAATCATAGCACCCAGGTTTCCCGGTTTCTCAATCGACTCCATTACCAGAAAAATGGGACATACAGAGTTTAACTCGAAATCGATTATTTTATTTTTAATCGCACGTGCGACTCCTATTAAACCATCGGGTCGATCCCGATACGACATCTTCTTAAAGACTGCTGGAGATGTTTCTATAACCCACGTGCTGTTACTCTTAGCTTTCGCTAACAACATGGGTTCATTTTCGCCCAAAAACATTGACGGGCAGTAAAAAATCGATTTGGGGATATAATTACTTTTTATTGCATGACTCAATTCGCGGTACCCTTCGACGATTGTTTCTTGGGATTGATCACGGTATCTTCTGTCTCTTAGGCGAACGACATGTATTACTTTTTCATTTTTAAGGCTTGATATATATAAATCTGGTGGAAAATCTGACATAGTTTCAACTTAAATGTTTTAGAAGCTCTCTAACCTGAATAATTCATAAACTTTCGTAGTGAGAGTCATTAGATTGCGTGAGATCAGTGAGTTATGAATTTCATTCGCGTGCAGAAATAGTGTTGAAAATCCGCCGTGGTGGAAACTATTTCGAACCCGGATAATTTTGTAACCCATTGAGATAGCATGACATTATGGCTCGTAATAAAAAGTTTATGAATTATTTAGGTTAGATCACTGGTATCGGTGTTTAGCGTAAAAATCTCAAGATCTGCTTCACAGTATTTTGGAGGTCATTTTCACCTCTTTTTATTGAATGTCCATAAATGATCGTATGCTCCTCATGCCGCGCCCAGAGAAATGTTATCGTTAGAACGGTGACAAGTTTTTTGTACCAATTACTTTACTCTTTTGCTAGGCCCATACAATTAATTGTATTAGTAAATGCGGGCAAATGGGCTATAGTTTGCGATGAAATTTGGGAATAGCTCGAATATTTTAGCAGTATTTGTCACATCTTTGAAACTTAAAAAAGTTACATCATTTTTCCATTTAATATGTGGCTAAAGGAAGCGCATACGCTTTTAGAATGTTGCAAAAGAAGCTTACCTTAGCGAAGCATCTCAGCTACAACCTAGATGGATATGCTACGTCCCGCAACTCAAATTTCGCCCGCTCAGAATTTTCCTGTCAGCGTAATTTTAAAAGTTAAATTTACATCAAGCTAAACATGGATTGTCATTGATGAAAATATCCGAAATATTCAAGAATAAAGATAAGACATTCTCGTTTGAATTTTTTCCACCTAGAACTGACAAAGGGGTGAATAACCTGATTGATACCGTCACTGCCCTCAAGGAAAATAATCCCGATTTTGTGTCCGTAACATATGGTGCGATGGGAACGACTCGTGATACGACATTGAACATCATCGATATAATTCAAAATAAGCTTCATCTTTCAGCAATGTCGCATTTAACGTGTGTCGGGTCGACGTCAGACCAAATTCAAATAATTCTTAAAAAACTCAGATCAATGAATATAGAGAACATAATGGCACTCAGGGGTGATCCGCCAAAAGGCAGCAGTGAATTCGTTTATACTCCCGGTGGATTCAAATATGGTAGTGACCTTATCAAAATGATTAACACTACTGGTAATTTCTGTATTGGAGCTGCTGGATACCCTGAAGGACATATTGAATCTGACAGTCTGAATAATGATTTAAATTTTTTAAAATTAAAGCAGGACAATGGGGCTGACTTTATAGTTACCCAATTATTCCTTGATAATTCGTATTACTATAAATTCCGGGAATTTGCTGAAGCCAAAGGCGTAAAACTAAGATTAATTCCAGGAGTAATGCCAGTTACCAATATCGAGCAAATAAATAAATTCTCAGAACTCTGTGGCTGTACAATACCCGACGGCCTGAAATTACGATTAGAGCAGGTAAAAAACGAACCTGAATCAATAAGAAAAATTGGTATTGAACACGCAATAAATCAAGGAAAAGACTTATTAAAAAACGGAGCGCCAGGTCTCCATTTTTATACATTGAATAAATCTTCGGCAACTCAGGAAATTTTTAAGGCGTTAATATAAGGAATCAAAAAAATGAACAGCAATAACCAAAATCCTTTCGGAGCAAGAATCCCGTTAAACACAGCAAATGGAAATTCATATATTTACAGTTTGCAAAAACTCAGCGATGAGAACATCGGGAATGTTCAACAACTCCCATTTTCAATAAAAGTACTCTTAGAGGCCATTTTACGTAATGTTGATAACTATGTTGTGGATGAAGCAGATGTTCATAAGATCGCATCGTGGGATGCAAAGGGATCATCGGAAGAGGAAATACCGTTCAAACCTGCCCGTGTCATTTTACAGGATTTTACGGGTGTACCTTCGGTAGTTGACTTGGCTGCAATGCGGTCAGCGATGGCTCGTATGGGAGGTGATCCACAAAAAATAAATCCGGTCGTTCCGGTGAATTTAGTCATTGATCATTCCGTTCAGGTTGATGTATTCGGACAGGCAATGGCATTAGAACGAAATTCGGAAATTGAATTTGATCGGAATAAAGAACGTTACGAATTTTTACGATGGGGACAGCAGGCATTCGATAATTTTCAGGTCGTTCCTCCAGCCAGTGGAATTGTTCACCAGGTCAATTTAGAGTACATCGCTAAATGTGTGTGGAGTTCAACCAAAAATGGGGAGACTATTTTATATCCCGACAGCCTGGTTGGCACAGACAGTCATACAACGATGATAAACGGTTTAGGTGTCGTTGGCTGGGGTGTTGGTGGTATTGAAGCAGAAGCCGTGATGTTAGACCAACCCATCTATATGTTAATTCCAAACGTAGTGGGTGTCCGTTTATCAGGTCGTTTGAAAGAGGGTGTTACAGCGACTGATATGACGTTAACTATTACCCAATTATTAAGGCAGAAAGGCGTCGTTGGTAAATTTGTTGAATTTTTTGGACCTGGCCTAAGCCAGATGACCTTGCCTGATCGGGCAACCGTTGCTAATATGGCACCAGAATATGGTGCCACCATGGGCTTCTTTCCTATCGACAATGAAACTCTAAATTATCTCCGAAGAACCGGAAGACCCCCTGAATTAATTGATACCGTTGAACGTTACACCAAAGAACAGGGATTATTCCGAACCAATGATTCACCAGAACCAGTTTTTTCTGATCAACTAGACATTAATATAGACAACATTGTACCGTGTATCGCTGGCCCCAAACGACCGCAGGACCGAATTAAATTAGAGCATGTAAAATCAAGTTTCAAAAAAGCACTCACGACCGAAGCAGGTCCTCAAGGGTTCGGACTCAAGGAATCAGCACTTGATAAAATTAGTACCATTGGCAAAAATGGTCATTATGAAGAGCTCAAACACGGTTCAGTGGTATTAGCTGCGATTACTTCATGTACTAACACAAGTAATCCTTCAGTAATGATTGCAGCGGGAATTTTAGCAAAAAAAGCGGCTGAACTTGGACTTAAAGTCCCCACTTATGTCAAAACAAGTATGGCTCCGGGTTCGAAAGTGGTGACTAATTATTTGAATGATGCTAATCTTACGCCATTCCTTGAACAACTTGGTTTTCATACGGTCGGATATGGATGTACAACCTGCATAGGAAACAGTGGTCCACTTCCAGAAGATATTGTTGAAGCCATTACGTCCTCAGATTTAATTGTCTCTGGAGTGTTAAGCGGAAATCGAAATTTTGAAGGTCGAATTCACCCATACATCAAAGCAAATTATCTCGCCTCTCCCCCCTTAGTTATTGCCTATGCACTCGCAGGAACAGTCGACATTAATATAGCACACGATGCCATTGCAACCCGTGAAGATGGAACCGAGGTTTATCTTAAAGACATTTGGCCTTCACAGAACGAAGTTATGGAAATATATGATAAAGCGCTAAACCCCGCATCATTTCATAAGGAGTACGATGGCATCGAAACAAGCAATGAAAAATGGAATGCAATTCCAGCAACAAATGAAGCATTATACAATTGGGATAAAAATTCAACGTATATTCAGGAACCTCCATTTTTTATAGATTTGGCGCCTAACATAAATCCTATACAACCGATCAAATACGCGAGTGTTCTTGTAAAAGTCGGTGATTCAGTAACGACTGATCATATTTCTCCAGCAGGGGCCATTCCCATAGACATGCCGGCAGCAAACTATTTACATGAACGAAACATTGAGCCGAAAAACTTTAATTCATTTGGCTCCCGAAGAGGGAATGATCGAATTATGACACGAGGGACATTTGGAAATATTCGGTTGCGAAATCAACTGGCCCCAGGAACAGAAGGCGGTTGGACACGTTACTTACCTACAAATAAAGTTATGTCCATATTTGAAGCGAGCGAAAAATACAAAGTTGATGGAACACCGCTTATTGTTTTAGCAGGCAAAGAATATGGCACTGGTTCAAGCCGGGATTGGGCAGCAAAAGGAACTCTGCTCTTAGGGGTTAAGGCCGTATTAGCAGAAAGCTTTGAACGGATTCATCGCAGTAATCTCGTCGGCATGGGAGTCTTGCCATTACAGTTTCAAAATGGAGAAAGTGCTTCAACATTGGGTTTAACAGGTGAAGAAACAATTACCATAAAAATTGACGACGATCTAAAACCTCGTCAAAGAGTCCTGGTTCAAATCGATAATAGAACGGACACCATCAAAAATTTATATGTGATATGTAGAATAGATACACCAGTAGAAGTTGATTACTATCGAAACGGTGGGATTCTGCAGACTGTTTTAAGAAATTTTCTTGACGTTTAATTCATTATAAATACCCTGTAATTCAGCGCCTCAAAACGCGCACAATTCCGGGCCCCTTTCAAAATCGATCGACGGCACAACATGAACGCGTTTAGTTTGATGTGAAACAGCCCTCTAATCAGATCACCCGTCCCTTGCTACGAGTGTGTTCTGTACTTAAATCATTGTATTTTGATTGTGCTCACAAGTGGCAAAGTCACCCACGCATTGATGAAACTCACTTGTTTTTCCATATTTTGAATTCCTGGCGATTGAGGTTCCCCCTCTGGCAGCATTTTCTGGTAAAAACTCAAAGCAGAATTCCAAACAACATCAATTTCAAAAAACTCAGACAGAAACATTTTTTTGTATACTTAAGTGATAAAATTTCACAAAACAGATTTCGAAAACGTCTTTTATCTGACATAGGAAAGGGATTGTCCGTAAATATTTAAATCGAAGAGAGTTTACAGTGAAACTGCCGAAACCAATTGTTTCTATTGATAACATTTCAAAAACCGGTGAAATAAAAAATACTGATGCTTCATCAGCACAAGATGAAACAGAACCTGTCAATAACTCTGGAGATACCCATAAGACGACAAAGTTCAGCGAAGATATCAATACCTTAGATAGTTTTCTTACGGTGCTTGAAAAAAACAAACCCACTGAAGAAAACACCATTGATATCATTGAAGAGCAAGTGTAATAAAATCATTTGTTAACAATAGGAGACGGTTTATGCCCGCAAATATATATATCGGATACATGGATGAGGAGGTTGCCTCTCTGCTCAAATTTATGCTTGAGAATAATACATATCAAAGAATCCTTCTATTCGAACGAGGTTTAGTACGAGAAAACGATGAATTCTTGCTGGAACGTCCAATGGCCACCTTTCAGAATATTTGCGACCAGGTCAAAATAAAAATAATGTCACTGGAAGAACTGTTTGGCTACAAGAAGGGATCGGGAAAGTATTACGATTTTCATGCGGAAAGAATAAATCGCCGAGTAGAAACACACAATCCAAGGAAAGTAACCTCAGAAATTATAAGTATAGTGGAATTTGTCGTAAACGATGGAAAAATTGAAGATACCGCCTTCGTCATTCACACTGCGGAAATGGGTAAACAACCAGCACTAGTACGACTCTATCTAAGGTTACTGCTGCGTTATCTCAAAGTAGAATGTGACATACAAGAAGTAAATTTATACAGCTATGGCGCCGGAGGCGGTATATTAACTGGGAGCAAGCCAGGCAAAATCCGTTCCATTAAGGGCAGTGTATTCGTTGGTCCAGATATCAACGAATTAGGGGAACGTTTCCCCAACGTTGAACTGGTTTATCAAAACAATTTAAAAGAAGATGGTGAAAATCCAAAATTTTCCCGATCTGGGTCTCACTCCGGTGTGCAGTTATGCAAAGCATACCTAGTTAGCTGAAAATATATTCTTCAGCGAGAGCACGCCGACAAAAATTCGGAAGGTATTTATGCAGAACTATGCTTTGAAAGAACGTATTTCCGCAAGTTTCAGCTATTTTGATAGTAGTGCTACAAAAGAAAAAGTAAACTATACCTATAACAACCTACAGGTGTGTCTGACTCCTTACCGAATTATGGTGGATGAATCTGGACAAGATCCAAAAGACAGGTACAAAACAGAATTGCCGGAGAAAATCTGCTGGGCCAAAAGTTATATCTCCAATCCTTTTCCAGACAAGTTTTCTACAGGTAATTCGTTTATCGTCAATTCCAATATGGAGAATTATCATCTGTTTCGCGTCATGAACAGCATGAGCCAAGAGTCAACAAAAGCTAAAAATTATCCTGAACTGACCGCATTCAATATCACCAGAGTAGATTCCAATGTGAAAACCAGTCATAATATAGAAGAACAAGTTAAGGCATACATTGAAGAAAAACTATGTGAATTTTCCTTAACAGGCGCTGCAATTAAAAGTTTAGTCGCGTGGGGAAAAAGAGGTTGCCCTATTACCCAGGAAGAAATTCAATATTTAGATGGACTAAACTCTAAAATTACTCGGTGGCACATAGAATTCGATAATGCAGAGCAGAATGAACTTGCCAGTTTTACATTTTCACAAAATGGTACCGCAGTGTTAACAACTGATGTGTAACCGTTCAGCCCCCCCGGTTTTCCTTTTTATTAGCGCTGTGCTCTGCTGGAGCAGCTATGCTACGGCAGCAGCGGGAATTGGGGGGGCATCGTGGCCGCGTCGTCTTTCAGAGATGACATGTGCCAGATAATTCC
>JAJFLO010000158.1 GCA_021772675.1 Verrucomicrobiota bacterium | reverse complement strand
CCCCAACACTTTTGTCTGACTAACTCGGACAATCAAAATCAGTCATTTTCCCGATTCAATACCCTATATGAAAGGCCCGGACTTGTTCAACAAGGATTTGATCTCACGAAAAGAAGTGAGATCAAATCTAGATACGTTATGTTAGTCCTTTATACTTGCTCAAGTATTTAGAACTCTTCGTAAAAGTTTTTCCGCATAGGGTCTGTACATAGACCTTTTTAACCGGCCCAGATCCAAGATCAAGCTTTAGTTCATTCTCAGGGGACAATGGGAAGTGAATTACATCCCATGAAACTAATTTTGGGGGGAACTCGGAACCAATTCCGGAATGATTTAGTAGCGAATGTCGTGATTTATCACGATGAATCATACCGATATCCGAGATTTGTGCAGGAGCATTACTGCGATTTCTAATCACGATCTCTAACCGCGTCAAGTTTGGTTCACTCTCATCAATGGGGACATCAGAAACATCAATTTTCAATGTGATCCGATTCGTCAACCACGGACAAAATGTATTCAGTACCCCCAATACCGCCCCAATAGCCGCTATTATGAGAGTAATAATGTCCTTTAATTCCATCGGTAGCCGAAAATCCTTCTTTACATAACGAATTAAGATTTTTTACAGCGCTTAGCCGCTGTCAATAATCGAGTTGGACTTAGTCGCTGAGAATTTAGTGTTGGTTTAGACGTTTTGATTTTTAGTGGATTTCTGTTAAACGTCGGATGGGATTATGAATCGATTTTTGCAGAATTTCAAACTTAATGATATTATTATACCAATCGTCTTTGGTATATTTCCTTTACACCCAAAAGAGCTTTGGGATATCTCCAGATTAAGCCCCAATGATATAAAAGTATATATCTTTTTCAAAACTAATAAGTTACTTTGCATTTTTAGGTCTGTAAATCAACTCGGTTTGGAATTATCACAAAGTGAGTTTTCGTCTTACCGAAAATCTTACTTTGGGATAATACTCTTAATTCCGGGGATATCGCAATCAGCTTTGGGTATAATGCATAAAAACACAAAATATTTAGTGCCACTTTGCGATATCTCCGGAAATTTGACTTGGAATTATCAGAAAGACACTAGCTTTACAATTGATAAATAAATGTCAGGTGGATACGCTGTAAGGAAAATTTAGATTTAGGAGATAGTTGGTTTCAAATTTCCGTTTTATTACTCAAATCACTAAAAGAACACAACTGAAGTTGTGAACTCCAACGGCCGTCTCTAACTAATTAGGCTAGATTATTCGCCAGCTGGAACTGCCTCCCACATTGTAAAAAAAATCTGATTACACAGATCACATTGGGTCTCAGTCCCCTGCGACGGAATGAATATTGTTATTGACTAACGGACATCGAGGCCGATGCCCCTCCAAATGATTATAGTATTTTGATTTAGCGACTCCTGACATATGGTTATGGCATAAAGTAAAGCGGTCATTCCTGACTGCTAACCTGGTTTATTGCTCAGACAGGAATGTCCGAGTTACTTTTTCTACTTCCAAGCTAAGCAAATAAACCATTTCTGGATAGATACTACTTTAGCATTAAATTGTATTCAACGATTAATAGTCGCTGGGGACAGCGACCCTTAAGTGTCGGGTTTGAAACGTGGTGAGCATAGGACATATTTGCACAACTGAAGTTGTGAACTCCAACGGATACAAAACTGGAGTTTTATGCTGCTTTTAACAATCCAAAATCATAAATCGACAATCTACGATTCTATATTTTAACGGGCTACCGCCATGATGGTGCGGATACACTGCACGTGATTTGGTTCGAATGTTGATTTCTGTTTTGATTAAGAGTAAGATTAAGATTAAGAGTAAGATTATGAGTAAGATTATGAGTAAGATTATGATTAAGAATTATGAGTATGAGTATAAAAATGGGTAGGGATGATTAAATATGTCGTGGGTCAGAGTTCCCCTCCTACATTTTGCTATTGGATAGAAAACTTGATCCGTCTTCGTTCTGTAAAAAGCGAAACTTCACCGCGACAAAGCAGGCTACCGCCATGATGGTGCGGATTCACTGCCTCATATATTTGGGAGATTGATTTTTGTTTCAAGAATATTGCCATGCAAAAAAAACGATGTGTGAAGGTAAAAGGTAATTTATGGAATCAGAAATTGAAATCGGGAACGAAAAATATTAGAGAATAAAATAATAATTTCAAAATAATACGAAACAAGGACGGAAAGATTTTACCATCCGTCAGCTGACCGAGAACTTAACCGGCTGCGCCGGGGTTTTCTATTCCAACAATAGGCAAAATCAGTCCTGCTTACAAGCAGTGCTGTATCCAAATCTCCCATGTTATAAATTTAATCGCAGCTCGTTTGTAGTACCGCCTTCAGGCGGAAGTCTTTACGACGCTTCAGCGAGAAAGTCTCAATACAGGATCGCTGAAGCTCTCCCAAAACTTCCGCCTGAAGGCGGTACTACGAACGAGACACGCTCCTTATTCAAGATATTTCGTAATTTTATATAAAATAGAAATTTTCAACAACTTAGAATACAATATCCTATACTATAAATTTAACCGGCTATGCCGGGGCTTTCGTCTCACATCAATTGTTACTTAAAATACAAGTGCTTATACAATCAAATCAACGAAAAACTCGGACGGGGTAAGGTTCGTAGTCCCGTCTTTAGACGGAAGCCTCAGATGAGCTTTAGCGAGTCAATAGTAGCACGCTCTCGCTGAAGCGTCGGTAAAACTTCCGCCTGAAGACGGAACTACAAACCAACACACACTCCTTATCAAGAGATTCTGTAAAATTTATTTAAAATATGAAATTAGAATGACTTACAATACAAATTCCTATACTATCAAGTTAATTTTCGATGAATATCAGGTATAAAACCGACCCTATTAACTTTTCCGATTCTACTTTTGGTATTCGTAGACTTTATCCTGATTAATATTTTTTCAGGTTCTTATTATGTATTAAGTTCCAGCTGTAACTCACAACCAGTGGTTGTCCGGAAATCCACTATTTGGCTAAATCGGACATAAAAAAGTAACTTAGATATTCGTGCCTGAGTAAAAAACCGCATGAGCAGACAGGAATGTCCGCTTTACTTTTGATATTTCCGGGCGGACACTAACTAAGCGATTGGTAACGGAATAGGAGGTGAGAGGGTTTAATGCGGAAATACGAGGAAAAGAATCGATTTAATAATCAGTGTTAATTAGCTTTTTTCTTGATGATTTTTCTGAGTTCTTCAACGTCAGCTTTATCTTTTAACCTATTTGTAGATCTTTTATTTATGATTAAATCGTCGATATTGATAAATGACATTTCAAGTCCTTCTATGCTGACATCAATTTTTCTTGAATATACCGACAGCCATCAGATTTTCGACAGATTTCTGTAAAATTGTTGAAGGTATTCAACATTAAACTCTTTTAGCAACTGTCTAAAATCTTGGAAGTCTTTCGGTATTGGAATCATAATCGTGCCATGACTGTCGCAGGAATTCCAGTGCAGCTAATCTCTTTTCATAAGTTTGCTTAGACCAATAATCCACACTCGAATGATCATCATGCAATTTAATCACACTGAAAGCTGTCTTTTCAATCGTAAATTTTTCTTTTAGTTTTCTATCCATAAAAACATCTGAAAATTACAATGAGTCTTTTTAGTAGAGTGTGTATTCAAAATGTGAGTGGCTCCGGGAATTCTCGGGGTTAGCGCAAAGTAATGTAGTCATTCCTGACTGCGCACATCTGATTCAGCCAGGAATGGCCGATTTACTATTTACCACTCACACTTTGAATACACACTCTTTTAGTAAAACTTATTTGAATATTGATAGATGGCGGTTAAATACAGCTTGACATTCTTGGAGACTTAACAACATTCAGTATATAAGTCTAATACTGATATACAAACCATTGCTCATGTCACTATATGTTTATCGTGTAGTAGTTATGTTTCAAATTATATAATAAATTGCCAATGGCGAATTTTGAACGATTAGTCAATGAATGATTGTTAGAGACAGGGTATTTTCATGAATAACATTAAACAGCGAAAAACGGGTACGGTTGTATTTTTTGATTTAGTAGGGTTCTCAACTAATTCGAATCCTGCTCAAGCAGAAATTGCACAAGAGTTTATGAATAGCGTTAAGGATGCGTTAACTCGTTTATGGGGTAGTCCGCCGGAAAAAAATCACGTTAACACCTATAACATACTGCCCACAGGAGATGGTGCCGCAGTTGTGATTTGGGGACCAGCAAGAGATCACCAGACAATTGAGAATACAGCATTATGGATTGCAGGTTACATATTGGCATGGGGATCAACAAGAATACCAGGCATCGGTATACGTTGCGGGATTAATCACGGTGAAATGTACTTGATTTCAGATCCGTATGATCAATCCAATGTTTGCGGAAGTGCCATTAATGTGGCAGCAAGAATAATGGATGCTGCCCGTCCAGGTCAATTACTTGCCAGCACGAGAAATTTTGTTTCAAATTTTCCTCATGAAACATTAAATACTGAAGAATTGCAATTCACGGACGTGTCCGAACCCTGCGAAATTCTGGTAAAACATGACGATTTGTTAACAGTACAAAGTGTTGTAGGCAAAATCGCACAAGGATCAAAATGGGTCGAGTTTGGAATTAAAGGTTCCCCTCAGGATAAATGGCATCTCCAAATAGAACCACCATCGCTTTCATTTGATGAATTTGGTATAAAACAGATTAAAAAACCTCCCGCTGAACTTATAAGAGAACATAAACGCATCGCCTTCGTTGGTGTAACCAATGACGGTCTCCCTAACATATTTAATGAACTGCTGAATGAAGATTCTGGTCACATTTGGGAACATATTGAAGTTTATTTTCTTGCAGATAAAAAATTGGAATTATTAGCGTATCAGGATAGGACTGCGGATGTTCTTGTCAAATCTAAAAATATCACAATTCAAGAGCTTAAACAAATACTTTATAAAAAATGTCATGACGGATTTCAATTTTACGAATTTGACGAACCACTATATTTCGCTTCATACTGGGATTGGACCAGTCCGGGGGGAAGAATCCATGTGAGCCCATATATTTGGGGTTCAGATATTAAGAAATGCCCGGGTTTTGACTTCATTTGGAAAACAAAGGAACCTACGGTTCAATACAAAGCCTACATGAAAGGCCTGGAAAATCTGCGGGCCAGAGCGAGAAAAATCAGGGGATAATTGCGAATTGAGAACGATTAATTGTGAATTGAGAATAAATAATATTGAATGAAATAAGGAATTACTACTATTATAATTATCAAATCAACGGCCCCGCCGCAAGCGGACGGGGTATAACACCGAAAGAAACCGATTGCGACGACGCAAGCGTCGGGGAATTAAACCCACTGGTGGGATTAAAAATTAGTCATTGATCATTAACAATTACCCCTTTTCTAGATATCGGACATGGACAATACTTTTAGAGCGTTACTATATTTTAATAATTTTACACTTAGAATTTCCAATTCTGCTCGTAGGGTTTTAGCATGTTCCCAGTTTTTCTCATGCTTAAAGCTGGATGTTGATTGGTCTTGTTGATTCTCCCAATCCAGAAGAAGCGGATGCCATTTTGCCAGCAAGGGCCGCAGTTCTTTGTTAAGAATTTCCATGGCGTAAAACCCCAATGACTCCCTTCCACAAGCAACCTCAGGCCCAGCATCCTTTAGTATTTCTCTGGTAATGCCAAAAATGTTATATAGAGATGATAACGCTTCCCTTAATAACCCATGACCTGCCTTTAAAGGTTGAATCGCTATTCTTGTATTAATCTCTACATAAAGCTTCCATGCAGCATCTCTTTCTACATTTGCCTGAAATACCAATTTTTGACCTGCGATATTCGCTTCCGCACGATCGAGAGTTAATTTTGACAGTAGTAACTCCTTGATTTCTTTAGCACGCTTTTTCGCATATTTTTCTATTTTTTCAACCGTTGCCATATGAACACTCCACTAATTTAATCTTTCTCACCACAAAGTCTGTGAAAACCGGGCTAACCTGAATAATTCATCAGTATTCTGCTGCGAGCCCTAACCCGACTTTCCTCGGTTGAGTGCCAAATTCGCCAATAAATGCCCAAAATCGGCAATTTTCCATGATGACAAAAAGCCACTAATTTATTTATATAAACAATTTATGACTTTTTTGAAATTTTGCCATTCGAAATGTAGTTACTATAGGTGATATTTTTTGTGTTGAATTTCGAAAAATCGCATTTTACTGTAATTGT
Organism: Verrucomicrobiota bacterium; assembly: GCA_021772675.1. Taxonomy (GTDB): domain Bacteria; phylum Verrucomicrobiota; class Lentisphaeria; order JABSQK01; family JAJFLO01; genus JAJFLO01. Next base: position 9,516 of record JAJFLO010000158.1, on the reverse strand, counting down.
CGAGGTTTTGTAGTGATTCATTTACGTTTTTTCGATAATTTGAGAAAATTCCAGTGATTTTCAAAGACTTATTCTATTTGACGCCGGAAAAATCAACGACTTTGTAGTTACTTAAAAATATCGTCGTTGATTACCAAGGACTTACAACTCAATCGAGAAAACTCGGGCTAACCTCTGCTCAAATAAGCCGATTAACTCAATTTTACATCTCAGTGAATGAAAATCCACTTTCACTGTGAAATTTTCTCTAATCAATTTATTATGGGTGAGTTAAGTGCTCTCGCGACGAATCGCATGAATTAATCAGGCTAAAGAATCAACCGGTAACCATGGGTAAATTTTACCGTAACCGTTCACGGGGTTGAAGTTCAAGATTTCCGCCGCGGCGGATTGAAAACTAAGAACATAAAGCCATGTTGCAGTGTTGTTTCTTGAAGGTTTTTTGGTATTTAACCCCTGAACCTTGAACCCCGTGTTACATTTTATCTTTACTGAATATTACGCGACAATACCTAATGGGGTGTAAGCTGCCGGACTATCGGGATCAATGGAATTATTACTATCACCTGTGAACACGACGCTGAGATCAGGATTGCCAATAAATTTTGATAGAATTTCTCCAATAACATTTCTATAATCAACTGACATGTTCAGATATCGGCCATTGTATAGTTGACTGGATTCAAGTCCCGGCCAATCACCATAAATCCCACCATTTAGACTATTGTTTCCACCGACAAGAAACCAGCTGGAGGCATTTCCATGATCGGTACCCGCACTACCATTCTCCTGAGCAGTACGGCCAAACTCTGACATTGTCAGTATCATGACATCAGACATCCGAGAACCTAAATCCTGATAAATTGCTGCAATACCATTCGAAAAATCTCGTAATCGATTTGCATGATTTCCTTCAGCGCCTCCCTGGTTTCCATGAGTATCATATCCACCATGACTAATGGTGCAAACTTCAAGACCAACATTTGCTTTGATTAACTGTGCGACCTGTTTGAGCTGATTTCCATATCCATTCGACGGATACATTGCCCCGTTTGCGGGTATGTAGGGCTCACCATTTATTCCATTAATGACATCAAGATTATTCAGCGCAACCTCACCTGCTTTATGAGTTAATTTCCTATTGGATGTATCAGGCAGTGGGGTTTGATCATAGATTTGAATTAGTCTGGATATGAGCGAATCACCAATATTTTCGTCAAGCCCTAGATTAAAATTATTTAAATTATTAAACGTTGACACATCAACGTCACCTCTCAATGATTGAGCTAGCGAACTGCCAAAGCTAATGGCGCGAAGTTGCCCGTTACGATTCAGTGTTGCCATATGCCTGTTTAACCATCCATGGAGTTCATCTTTCATGCCCCGATCAGCAATTGAAGCTGAACTTTCAATGAAATGTTGACTATCAAAATGAGAGCGGCTGGCATTTGGATAATGTGTTGCTGGGAGGATCGCCAAATCGCCACTGCCAAAAATTGGTACAAAGGACGCAAGAGCCGGGTGGAGACCAAAAAAACCATTCAGATTAATAGCAGAATCTGAATTGCCATTTGGCGCATTGATACCGATGGTTGGCCGAAGATTATAGTATGTATCATCTCCAAAAGGGACAATAGTATTCAACCCATCACATCCGCCCCGCTGAAAAAGAACCAGTAGGGTTTTACATGCAGTTTCTGGCGAAAAGGCATAGAGTGGACGCATCGGGTTAAGAAGTGCATACGAGCACGCGCCAATGGCACCTAACATTGTTTTGCAAAATTTTCGTCTTTTCATTTAACTTCTCCTCTTTTTGTGGATTCGCCTGATTAATTCATCCGGTTAGGATAATGACCTAAGTTTTTCTGCATAAAGCTTATTTTTACTGATATTGATATTGGGGATAACTGAATACGGTACCAATTAATTGGCGAAGCTTGTCCTCTGCATCTGGCGAACTTAGCTGAAATTCACCACCTTCTGCAAGAATTTCCATAGCAATATCCTGATCCAGTTGTGTAAAATCATCACCAAATACGAGTTCCATTAAATACCCAACAATTCCATCATTGGTTTCAAATCCATTATTCTTGAAAAAATCCACCAGCATTAGATACGTATCATCTCCTACCTGAGAATTAATGGCAATTTTGTTGACCCATTTAATACGCTCTAAAAGCACATTTGAATTAATCCAGTCTGCACCTTTTTCGGAGTATCCAGTCGGTACTGGATTTTCAAAGAGATTCATCCCCATAGGCAAAAGTGCAACTGGCAAATCGTCGCCGGTTCCCTTACCTGATAAATTGCGAACCAAACCGACGACCAATTCAATGGGACTCTTGATCTTTGTCCGATAGCTTTCGGCGAATTCAGGCGAGGTAAGAATTTCGCGTACAACTTGTGCAATCTGGTCACTATCGTTTGAGGCCGACTGAAAAATATCAGCTGTTCGCATAACCAAACTATCTGGAGGGGTGTCATTAACAAAAAGTGTAACAAGCTTTGTACTGATAAATTCAGCTGTTGAACGATGTACCGCAACAATGTCCATAAATTGCTCTCCCTGCTCAACTCCACCAGAAGAAATTACATTATTCAGGAAAACTTGCTGATCAAAATTGTGTTCATCTGCATCAAAAAAGAACATACTATTATCAACAGTCCACCCGGTAAATATTTCAGCGAGCGCTTCAACGTCAGCTGAGGTATAACCTCCGTCTACCCCCATCGTATGAAGCTCAAGGACTTCACGGGCGTAGTTCTCGTTTGCGTCACTTTCGAAGTTTTTTACATTATCCAGGTAATAAAGCATTGCCGGACTTTTGGCGCTGATCTCAAGCAAATCACGAAAATTGCCCAAAGCATTTATGCGAAACTGTTGATTTTCAGCGAGCTCAAAGGTCACATCATTTCCAGGTTTGTCTATATCTGTGTTAAAATGATTATCCCAAAATAAGGTCATGACTTCTTTAAGCTGACGGTTACTATGGACCATATGCATCGACGAATAGATCTTTAGTTCTTCTTTCGTAGTTGGTAGGAAACTGCCCAGTAGGCTATCAAACTCGGAATCATCGATGCTATCTGGATTAAGTTGCTGATCAAGAAAAGTTAACGGTCCCAAATCAGTCACATCCACCAGCAATTGTGGTGTAGCCCCGAAGGTAGTCCGATTGATTATATGTCGACCGGAGTTGTCCGCTGAAGTCACCAATAAATTAATGGATATGTTACTTGAATTGTTCACTTCGTCTACTGCTGTTACAGTAATCTCAATGAGATTATTTTCACTTATTGATCCATTTGAAATGACAAGGGTCCAGGCACCGCTGTTGGAGGCAAAATCAACGGCCTGATTGTCAATCGAATTGCCTTTGATTGGATCAACTAGAGTGGCAAACAAACCCTGTACAGTAGTTTCATCGGTAACGCTTCCTGAAAGTAGAAAACCAGTTACCGGAACCGTGTCATTATTTGCGTGAGACATAATGGTGATTTGCGGCCCTTGCGTATCAAAAATTGCTGTGACGGTAATTTGTTGACTTGTTTGATTGAGGGCACGATCCGTTGCAATAGCTGTTAGAATGATGTTCCCATTTTCAGAGATCATTGCTGCCGTAACAATCGCTGACCATCCACCGGTGCCTTGATCATACTGGCCGACTAGAGTCGTTTTACCTTTAATGGGGTCATCAACGGTTAATTCCACCGTTTCAATTTGATTATTATCGGTGGCAAACCCGACCACAGTAAACCCCTGTAGAATCACACTATGTCCATCAACTGGTGTTGTTATAGAAATTTCTGGAGGAGTTAGGTCTAGAGGATACTCACCATCTCGTGTTATACGAAATTCAAATGGACCTTCCGCAGTTAACAAAGGACTATAATATTTTTTATTATTACCAAAGGCGTTTTGCACAAATAGAACATAAATATTTCCCGATCCTAAACCCTCAAGGGAAAAATTCGCGTTACCATTTTCGTTTGTTACACCCTTTTGCACTTTTACCAGATCACCATTGGATGATTTTAGGTAAGCCTGAATATACTGATCCGAAATTGGATTGTTATTGTCCCCATCCACGACTGTTATCTGAGCGTTTCCTAAAACAACGACATCACAACTACCCGATGTACAATCGACATCATCAAAAACGGTCATAACTCCGTGAAATACGCTAATATCGTACAATTGCCTTAAAACAATGATATCTGTTTTTTGGCTTTTCCAATTCGAATGCGTGACCAATTCACCCTCGGCAGTTCCGGTCACCCCATCTGGAATTTGTACAGCAGTATGAACACTGGACAATCCAGGAAATTCAACACTCAGTTCGACAGTAATATCATCAACAATGCATATACCGGATGTGCAGTCAACATCATCGACAATATAGGTCGCAGCTCCCTTTGTTATAGACACGTCAAAGACTTGAGGTAACACATTAATAACAGCCTGGTCATTCTTCCAATTTGCATGCGTCACTTTATCTCCAGAAGCGGTTCCATCCACACCATCCGCGACAAACACAGAGGTATGAACGGAGGAAAGCCCCTCAAAATTCACTGTTAAGATAGAGGTTAACCCGTTAACTGTACACTCGCCTGATGTGCAGTCCACATCGTCAATGACCAAAGTTATCCCACCCTTGGTAATCGACAAATCAAAAACTTGTGGGAATACGCTGAGAATCGCCTGATCTTTTTTCCAATTCGCATGGGTTACTTTTCCTCCAGTAGCAGTTCCAGAAACTCCATCAGTAACCATAACCGAAGTATGAACTGAGGATTGACCCGGAAAATTCACTGTCAATATTGAAGTTAAGCCTTCAACATTACATTCTCCAGAGCTGCAATCGACGTTGTCTAGTATATGAGTTGCAGCACCTTTGGTAACTATGAGATCAAAAACTTGCGGAAACACCTCAATGGCTGCTCTATCTTTTTTCCAATTGGCATGAGTTACCTTAGCACCGGTTACCTCTCCTCCTTTTCCGTCTGCAATAAAAACTGAGGTATGGACCGAAGATTGGCCTGGAAAGCTTACTGTTAATAGTGACGTCAAACCATCTACGGTGCATACGCCAGAGGTGCAGTCAACATCGTCAACAACGTGAGTGGCTCCTCCTTTTGTGACCACTAAATCAAATATTTGTGGGAAAAGTGTAATTACAGCCTGATCCCTTTTCCAGTTCGCATGCGTCACTTTCTCGCCTGATACGACACCCTGCGTTCCATCTGCAATGAAAACAGAGGTATGGACCGACGATTGACCTGGAAAATTCACCGTCAAAGTTGATGATAAGCCATCGACAATACAATCCCCGGAAGTACAATCGACATCGTCGACGATATGGGTTGCGCCACCTTTAACAATGGACAGATCGAAAATTTGAGTGGGCACACTGAAAATAGCCTGGTCTTTTTTCCAATTGGCATGTGTCACTTTTAAACCCGAAGCGATTCCATTGACACCGTCAGCGACAAAAACTGAGGTATGGACTGACGACTGACCAGGAAAGTTCACCGTCAAATTTGCGGTTAAATCACCAACCGTGCATTCCCCTGATGTACAGTCAACATCATCGACGATTTGAGTTGTTCCACCTTTTTTGATTGTCAGATCAAAAACAGCTGGTAAAACATTGATAATTGCTTTATCCCGTTTCCAGTTCGCACGTGTCACTTTTGCACCAGATGCGATTCCTTTAACTCCATCTGCCACAAACACTGAAGTGTGAACTGAAGACTGGCCGGGGAAATTTACTGTGAGAATTGATGTTAATCCATCCACGTTACATTCGCCAGATGTACAATCGACATCGTCTACAATATGAGTAATTCCACCCTTTCTAATTGAGAGATCGAAAACTTGAGGGAACACACTGACAACTGCCTGATTCTTTTTCCAGTTGGCATGAGTAACTTTTGCGCCCGAAGCAGTACCAGCAACTCCGTCAGCCACGAATACAGAGGTATGAATTGAAGATTGACCAGGAAAATTTACCGTGAGGATTGATGTTAAACCATCCACGTTACATTCACCAGAGGTACAATCGACGTCATCTACAATATGAGTAATTCCGCCCTTTTTAATTGCAAGATCGAAAACTTGAGGAAACACATTGATAACTGCCTGATTCCTTTTCCAGTTGGCATGGGTAACTTTTACTCCCGAAGCAGTACCAGCGACCCCGTCAGCTACGAGAACAGAGGTGTGAACTGAAGATTGACCTGGAAAATTTACTGTGAGGATTGACGTTAATCCATCGACCTTACATTCACCGGAGGTACAATCGACGTCATCAACAATATGAATAATACCGCCCTTTGCGATTGAAAGATCGAAAACCTGTGGGAACACGTTAATAATCGCCTGATTCCTTTTCCAATTTGCGTGAGTTACTTTTGCACCCGTAGCAGTACCAGAAACCCCGTCAGCCACTAACACAGAGGTGTGAACGGAGGATTGACCTGGAAAATCTACAGTTAAGATTGAAGTTAAACTATCCACCACACACTCACCAGAAGTACAATCCACATTATCAACGATATGGGTAGCACCACCTCTAACAATGGATAAATCTATAACTTGTGTGGGCACACTTATAACGGCCTGATTTCTCTTCCAATTTGCATGGGTGATTTTTATTCCTGAGGCAGTACCATCAACTTCATCGGTGACAAAGACCGAGGTGTGCACTGATGATTGACCTGGGAATTTCACTGTAAGTGTCGCGGTCTCAGGTATGACTGCGAAAGCGGATCCACACACTAATAAAATGAACATTAAAAGTATTCTTTTTGCCATGGGACTCACCAAGTTTCGGTATAAAATACCATCAACCATTACCGATGTACGGTTTTTCCATAAACGACTGTTTCGTTTTTCTACCATCTTCTAACCCCTTTATATTTTTAGTTTCAATTCCAGAAGAAATTTCCAAAAGGCAGTGAACGGTAACAGCACATAATAAACCATGATTAAACAATCATGATGTAACATACCTTGAACTAGTATAGTTATGATTTTTAATTTTATTTTAGCCTGATTAATTCATGCGATTCGTCGCGGGAGTACTTAACTCGCTCATAATAAACTGATTAGAGAAAATTTCACAATGAAAGTGTATTTTCATTCACTGAGATGTAAAATTGAGTTAATCGGCTTATTTGAGCAGAGATTGGGGCTCGCAGCAGAATACTGATGAATTATTCAGGTTAGTTAGATATTTATAAAAAATAAGAATTTTATTTGCCTGAGCGAGTAAAAAAGGTGTACTGACGAGAAGTGAGACAATCTTGCCCCAAGATCAGCAACATGCCTCACTATTTGGGTGAATTATTCGGGGAGTTGCTCTCTTCTAATCCGGATATATTTCTACGCTAATATCTTGAAAAGATACTGCAAGCAGTAGGTTTTTCGACATTCGTTTTTCATTTCAGGCAGTGATTTTACAGAAACCTGTCAAAAACCTGATGGCTTTCGGCATATTAGGTTTTAATGGCAGGCAGAATAATGACTAATGCAATTCATCTTAGCTCGGTTACTTAGCCCGGTTTTCTCACAAACTTTGTGGTGAGAAAGCTTTGATTGCCTATATTCAGTGATTTAACGCAGACGAGCAAATGACAGTGTGTCGAGACACATTGAATTCGCGAGACAAGTTAAGACTTTGAATTTAGGTGATATACGCTTTTCGTAATAGAGGTATTGTGAGAAATCCGGGTTAGGGCTCACAAATAAATAACTTGGATTTTTCGCATCTTATCTTCACGTCATCTAGGTCCGATCCAAATGACGAAAAACATTGAAATAGTGCAATATTCCCGCTGCTTTTCGCCATTCAGATCGCCCAAACCTGACATAAATCTGAGCGCGAAATTATCCAAGTTATTTATTTGTGAGCCCTTAATGAATCAGATGTAGTACAGTGATATCACTCGAAAAGTGAAATGTGCCTAATGCGAAAAGCTTGTTTATGATTTGGGATTCGTTATATACACCGACAGCCATCAGGTTTTCGACAGGTTTCTATAAAATTGTTTCCTGAAATGACAAACGAATGACGAAAAACCTACTGCTTGCAATATAACTTATTCCTGAATCCGTGAAGGTTTTCTTTGAATGTAGTTGCGAGGCAGTAAGTATTTAGCTGTAGTGACTACTGCAACTGCTTACTAACGAAGCAAATGCATTTAAAGAAAGCCTCCGCGAAGTGGCGACATATTGCTAATTTGTAAAATACCTGAGCCTCTTGCAAAACTATGCTTGAGACTGATTTTGAGTGCAAGATGTGCAGGTGCGAAAATTGCATGTGAATGCGCATAGCCTTGGTGCTATGTGCTTTAAATGCAGATTTTGCAGATGTGCGCCTTGCGCCCAAATCCGGGCAGGAAGAGTTTTGCAAGTGGCTCACCTAATAGTTATTTCGTCTTGAACCTACCGTCACGGATTCTTCAGGTATGTCTTTATCTTCTTTAGGCAATTGTTATTAATCCTTTAGTTTAACGGCAATATGATTCTTCCCAGGTTTCTTTTCTTTGACTTCGTTTGTCCATTGAAATGAACATCAAGTGTTTTCGTTAGCTGCTTTGAGATGACGGATATATGCCTTCTGAATCGGTGTTATGATAATAATCAGCGGACTGAATGCAATGCACACTGCAAGAACCCCAACATTTTTTGCCGTGAACTCAGGCTCTTTTTCAAACATGTCATGTAGCCATTCTGCCAGATAGCCGCAAAAATATATTAGCGGCAATAACGGGAGGAAGGGAAGCCTTATCAATATAGATTTAATGTTTTTCACTTATATCATCCACATCAAATTATTGTTGTTAAACAACGAAATGAGCTATATTCTTGTGGAAAAGAACACCGTATTTTTTTCTCAAAACATTGATTATATATAATATGCCTCATCTCCTGCTTTCATTGCTCCTACAACAGTTCCATCAACGAATTCTATTCCTGGGAAAAAGCATTCATCGGGTGAATAGGAACTTGAGCTGTACATGTAGATAGCAAACTCCCAATTGTCCATCTTTCCTTTATACTTCAATCGACAAATTTTTGATACTTCCCAAGCATCATCATCTCGGTCAAGAAATAGAAATCCCTTAGTAACTTGAAAACGTGGGACATATTTTTTTTCTCTACCATTATTGTATGCATCTACTATATCGTTGACTTTGTTTTTAATATCTTCAGTGATTTTCATATTTTGTCCTTAGGGCTCACAAATGAACTACCCCGCCGCAAGCGGTCGGGGTATCGGGAAAAAACCTTTAAATAGGAACGCTGCGAGCAGCGGGGTATTAAACCCAAGGCTACGCAATAAATAACTTGGATTTTTCGCATCTTATCTTCACGTCATCTATGTCCGATCCAAATGACGAAAAACATTGAAATATTGCAATATTCCTGCTGCTTTTCGCCATTCAGATCGCCCAAATCTGACATAAATCTGAGCGCGAAATTATCCAAGTTATTTATTTGTGAGCCCT
>JAJFLO010000157.1 GCA_021772675.1 Verrucomicrobiota bacterium | reverse complement strand
ACTCTTCTCATCTAAATAAATTCATTATCAAGAGGCGGACAAGTGATAGATTCTGGCGCTTAGAGTTCTGTCATCAGGCGGCATTAGAAGAGAATAACACGTGAACGAGGAACTCCAATCAACCGATAAATTAAACCATTATAGTCCGTTTCATATGACTCTATACTTAAATTCCTATCCTTTGAGTGTGGTTTATGCATAAATGCGGTACGAAGTCATTTGAAATGCACTATAATAACCGTAGTTTTGTACTTGCCCCCCCATAGCTGCTGAAATAAAATTGGTGTTTTGAAACGCATAAAAGACCAATAAAATGGATTTTTATTTAAAATTACACGTACTATTTTTCTAAACAAATTAATTCAAACAAAGGACAAAAGCATGAAGAATAAGTTCCCAATTTCCAAAATCTTAATCACATTGTTAATCCTGTTCATTCCACAACGAACCATTGCTGATCACCCTCATGAGGAAGATCTACCGCATCAGGATGATCCGGCACCGATACAGCATGAACATTTATCACTTTTTGATTTGGTAGAACACGAAGATGCAACACACAGGTCTGTTAATTCTGGAGATTGGGATGACCCTGCAACATGGGAAAATGGAGAAATTCCGAATGATTTGCCCTCCGGTGAATTTTCCAGGGTGCTTATTAGTGAAAACACCGATGTTTTTCTTGATTTCGTAAACGGGACGGTGCACAAAACGATTCGGGTTGATGGAAAGTTGAAGTTTTCAACGACAGAAAATACAGGACTCCTGGTTGATACATTAGTAATTGATCCTGCCGGCAAATTAGAAATAGGCACCCAAACGACACCGGTTGAAACGGGTGTAAGAGCAAAAATTATCATCGCCGACACAGGCGATATTGATATCGACTGGGATCCTTTAGAATTAAGTCGCGGTTTAATTTCCCATGGGCAGGTAACGATACATGGCGAGGTAAAGACATCTCATATTGACTTACAACGTACACCTGCAAAACGTGAAAAAGCCTTATTTCTGGCCGAATTGCCGGTCAATTGGCATGTCGGTGACGTATTAGTTCTGCCAGGAAACCACAGTCGACGCGATTTTGACGAAATCTTGATAATTACAAATATCGTTGATAATCGCATCGATGTTGCTGCCTTAAGTGATGATGGATCAATCAACGAACGGTGGAGAGGTTTCAGAGCGTACCGCCATCGTGTACCTGACGACTTAGTACCCTTTGTAATTAACCTATCAAGAAATGTTGTCGTTGAATCTCAAAATATATTTCATGCTGATGAGTCCGGCATTAATCGCCGAAGGGGTCATGTCATGTTCATGCATTCAGGAGCCGGAAAAACAGACACTCGCTATGTGGGTGCTTACGGTTTAGGCAGAACGGATAAGCGAACACCTTTAGAAAGCCCCGAAATTGATCCACACGGGAGTCGAGTCCCCGATACCGGGCATAACGCGGTTGGGCGTTATGCCTGGCACTTCCACCGAGGTGGACCACAAAATGCAGCCGCAATTGTTCAGGGACTTGCCATTGTTGACAGTCCCGGCCTGGGTTTGGTCAATCACAGCAGTAATGTACACGTATCGGATTCTTCGGCATATAATGTTGTTGGTTCTGCATGGTTCACAGAAGTAGGTGACGAAATTGGTTCTTTTGAAAATGTTGCAGCAGTACGCATGATTGGGTCTGGGGAAGGCATCGAATCCAGACGCGATAACAATGGTGGCGTTATTTTAGAAACAGATTTTGGTCATAGCGGTCACGGATTTTGGTTGCAAGGTGCAGGCGTGAAACTACGGAACGTCAGGGTAACTGGTGCCGGCGATGCCGGAATCATATTTTTCACCGTACCATTAGAAGAAACCGATATTGGTGTTGCTCGTTTTCAGGCATCACTGCTAGATGATCCCAGCATTGCAAATGGTCGTGAAACCGTTCCCGTTGGCGTTGTGCCATTAGAGTTGGACGGAGCCCTTGTTTACGGGTGTCGTACCGGTGTTGAAACCAAATTTCACCAATTGAGTTCAAGCCATGATGTTCGCAGTGTTATTACAAACGTAACCACTGCCAGGACCAGTACCGCATTTTCAATTCGATATACCAACCAATTGACAATTTCTGACAGTACGTTTATCGGCTACAAACGTCGCCCTGCAAGACGTTCAGCAATGAGGCGTAATAATGTGACGCGCAGTATCATTTTTGATGATTTGAATATTAAGTGGTGGGGTCATGGTTTGTCGATTCCGGTAAACGGCCATAACATTGTCCGCGACGGAGTTTACCAGAATATCCGGGATATCAACATTTGCACGACGCGGGATGATGATCGAGTGATTGATATTGAAGGAAACGTTGAATTTCTTGATTTAACTGAAAAACAGCTTGCCTCCTATAGACGAGGTCCAATCAAAAAATATCAGATCTACCTCTGGACCAAATTTAATCCTGATATGAATGATCTTACCAGACTATTCGCACGTGATATTATTCGTATGGGAACAATGATCTATGATGATCATCAGTTGTTTTATCACGCACAGGCGGCAGATTTCATACCGTTCACTCTAGAGACAGCAGCGGATTATGTTCCACAGGCAATTATCGGTTTGTCCAATTCTGAATTATGGAATGCCTATGGACTTGCCATCGGAGATGCCATTGCTCCTGAAGATGCGTTTATTGACCCGGTAATCCATGCACTGATTGGAGATCCAATTGACTATGCACCAAAAGTGAGACTAGCGAATCGAAAGTACATCAACAAGCTGACAGATTATAGGTTTCAGTATTATGTCTACGGTGACGACGGTAGCCGTACACGCATTCGAGTTCCGGGTTTTGTAGATCTGGCAGAAGGTTGGAATTTCTTAACGACTGAAGTCGATGACTATAAACGAACATTTTTGGTATTTGGTGATATTATTCCTCCTGTATTTGTGCCAAATCTTAATCTTGAAACTGTCATAAATCCTGCGGATTTAAAACGTGGATTTGTCGTTGCCGGAGATATTGTGGACAATAGCTTTGGCGAAAAGCATTTCAAGAAAAAATTCAAAGGAAGCGTGTTAACAAACCTACCGATTTTATTTCGGACGGATGGCACGCAATATGTAAAACTAGCTTTCGAAATAAGGGACTTTGCGAGAAATAAGACACCTGTCGTATTTGAACTTACTCTAGACGAAAATGAACCTTTGGCACATGTGAAGAAACGAAAAAAATTAGCTCCTCGCAAAGTGTCAAAAGCATTACTCCATTTATTAGGTCTTGATGGGAGCAGTGGCACTGTTTAAGATTTTCTTTGTAAGAATACAAAAAATGGCATTATATTCACTGCGAAGTTTACTGAAAACTCCGAGGATACATTTAGAGCAGGGCTATTTCAAGAAAAACATTAAATAATTGATAGTAAATGGATTAACGTTTATTTGTAACTGTCGAAATTTGGCATGCCACCTGATTTGCAACGCAAATCTTTGGAGTGCTGTGACCTGTCACAGCTTTTCATTGTCACGGAGTGACGGATGCGTTAACCTGCACTCACTGATCAGCAAACAGCGATAATGTTAATTGCATGTTAAACAAAAATGCCTTTTCGCTTCGCGAATTTCTAAAGATCAGTCAGGTCTGAGCACTCCAAAGACGCTCACGGTCGAGCGTCATAACATATTGAAATACAAACAGTTAAATTTCTTGAAATCGCCCTGCATTTAGAGGGCAATTTTATAATTTGATACCTCATGAACTTAACTGGCTATGCCGGAGCTAATTCAAGAAATAAGTTTATACACAATTCTTGACTGGATTAGGTTTGTAGTTCTGTCTTTAGGCGAAAGTTTTAACAATGCTTCAGCAAAAACGTGCCACGATTAATTCGCTAAAGCTCATCTGAGGCTTCTGAAGCGCTCAGCGGGACGGAACTATAAAACCATGCTCCTCCATGATAATGGTTGCACTGATTATGCACTTTTCGAGCGATAGCAACAACTTAGGTTACAAATTCCGATGTTATAAATTAAACCGGCTTTGCCAGGGTTTTCGTCTCACATCAATTGTAACTTAAAATACAAGTGCTTATACAATCAAATCAACGAAAAACTCGGACGGGGTAAGGTTCGTAGTCCCGTCTTTAGACGGAAGCCTCAGATGAGCTTTAGCGAGTCAATAGTAGCACGCACTCGCTGAAGCGTCGGTAAAACTTCCGCC
>JAJFLO010000156.1 GCA_021772675.1 Verrucomicrobiota bacterium | reverse complement strand
ACAAAACAGCGCCGTTAGTAAGAATTCTCGGTGTAGAGGACGGAAAGTTTTTCAATCAAAAGGTAAGTATTGCAATTGATGTTTCGGACAAGAATATTGATTCTTCTAACATAAGATTGAATGATAATGATTACGAATCGGAGACAGAGATTGTTAGTGATGGAGATTACAAGCTTAAAGTGGAGGCAGTCGATAAGGCCGGCAATGCCACAGATGAAACTATCAATTTTACCATTGATCGGACTGAACCGGAGGTGAAATTTGTCAATGTAAGCGAAAACGGCATATATAATCATAAATTGATTCCACGAGTTAGTGTGATTGACGAGCATCTCGTTAAACAAACATATCATCTAAATGATGAGGTGTTTTCATTAGGAACCATGATCGATGGAGATGGTCGATATCAGCTCAAAGTCCATGCGGTCGATAAGGCCGGCAACCGATCCGACCCAACGGTTACGTTTACCATCGACCAAACACCCGCATCAATTGAGGTCCATGGTGTGGAAGAGGGACGATTCTATGGAGATGATGTAAAACCATTGATTCTAATTGACGGCAAAGAAATAAACGACAAACATCCAGGTCACACGGTTCTAAGCCTGAACGGTAAAGTTTATAGGTCTGGAACAGCAATTGTTGCGGAAGGAAATCATGTATTACATCTAGTCACAAGAGATGAAGCCGGTAATGAAGCAGAAAAAACCATCAAGTTCGGCATTATTAAATCATCACCCGAAATTAAGGTCGCTAATGTCGAGAACGGTAAATCATATAAAATAAATGTTTCTCCCAAGATAGATATTGTAACTGTTTCCCTTGATCGTAAGAGCATATTGTTAAACGCCAAGACGTACTCTTCAGCAAGCCTGATTTCTGCTGAAGGAATTTATCACTTGGAAATCGATGCGTACGATACAGTCGGCAACCATACACAAAAAGACCTTCATTTTACAATCGATAAAACTGCTCCAGCGATAGAAATTACCGGTGCTACCAGCGGAGGGCTTTATAATAATAACTTAAAACCGTTTGTAACATTTTCGGATAACAATGCAGTTGAAGATAAGCAGCTTTTATTAAATGGTGCTGCGTTTCAATCCGGCACCCTAATCACTGAAGATGGATCGTATACGTTGCAAGCGACTGGTCGCGACAAAGCAGGTAATGAATCTACCAAGTTAATAATGTTCGAAATTGATACGGTTGCTCCTCTGATCGAGATAAATGGAATAAAAGATAAAGCACATTACACATCTGACGTAATTCCACAAATTACCGTTCGCAATTTTCTCGATAAGACAATCACGCTTAACGGCAAAGAATATTACGAAGGAAATCACATCAAAGACGATGGCGTCTATACGTTGACAGTTACGGCAAGAGATGAAGCGGGCAATGAAACGACTGAGGTTAAATCGTTTGTCATCGACACTCAGCCTCCAGAAATTAAGATCACTGGTATACAAAATGGCAGCCGGTATTGTGAGGCAGTCATCCCGAAAATTAACATAGTTGAAGATTATAATGATAATTATAGTATTTTATTGAATGGTGTCCCCTGCAAATCCCAAACACCGATAGTGGCTTCGGATGACTATAAACTGGAAGTTAAGGTTTCAGACCAGGCAGGGAACAAGGTTATCCAGATTGTGGAATTCTCAATTAATAGGAAGGAGCCAGCGATATTGATTGATGATTACGATCCTGAGGAACAACTGCTAAAAGGGCATATTTGTAATTTTTAACAACTGGAGGGAACTATCGTTGTCGTGATCTTTACCTCCACAACGAATCAAGGAGAGGATTACGACGATGTATATGTCTCAGATACGCATATTAGTCAAAAACATGGAGGAGAGTGGAGCGTACAATTAAGAACAAAAGAACTTCCAAGAAGATCAATTGCGTTCCTGACAGAATTATCTAATTACAATGATCTAGAAAATCTGAACGATATTGGAGATAAAATATCTTTTCTCAGAGAGAGAACAAAAAATAATCCTTCATTTTCCCAGCCCCTTTCGATAGTCATGAAATACTGAAATTTGATTAATTATTGTTTATTCTTATACACAAAAAATTAATTCCACAGGATCTATAATATATATTAATGGTTATCATGTAAATACAGCGAGTTGGACCGACTCATTGAGTAAAAAAAGCAGTTTGAAACACCTTCACTGCTTTTGAACTCAGGGATCAAATATTTTTGATGAATCGGATTACACTTAAATAAACATCGAATTTATGAATTTCACATTTCCACGATTTTTAATTGAGAAACAGCTTGGCAAAGAATTAAAAACATTTGCTTGGTCTGAAAATTTAAATATCCATGTTATGGATACCGTGTCAAGCAATTTAGACAATGGTATTTATCGGGGTGAAAATCTCAAAGGATGTATATCTTTTCTGTCATTCGACGACAAAAATATGGTACTTTGTCGACATGAAGTATATAGCAAAGACGATTTATTCTACGATGAATGTTTTGTTATCGGCAAGGAGGTATTAAAAGAAATTGATAACAATCCGTTCATCATCTCTCGAAGTTTAAAACGATTTAGAATGCCGGATAGTCAAGGACCTGGCTTACCCGATATTAATATTAATATCAAACATCCACGGAATTATCGAAATGACCTTAAAAAACTTAATTTGATATTTGATATTTCTGAGTTGGCACTTACAAGAATTTTTCAAGCTATTCATGGCCAATCTCATCTTATCATTTCATCCGAAACCAACATTTTTGAAACAATTATTGAGGGTATTCTGATCGCATGTCCATTAGAATCACGGCTTACTATATTTTTCTCGACAGCGCCGCATATCCGATTACCTCACCAGATCCGGCTAACCTGGTCGTCGCCAGCGTATGAGAATAACGCCATACCAAAAGATTACCTGTTATCCGATCTGAAGACTCAAGCCCCAGCATCATTAATTTCCACTGATCCCGAAATGCAGTTGCTTGCAGAAACAGTCCGCAATCGTAGGAAGCATATGTCTTTGCTAAGATCGTACTACGGGAAGTACCAACTCGATATGTCCAAGCTGCACGAACACTTAAAGGCGGTACTTGAAGATAAACCTTCAACAATAGAATTATTAAAAAATTTATTAGCATTGAAAGGTCGTCAGATTGTTTTTATTGTCTTTTTGGTGTTTATGCTAATATTTTCAGCACGCTATTTCTTTGGATCGCGATCAATAGAGAAGGGAGGTGAGAAGACTGATGTCAGTGCGGCCATAAGTGACAGAGCTGATTCAGCAGTAAGCGATTTGCATCATAGACCAATTATCGATAAGGAAAAGCCAATAATCGAATTTGGAAAAAAAGGAACACACTATTATAAAACGGATTTTACTCAAAAGATTATAATCAAAGATGATGTCTCAGTCAACATTAAAGAGTCAAAATTAGAAATCAATAGTCATCAGTTTACTCTGAAAGAGCGGAAACATGTTTCAAATGATAAAGAACGATATGAATTGGGAGAACTTATAGAGAGGGAAGCCAACGGGATCACCTTATTGGAAAAGTCAGTCATTTTTTCTGGTGAGGGTACTTATCAATTGATGGTCGAAGCGATAGATGACAGTGAGAAATCAACTACAGCTAGCAAGAAAATCGTCATTGATAAAACAAGACCACAGGTGAAAATCGCAGGCGTGAAAAATGGTCACTATTTAAATGTGGATGTTACTCCCGACATTGATTTTATAGATGATGATATAACCCGCAGATTTGTTTATCTTAACAGCTCATCCTATATGATCGGTCAACCTATAATCAATGAAGATTATTACGAATTAGAGGTTAAAACTTTTGATATGGCCGGTAACGGATCCGGTTCTGAGATCATATTTTTTACAATTGACAAGACTCCACCTGTGATAAGTGTAGCAAACATCTCCGAAGGACAATTATTCACCACCGGAGTCATTCCACAAATTAGTATTCGTGAACCAAATCGAAATCGTGGAGCAGAATCGATATTGCTAAACGGCGTTAACTATATTCCGGGAACGCCGGTAATAAAAGATGGTGACTATCAGTTAACCATAAACGCTGAAGATTTGGCTAAAAATCCAAGTATTGAACATAGGATTTCCTTTGTCATCGACCAGAATGGACCCGACATACGGTTTGGTATTGTTGACGGTAAAATTTACAATACGAGTGTTATACCCGATATTCGTATTGAAGATGGTCATTCGGGAATAAATTCAACTGAACTTAAACTGAATGATGCACCATATGTAAGAGGTGAAAGAATCTCCGAGGATGGTCAATATGTATTAAAGATTAACTCTGTGGATAAGGCCAGTAATAAATCCCATCGATCAATCAAGTTCTATATCGATACTAAGGAGCCGTACATTGAAATCAACGGAATTGACGACAAGAAGGCATATAATGTCCCCTTAAAGCCAACTATTAAAGTTTACGATGCAAATTTAGAATCGACCAAGATTTTATTGAATGAAGAGAGGTACCATGAGGGAACAGACATAACAAAGGATGGAGATTATCGATTCGTTGTAGTTGCCAGAGATATCGCAAATAGGCAAACAAAAACAGAAGTCCGTTTTATTATTGATCAAACTCTGCCAGTTATATTGATAGAAGGTGTAGAAGACAGTCAATATACGAAGAATGCTCTTACTCCGGTGATTCATATCGAAGAACCTAATATCGTTAAAGAGCGCATCACTTTAAATGGAAAAGACTTTAAGTCAGGAAGTAAAATCACAGAGGAAAAGGAGCATGTACTCGAAGTTTTTACTTTAGACGAGGCACAGAATTCAAGTTCGAAAAAGATACGGTTCGTGATTGACCGAACACCACCAAAAATCAATATATCAAATTTATCCAACGATCAAAAAATTTATAAAGGTAATTTCAATCCGGCAATTACTTTTAAAGACAATGTCGACGATGAGGATAGCCTGGAACCTGGAATTATTAAAGTTGACAATGAGGTATATTCACCGGGTCGATCATTAGCAACGGGGAGACATGAACTCTACGTGTCAGTGTCCGACCGGGCTGGTAATACTGCTGAAAAAACGATTAATTTCGAAATAAGAGACGATATCAAGTATGATGAAAA
The DNA here is from genome assembly GCA_021772675.1 of Verrucomicrobiota bacterium. Lineage (GTDB taxonomy): Bacteria > Verrucomicrobiota > Lentisphaeria > JABSQK01 > JAJFLO01 > JAJFLO01. Next base: position 3,960 of record JAJFLO010000156.1, on the reverse strand, counting down.
ACATCAACGTGATGTTGCAAAATTGAAAGACTATTGTAGACCATTTAGAACTGCACATGAATTATTCGTCAATAAAAATCACAATAAAAAAATATCCGAAATAATTACCGACAATAAATTAGATGTAACCTATGAAACCAAGGATTTTGATGCTTTACTCTATTTTATCATTTTGATGGATAAAAACCAGCGAAAACAAATGTTGAAATGGGCAAATTCAAAGATTCGAAAACTCAATTCCAAAGAGCGTTCTACATTATCGGAAGTCGTCGGTTACATAGAGCGTGAAAAGATTTTAGTGGGGATGTCTCAGGAACCGCCAACTATCATGAAGATAAGGAATCATGTAAAAAGTTTCCACAAAGATGAGTTTAAAACTATAAGTGGCGGTAGACAAAAAGAACCGCCAACTATTATGAAAATAAAGAGTAAAGTAGAAAGATTCCATAAAAATGAGTGTGAAATCACAGCTGCCTATAGGCATATAAAAGAGTTAGAGACAACACTTTCACAATTAAAATTTAGTGATTAACATGAACACTGAAAAAAAAGATGGATTGATCAACATACCGTTTGATTGGATTCGGCGTGGTTATAGTGGCGGCCAAGGTCCTGCTGGTTGGTCACAGGCGATTAGCAAAGAGATGGCATGGACAATCGATAAAGCCGTATGTTATGGGATATTTTTAAGTGAACAATATGAAGGCGCCTGTTCATTTACGGAAATCGAAAATAATCGGTTCTTTCTATGTCGTCACTATTTAGACCGAGACGGCAGCGGCCGGCAGATCGGTTCTTATGATGGTATCATCATCCAAAAAGATAGTTTGGCGCAGATTAACTATAATCCATTTGTAATATTTCGAAAATGGAAAAGTAAGTGGCCTGACCGCGAGTTATTTGAAACATTATTATCTCAGGGACAGATTGCCATTAGTCCTGATGAAATCTTCGAAAACGATCAAGCAGCCCTTTCATATCTGGGATCGATCGATACTTCAATTCTTTGGCCGGTGGTGTCTGCAGCTTACGACTTTAAAGGCCCAGCCATAATTATATTAGACAATTACAACTTAGAAATGCTTACAGAGGGATTACTAATTACATTACCTCACCAATTACGATGCAAATTATCGTTCTCGACAGTTCCTCACTACGATTTATCAGACAAACTACAGTTAATCTGGTCCACTATAGATTGTCGTGCAGGCTTGCGAGAACGACAACAGGAATATTTGGATCTTGTCGGAAATCGTCCTCAATCAAAAAACGATAAAGAATCACTACTTATTGAAGCACTGCAATATTTACGTACGAATTACAACGAGAACATTTCCGACCAAGATATAGTGAAAATGCTTGAGATAATCATTAGCGATAATAAAATCAGGACCGATTTCCTTGTAAAGAGAATTATTAACAAAAATGACAATTTTAAAAAGGATCAAGTTGTTATTGATGATGGTAATAATTCCAACAATGGTAGCGGTATTCAATCTTCTATAGACAAAGAATATCAATATCCAATAAAAAGACCAATTCTTGCAATTTCTGCAATTTTTTTTTTTGTATTTTACTTTATTTATTCCAGCAGGAATTAAATCCTGACTTTGCTATACGTTCCATTTCCGAAAGTTCCCGTGAACAAAATCCCAAGGCGTTATTTGATATTAATAACAATAACATCAAGATAATTAATATTAATAATGGTGAAGTTTTCAATGATGATATAACCCCGCAGATTTCCGCACCGGGTGGCCATATTAATAAAGTTCAACTAAAGCTGGATAGCAAGTACCACCCCATCAATGAACCAATCTCTAGCGAAGGACGTCATCGTCTAAGTATAATCTACAAGCAATTGGGTAATGAATTACCTATTCAGACAGTCGAATTTGAAATCGATAAAACGAAGCCGATTATAAAGCTGTTTGATGTTTCAGGAGACGTTGCTTATAGCAATGGTAGAATTCCCCAAATAAAGGTGATCGAATCAACTGAATATGAAATTAAAATTACACTCGATGGTATGCCGATCAGCCGAGATTATTTCATCGAAAGTGAAGGTAAATATAGATTGGCTTATCATGTCACCGATAGAGCTGGCAATTCTGATACAAATGAAATATCAATCACTATTGATCAAAGCAAACCACGACTTATGATAAATGGCGTCGAAAACGGTCAATATTACAGAACCCCCAAAATGTTTAGTATCTCGATTGAGGAGGAAAATTTAAGAGATAGTTCGTTTCTTTTGAACAACTCTATTTGTGAATCTGAAATGTGGATTCATGATGATGGAGCGTATGTTATTACAATGAAAGCGATCGATTTGGCCGGTAACGCCGCACATAGAGAACTGACCTTTTACATTGACAGGAAGATACCAGATATTCAGATATCAGGTATTGACAATAATAAAATCTATAATCATCCGGTGGTTCCATTCATTAACATCAATGAGAGTAATCTCGCGACAGAGACAATATCACTTAATGGAACAACTTACAGTCAAGGCGATTACATAGAAGATGATGGCAATTATGCCCTGGCTATTGAGGCGATTGATCATGCCGGAAATTCGAGTAAACGTCAATTATATTTCGTAGTTGATCGAACTCCGCCTCACATTTCCATTGACGGGGTTGCTGACGGTATGTACTATCGCTCCCAGGTTAAACCTGATATAATTGCCACTGATAATGATATTAAAAATTTAGAAATATTAATTAATGGTGTTTCCTTTACCAAAGGTGAGGTACTTTCGAAAGATGGAGACTATTTGCTTGAGGTAAAGTCCATAGATTTTGCAGGAAATCAAGCGAATAAAAGGATTGAATTTACTATCGATTCGGTAAAACCTGTTATTAAAATCACCAATATCAATCCAAGTGACATCTTAAAGGTGAACGTCACCCCCGAGATCCACATTGAGGAACGCAATAATGCAAAGGTTATCACATTATTAAACAATAAGGAGTATAGACAAGGTCAGACTATCACAGAAAACGGACAATATATACTGAAAATTTTATGCATCGACAAGGCGGGAAATCAGGCTGAAAAGTCTATTTCCTTTTCTATTGATAAATCAAAACCGCCTGACATTTACATTACGGGACTATCTGATCAATCAGTCTACAATTATAGCATAATGCCTGACATTATAGTGGCTAATAACATCCCGCAGGAAAACGTTGAAACAAAATTAAATGACAATCCATTTAAGTCAGGAACGCGCATTAGTGAAGAAGGGAAATATATACTAGAAGTAACGGTTAAGGATATGCTGGCCATTATAAATTCCAAAAAAATAGAATTTGCCATCGATAGGACCAAACCCAAAATTCAAATTAGCGGTCTGCAAAACAAGAAATTTTACAATACTTCTGTAAAGCCGAAAATCATGGTCGAGGACGAAAATCCAAATGAATCTGTTATTCGTCTGAATAATGAGACGTATCACTCAGAAACCGAAATCAGCAACGATGGAAACTATTTATTAACGGTATTTGCCAGTGATAGAGCTGGTAACAAAAGTGAAAAATCTATCGAGTTTACAATAGATAAAATGAAACCTGAAATAGATGTGGAAGGAATAAATGACGGAAATCACTATAATTCAGCTCGACTTCCTTTAGTAAACGTGCATGAACGCTATCTTGCTGATAAGAATATCATATTAAATCAATCCGAATACATCCCTGGAACGTTTATATCTAGTGAGGGAAAATACAAATTATTGGTCACAGCGGAAGACCTCGCCGGTAATTTATCAAGGGAAACCATTAATTTTACTATCGATCGCAATCTACCTCATATTAATATTACAGGAGTTTCGCATGAAACACATTATAATCGGGATGTCAAGGCTGAAGTCTTTATCATCGAAGAAAATTTGATTTTTAAGAAAATTCTATTAAATGATAGTATTTATGAGTCAAATAGCATTATCAG
>JAJFLO010000155.1 GCA_021772675.1 Verrucomicrobiota bacterium | reverse complement strand
GGTTGTAAACAAAACATAACCGCCTGCTCTTTTATTTTCACATCTACTTTTGGGAATGTCCGTAAATAATTTTCTAAATACGGACTTTACAACGATAGTAACTCTAGGGCGTTCTGTCTGTCCGAACTACTGAGCTTTGTTTTTCACCACAACGTTTATGAGAAAATCGGGCTAAATCCGTGACGAATGTTTCGTAAACTAACACAACCATTTGGTCACAAAGTTGTTGTATAAAATATTCAACATACCCATTAGTATGCCTCTTAATTTCTACAACATTTTCTAATTCAAAACGTTGTGTTAATTTATCAAAAATTCTTCACGGATTTAGGTTATAGGCAAAGATTATATCTCTGATAGCCGGATTTTACACGATACCGCCCTATGATCTGATACCGTATCAGATAGAATATTGTGCTCAAGTATAGTAAACTCTGGTGAGGTCAAAATCCAATCAGTGCGTTTTTGTAACAGTGGGAATGTGGATATTGTCGACGATTCAGGTTCATATGTTTGTAATTTAAGTTTGCTTGCCAGCATTCTAACGGGCGAATTCTTAACCGCCCATTCGCAATTTAAATCACCCATGATAATCAGAGGGTTATACCGATTTTGTAATGTGGTGATTATTTCTTTCACTTGACTCAACTGTACCGATCGACGAGCAAAGTCTAGATGTGCTGATACAACGTCAATTTGAATGTTTTCGTTCCATGGTAATGAAAACGTAGTCAGGACAAAGCCTTTTGTCGGGGTTGGAGGTGTTGGTTTGAAGGTAACTGATAGTGTTTTGTGCAGGAGGAATTTTGATAGAATTGCCGTGCCATACCGCAGCCCGTTTCCTGCAACATGTTCCCCTTGGATAAAGTTGGGTATATTTGACCGAAAACTGAGATGTTCTACGTGATTGAAGTTTCCACTCCAGAGAGATGGACCATCCGCTTCTTGAAGCGCGACCAAATGTACGTCCTCTCGTCTGATTATCGATGCGATTTCATCAAGATTTTTTTGCAGCTTCTTTTTTCGCACAAAAATTTGATGAAACGCATCCTTGCGACCGTGTGCGACATTCAATGTCAGTACATTGATTATATTATCATGGTGTGTTTGGGGCACGCAAAAATCCGCGCTTTGAATTCGGGTGACGGGAGGATTTGCAATTCGCTCACCACTAGTTAAAAACGGATATATCATGATTCCGCCCGATAAAATAAATACGGTTAAGAGTATGAAAATACTAAGTCGTCTGTAATGAAATAAGATGGGTTATATGACACTCAGACCCAATCTAAGTTCCCTTTATGCTAAGTGGTGTTCTCGTTACAGCATCGGTGAAAACAGCCTGGCAATCCGGACAGCAAATTGAAACCACCAAGGCCGGCTTCGAAGCTCGTCACTGGTCGTTTTTCGGCAATTTGTCAAATCCTTTTCCATCATATTTTTTATCGTTTCAGAAAAAAGTTTGTTGGCAACTAAAACGGTGATTTCAAAGTTTAATCGAAATGATCTATTATCGAGATTTGCAGTTCCCACCGCCGCAACATCATCATCAACGAGAACTATCTTATGATGCAAGAATCCGGTTTGATACCGATAGAATTTTATCCCGGCCGATTCGATGAGTTCGAAATAGGAAAATGCGGCAAGATACACCATGATTTGATCGGGATTTTGCGGCAATATAATGCGCACATCAACTCCTCTTAAACCTGCCATCTGTAGTGCTCCTATAACCTTGCGATCCGGCACAAAATATGGGCTTGCGATCCAAACTTTCTTTTGTGCCGAGTTGATCATATGCACGTAAAATAACCCGCAAGTTTCAAATTTATCAGCCGGCCCCGTGGGCAATATCAGAACCTTGTTATTGCCGTTTGCTGCTGCTTTCGGCTCCCACTCTAATTCTGGCAGGATACGCATGGCCCAATTCCAGTCTTCCAGAAATGTCAACTGTATGCACTGAACTGCCGGGCCGTTAACTTCCACGGCCGTATCCCGCCATATTTCGAATCGGGAGTCTAAACCTAAGTATTCATCGCCAACATTGAGCCCTCCGACGAATGCAGTTCGACCATCGACAATGACGATTTTTCGGTGATTTCGAAAGTTGATTTGAAATCGATTTCTTCCGCCTTTCGTCGTCTTAAATGGTCCGATCTCGACTCCAGATGTTTTTAGGTCTGCGAGATATGTTTTCGGTAATTTATGGCTACCAATTTCGTCATACAGGAAGTAAACCCGTACGCCGTTTTCGGCCTTTTTCTTGAGGTAAGTCTTCAGTTTGCGACCTAGATGATCATCTTTCACTACATAAAACTGAACCAGTATATAATCTTTTGCTCCCTCGATCGCATCAAAAATCGACTGAAACACATTCTGTCCATTAATTAACAAGTCAATTTTGTTTTGACCGGTGAATGGCATTTTTACCAGCTTTTCCAATACGTAATGTTCCGTCTCGCTTTTCTCCAGTTTCCCGTTCACACTGTTGTGAAGTTTGTTTGCCAAATTGTCTCTGATATGTTGAATTTCGAGATCACCGGATCGTCGTGCATCAACATAACCGTGAAATTTATCACGGCCAAATATCAAATACAGTGGCAATGTGATATATGGGAATGTAAATAATGATATCGTCCAGGCAATTGCACCTTGTGATGTTCTGGCTGTCATGACGGCATCAAACACACACATGATCGCCAAAATATGGAGGGTGGCCCACAAAATCGCGGCAAGGATAAACAGATAGTATTCGAAATTCATCACTCAACCTAACCCAGGGTTTATTGTAATATGTGGCAATCGTTTTCCTGTAGTAAGAGAGTTTCGCCCGGTTAGTGCATTTTTTTATAATCTATATGAACATCAAAACATTAAAGTTGGATCGATACATTTTGGAGTTGGAACTGAATCCGATCCAAATTTAGACCGATCCTCAATCACAAAATCCTCAAAATTGCTAAACTATTTTCGCCACGGTGGACTGTGAGCCTGTGGTTTTATTCAATCACATAGGCTAAAAACCTACAGCAAACTTGATCAATTTAATTTTACCCAGATACTAAGGATTATAATGCGAGGATAGTCGAACGATGATCTTAAGAATATGACATTTCAATTCATTAAATAAACATTCACCCTCAAGAACAGTTTGACGCTGAATTGAAAATAGTGTTCCATAGTATCCGTTAAAGTCTTAAATTTTCGACTTTAATATCATCCGTTGGATCGTTTTATATCTAGCGACGCTTATACTGGCAACGATATAAAGAGGCGCTAGCCCGGATTTCTCACAATACTTCAATTACAAAAGCCTATATTACCGATATTAAATGTCTTAACTTGTCTCTCGATTCTGCTCGGCAGAACTCGACATACCGTCATTCACTTGTCTACGTTATACCGACAGCCATCAGGATTTCGACAGGTTTCTGTAAAATTGTTGCCTGAAATGAATAACGAATGTCGAAAAACCTACTGCTTGCAGTATAAACCACCGAATATAGGCAATCTAAGCTTTCTCACCACAAAGTTTGTGAGAAAATCGGGTTAGCTGTTGTTCAGGGCTATTTCCAGAATGACATTAAATGATTTATACTAAAAGGATTAACGATTATTTGTAACTGCCCAAATTTGGCATGCCACCTGATTTGCAACGCAAATCTTTGGAGTGCTGTGATCTGTCACAAAACTGTTGTTTGGCACTTAGTGACGGATGCATTCACTTGCACTCATTGACCAGCAAATAGTGATAATGTTAATTGCCTGCTAAACCCAAATTGCCTATTCGCTCCGCGAATTAGTCATTGAAAACAACAATGATCCCGCTTCGTTTGAGCGGGACTCAGTCAGGTCTGAGCACTCCAAGTTTACCCACCCTAATTACCTGAACGTAGGTGATATGCTCTCGAGTAAGCGTCATAAAATGTTTAAAAATAAACAGTTATGTTTATTGGAATCGCCTTGGTTGCTGTTCCGCTTGTCGAACAAGACATCGTTTCTTTTTTGCGGCATGAGTCGGGGTTAGCCCTGAACACGTGCTTCCAGGTCATTGATCCGGTCCATTAAATCTAAAACCAATCCCATTGAAGTCCAACTGACTCCTAGCTGGTTGTGTAATCTGAGTAAACGTTTCACTGTAGGTATAATGTTGGATTGAAAGTATATTTCGGGATCTTTCTTCCAGGGAGATATCAGCTCCAGCGAAATTATTTTTTCAATGACACTGATTCGTGTGCCAGCAAGATAGGCTAACTCATCAATAGTTAATCGATATTGATAATCTTTGCTCATCGCTTCAATTCCGTTTCCTTGGGGCAAACGCAGAATTTTTCTGCAATTCTTCGAATAGCTCTTTTTCTTTCTTGGTCAGTTTTATTGGCACTTTTATTTGAATTATCACGTAAAGATCTCCAGCTTTTTTACCTAATCGTTTAGGAAACCCCTTTCCGCGAAGTCTCAACTTTTGCCCACTTTGTATGCCGGCTGGAATGGTTAACGATGCCGCGCCGCTCATCGCTGGCACTGAAATTTTACACCCTAGGGCAGATTCCCACGGAGTAATCGGAAGCTGCACCTCAAGGTCTCGTTTATTCACCCGAAATATAGAATCAGGTGAGATATTTACTCGGAGAAAGAGGTCACCAGCAGGACCGCCGCCACGACCACTTCCCCCTTGGCCTGTTAGACGAATTCGACTGCCGCTTGTTGTCCCTACAGGAATGGCTACATTGTAGGTTTTTACTTCTCGTTGGACGTGTCCTTTTGCATCAAGATCCGCCGTCTCTAACGAAATCATTTTCTTGACACCGTGGAATGCCTCGCGCAGAGAAATCGTGATTTCAGCCTCATGGGAATGACCACGCATCGATCGATTGTTAGCACGTTTCCTTTCTTTGCCAAAAGTGCCTCCAAATAGGGTTTCAAAGAAATCACTGGGGTCTCCGAATTCTTCAAAATTTTCGTCTCTATTGCTATACCTGTGAAATTCGAAATGATTATCTTTGAAATCCGGAGGTGGATTAAATTCCTGGCCGTTTTTCCAATTGCTCCCAAGATGATCGTAGTTCTTACGATTTTCTTTGTCTCCGAGAACTTCGTAGGCTTCTGATACTTCCTTGAATTTTTCTTCGGCAGCAGCTTGTTTGCTTATATCGGGGTGATATTTTCGAGCTAATTTACGATATGCTTTCTTGATTTCATCCTGATTCGCTGCTCTGGGAACACCAAGAATTTCATAATAATCTTTGTATTTGATTGCCATAATTGACTCACAAAATGCCTAAGTTGAATTGACTATTTATCGTTATATGATACGTCAGCAAATAGAAAGCCGTGAATGCACTTAGCCTGAATAATCCATGAACTTTTGTAGTGAGAGTCATTAGATCGCGTGAAATCAATTAGTTATGAGTTTTATCCGCGTACAGGCTTCCAGCTCGTAGAGCCTACAGTTCGGAGAGAATAGTGTTGAAAATCCGCCGTGGTGGAAACTCTTTCGAACCCGGATAATTTTGTAACTCATTGATATCGCATGATATTATGCTTCGTAATAAAAAATTTATGAATTATTCAGGTTAACGCGGCATTCTGCTCTACAGCAGAACCAAAATTTAACTTAACCACGGATTTTCACGGATCAACACGGATGAAAAACGAAATTATATTCGCTCTGCTCATGCTGAGACATACCTTTTTGAAAACGTGTTGGTTACCCTTCGCTATACTCATTGCTGCCTGTTCGGCAGCCCGTCTCACTTCGTTCGGCTCTCAGACTCTTTTCCTAAAACATTTAAACCATAACCAATTTGAAATTAAAAACTTATGTGTCAGTTAAATTTAAAAAATTGTTAAAAAAACAAGAAATTTCCAGATAGTACTATGGAAAGCGCTGACTGATCATGATTGCCTCCGGAAGTCATCGTCGGTTCACGGATTACATATCCGTGTTCTGTAAATAAAAAAACACATCGTCAACAAAAACGGTGCCCTTATCGACACGATTGAAATTAATTACAAATGATCCCATCTGCTTAAAATCAAGACTTTGAAATTTAGATAGCGGAATCCGAACCTCCTGCCATTCAGTCGTCACCCCGTGCTCAAGGAAATCTTCAATGTTGCCGCCGCTTACTGAATTTCCCTCTTCCAAAGATGACCTATCAGCCATTTTTAGCTCGAACAACTCACCCCCTTTCTCTCCTTTTACCAAAAATGTCAGATGGGTGAATTTTGATAAATCATAGTAACCGGTACCTAGCTGATTGAACAGCGAAAAATATCCGGTCCAACCCTCCTTTTTTTTGTCGTATTGAAGCTGTAGACACTGATTTTTTCCAGCATCATCTAGACGATCGACCCGTTGCATGAAACTCATTGAGGGGAGATGATCATAAACTGAGTTAAAGCAGCCTCTTAAATTGAGATTGCTATGATTAAAATCATCTAAAATCAGATACCCTTTAGCTGCAATGTCAGACTTGCGATCCACTAAGATATCACTTGTGAAGCGAATCTCGTCAATGTACAATGTGCCTTTTCCGGGTTCGTTAAACCTGAATAAAAGCGAATAGGTATTATGCAGATTTGTCCCGTAAAAATCCGTCAGTGGAATTTTAACAACTTGCCAATCAGATGTAACTCCTTCGGGTAAATAACGGTAAATGGAACCGGATAGAACTGAATCACCACGCTGGCTGGACACAACATCAGCAATAGCGATCTCAAAGGCTTCACCTCCTTTAGCTCCTTTTACCAGAAATGTCATTGTCTTGTAAGCAGACAGATCTGCCAACATTATATAGTAGACACCACAAAAAGATTTGTCTTCGACTTTCAAGTAATCCATTTGCATGCATTTTTCGTCCGTGGTGTTTAATCTGAAATTCGCCCCATTGGTGATGATGTTTGATTTGTGTTCGAAATATTCGCGGGAACTCTTGCTCGCTTTGCATTGTGATGGTTTGATGCCAAAATTACTATATTTCCCTCTTTTTGCGGTCATTTTCTGCATCGCTGTTAATTGGTCGCCATCAATGAGTTCCGGAGCTTCTGGTATCCGATATAATCGTCCACTTCTAAGGGACACTGATGAGCGACTTTTCATTGATTCCGGGTATGCAATTGCGGGGTCAATCGCGGGTGTTGGCAATTGAAGCCCACGATCTGTCTTAACTGTTGTAATGTTTGCATCATTGGCTTTGGCAACTTGCTGTGTTGTGAGAATTGCCAGTTTGTCCCCAGATAACTTTATAAGTTTCATGTCGTCAATGTAGATGGTACTACTGCCGGGCTCTCTGAATAGGAAAACTACTGACCCCAGTTCTCTTAGATTCACTTTATTTTCCAGGGCATGATACGGTACTTGCACTTCTTGCCAGTGAGTCGTCACTCCTGAAGGTAAAAACGTATTTACATTTCCGATATATTGAGCGTCAATGCTTCGGTCCACCATTATTTGATCCTGAAAACCAATGTTGAAACTTTCGCCACCTTCATTTCCCTTTACCCAGAATGACAATGCCGAGTATTCCTGAACGTCTATTCCACCCAAAAGGGTATACCATCCGCACCAGCCTCCGGATTTTTTGTATCGCAGAGCTAATGCAGAGCCTTTATTACCTCTTCGAAAAATGGATGTCTTTGTGAGTATGGTAAAGCTAGGTCTATTCGCAAAGGATCCTTGATAATGCCCGAGAAAATTAGTTCTATTCTTGTAGTAACCTTGAACTTCCCCGTGATCGAAATTATCGAGAAGAAATTCCGATTGCGGGTCCTGTGCATGAATGATAAAAGCCGTCAAAAAGGTGATCAAACGTACAATTATTTTGACAATAAACCGATTTGGTTCAATATGTTTCATCTGATTAGACCTCTCTAAAAAAAAATATTTTCATTTACTATACCTATTCGAGTAGCCGCATTCCATATTGAAACACTCAGCTGCTCTAATTTATACAAATCTTCCTCCATTTATAACACGTGATTCATGCTTAATCTTCCTCAAGCGAACTGTTTTCAGTACATGAGGGTACAACGACAACGGGGCAACTTGACAGTTTCAGTAATTCATGTGTGACGGAACCTGCCAATATTTTATAGAGTGCCCCGTGTCCATGCGACCCGACGACAATGAAGTTTGCATTTAGTTTATGTGCTTCGGCCAATAAAGCCTGGACCGTGGGACCTTGTATCAGAAGTGAGGTCACATCTAAATCAAGGTTTTGCAGTGATTTGGCTTTGTCTTGAAGCGCTATATGTTCGCTATGCAAGTTGCTTGCCCGCCAATCACGTTCATGTTGGGGGCCGATTTTGTAGCCAATATACTCTGGATCCGGTGCTGCAACATGAACAATCCACAAATGATGCGAATTGGCATGGGCAATTTCAACTGCGGTCTCAACAACAACTTCAGATACCTCCGAGAAGTCAATCGCAGCAATAATATTTTTCTTTACAGTCATAGCTAACGCCTTTTTTGTCAATCACTACGAGCATTAACAACGCCTATTTCGCAACAAGATTGCTAACTATGCACTAAATGAAAACCTTATGTAATAACAGATTTCGGATTTTTCTTGAATTCATGGTCGACGCTACTTTGAAACCATCCGATTTCGGATGTTCGCAGACTTGTTGGAAGAACAATCAGCTCCGTTAGCCTGCATTATTTCCTACGGGGAAAATTAAAAAACAAGCTGAAGGTAAACACTTATCTCGAATTCGGTATTCGTTGCGTTGCTTCCAGCAGAGCCTGTCGCGCTACGCCTGGTTGAATTCCAAAAATATCCGATAAAACATTGCTCAACAAATGAACATTGACTCTATTTAACTGATGATAACAAGAGCAATATAAGGAGTTAGATTGAACACGAAGAACGCAATTTTGAACAGTCCAAAATAGGAGTAGATAGCCACATTGAATATTTCTCTGGAGATGGGAAACCATTTGTTCTGAATCCGATAGATCCAATTACCGGCAAATACAAAAACTACCGCTGAAAAAGTCAGCAGAACTGCGTCTATAATTGTGCACCACATAAAAAATGCTTCGACTTCTTGAATCGTCATGTTAATCTCCCTTTTTAAGTTGGCATATAATCTACAATATGCGCGATTTTAACGATAAACTAAGGAGCCTCTTGCAAAACTATGCCTGAGACTAAGTTTGAGTGCAAGATGTGCAGGTGCGAAAATTGCATGTGAATGCACATAGCCTTGGTGCTATGTGCTTTATATGCAACATTTGCAGAAGTACGCCTTGCGCCGAAATCCGGCCAGGAAGAGTTTTTCAAGTGGCTCTAAAATGTTTTCTTTTGTTTGAAAACTTTGTCAATGGTAACGTTTTTGCTTTTTTTGGGCCGATACACTCCCTTGATCGAAGTATACCTTCTCAGATCTGGACTACATTTTTCAGGATTGCCCCTACTAAGTAGGCGAGCCCTGCCGCGCATCCACCAACGACAAGCGTCTCAAGACCCGAGGAGCACCAATGTCGTTCCACAAACCGGGATTTCACGGCACCAATACAGAAAAATGTCATGCCAGTGAGGATTGTACTAATAGCAAATGGATGTATTTCCGAATTTTGGAATATAAATTCATAAATAAAAGGCAGCAGGGGTACCACTCCGACTAACATGAATGCTGCAAAAGTTGTTGAGGCAGCGCACAACGGTATTGGCCCATGAAGCGACAATCCAAGCTCATCTTTTAACATTGTATCAACCCATCGTTCTGTATCTTCTGTGATAATATCAACCGCTTGATCCAACTTTTTACCTGAGAAACCTTTGTTGGAAAAAATTTGCCGAATTTCCTCGCGCTCACCTTCTGCGAACATCTCAATGTGCCGCTTTTCTCTTCGACGCGCTTTATCCCTAAACTCCTCATCAGCTTGAGTACTCAAATAATTCCCTGCCGCCATGCTGAACCCATCACCGATAAGATTGGCTGTACCCAGGATGAGAATTATACCAGATGCCAAGCCAGCTCCATTTACACCCGATATTACGGCAAATGTCGTGACTGTTCCGTCAACTGCACCGTAAACGAAGTCGCGCAGATAATGATGATTTGATCTACGGTTGATCCGGCGTTGTATGTTCTCCGGACTATGGTCTGTAATATGAGCCGCTAGATCGTATTGAGCATTATTATCTCTTGGATGATTCGTCACATTCATTTCTTCGATTTTTTAGAACAATTGTATTTCGGTTAATCTCATCATTAATCCACAGTCAATCAGGTAAATTGGGAAATATCATGAAAATATATTGGTTGGAATGACTTTGATAATAACAAATTGTGTTGAAATGCAAATTGGCCCTACAGGAAAAACCGTTAACAAGAAGTAAATTCCCAACGAGCATCTAATTGGCTACCAATCCCGTTAAATGACCATTGTTTCTTTATTCTGTTGTAACCGGTCCACAGATTTCAGTGTTCTGAGTTTTAGTCACAAAAAACACTTTATATTGATTCAGAGGTCGTTTCCTACCTCGTGTTATTCCCGAAACGATGAATCTCCATAATATTTTTATGTCCTTTAAAACTTGTACCTGAAAACAGAAACCTGCTCTCGCCTTGTGCTCATGACTAAGTTTCGTAAGAAATGTAGGTTAACAATAAATAACCCCGCTCTCGTAAATGGAAGCGGGGAATTGTAGAAAACGAATAATTAATTTACCTTAATCTCTGTCGCTTTTGTTTTGGCCACGGCCACTTTGGGTATTTCAAGGCTTAGAATACCATCTTTAAATGCCGCTTTAACCTGTTTCTGATTAACATTTTCCGGAAGTGTAAAACTTCTTGAGAATGAACCAAATGAACGTTCTACCCGATGGAACTTTTTTCCCTTTTCCTCTTTTTCCATTTTTCGCTCTCCTTGAATGGTGAGAACACCTTGATCAACGGTCACCTTGACATCTTTCTTCTCCACCTCCGGGATTTCAGCCTTGATGACAAACGCCTTCTCCGTTTCTGAGATATCGATTTTTGGTGACCAATCACCGGTTTTTAACAGTTCCTGATTTCCATTTCCTGACCATCCGATTGCGCGACTGTATCTATCAAACAAGTCCTCAATTTCTCTTGCCGGGTTCCATTTTATAATAGACATAATATTTCTCCTTTATTTTTAGTGGATTTTGAAATTTCACCACCAATTGGCTCCCACTGTCAGCTATTAGTGACTTACCTTGTGTATCGTTATTGAGATCGAAATGGGTAAAAATGAATCTTATTTGACAGTTATTAAACTATTCAATGTCCCAAACTTGTTTGGTACCCAATTTGGACATTCCGGATCAACATGCCATATACCGTCGGCAAGAAATTTATACTCATATTTTCCGGGAAGAAGCATAAGTATACCTGAATAATCTCCATTACCTGAGGAGTCGTTCAATTTCTTTGCCTTACCTTCCCAGTTATTGAACGAACCGGATACGTAAACTTCACGGAGCGGGTCCGTATGGAATTGAAATGTTATCCGCTTACGACCACTCGTTGTGACACCTTTAGTTTTATTTTTCATTATTCCGCCTCATTCTACGTTGATAACGCTATTTAAAGTTCCATAATCGTTTAAAACCCAATTCGGACAGTCTGAGTCAATCTTGTAATTTCCATTAACTACAAACTTGTATTCGTGCTTTCCTGGTGGAAGCATAAGGGTAAGGTAAAAATCATTAGTGTGTCCTTCATTAGTCATTTTTATTGTCTTACCATTCCAATGATTGAATGATCCCGAGACATAGACATCACTTCCTGGTTCTGCGTTAAAATGAAAATTGACACTTTTTAGATTGGCTGGTTCTGGGTTATTCATAAGTCAGTAACCTCCTCCTTAAATTTGAAACTGCCTGCTGTACTGTTTTGTTAATAAGGATTTATTAAACAAACTGTCTATCTAATTGTGATTAAAGCATATGAAGTACCAATTTAAGTTGTTTGAAATTTAATTAATTGTAAATAAGATGTTTGCAGTATTGCACATGATGCAGGGGAGGTAGGGAATGTCCGCGATCGGATGATAACGCACTGAATAATTCTGAATAGTGGTTAACTCGCATTGCTCATAAGGCATCTGCTATGAAAACGTATATCATGATATTTTAGCATCTTATAACATCACTTCGACGCAGTAGATTAAAATACAGTATTGGCTCCCATTTTTGCATCTGATACTACAAAATCAACGGCCAGCACGGGTCAGTGCCGCAACAGTATGTTTCGGTGGATAGGATTGAGACGTTCAAAGTTTATTGGATTTAGTCTAAAACAAATCAAATACTTTCTGTCAATTTGGCGAATGAATAGGAATGATTTTCTGAGAAAATCTAAGGGGCTAACTGGAATGGCGCTAAGAGAAGGCATAAAAAACGTTTATCTTTTTTGGGTATTATTTTTGCCTTTTTCTGGAGCAAAAACCTCTGATTTTAAGTTTTAGTTACTTAACCTGATTATTTCATACGATTCCTACTGAGAGAACGTATCCTTCTTCATATAAACGAGTTATGAAGAACCCGGAATCTCGTAATAGTTCACTGTTACTTCGCCTTCGAAACCTTCATAACTCGTTTATCTAAAGCAGTCTAAGCACTCTCCCGACAAAATCGCGTGAATTAATCAGGTTAAGTTTCTACAATTTTCCTAAATAATGCAACGTTCAATTAAAATTTGTAGTCACATCACAATATAGTCTGGTACATTCATGGTCTCTCCATGCGTGCTGCCAGTGACTGCTGCAAGGTAAGCCCTAGTTGTGTTGTCAGCAGAGATGCCGTCGTTAGCAATATTGTCAGCCGTAATACAAATTATGTTAGGCATCGAATTGGTAATTCTTATAACTCACCGAATAGAGTAAACTGTAAAATGCCGGTATGAAAAGTAATGTTATGACTGTGGCGAATAATAGACCGGACATAATGGCGACTGCCATCGGTTCCCACATCGCACCGCCCCCAAGATAGAGTGGTATTAGACCAAATGTCGTTGTGAATGTTGTTAGTAGAATCGGTCTAAATCGCTGTAAACTTGCTTCAATTACGGCTATTTGAGGGCTTTGTGATTGTTTCATTTCAAGTTCAATTCGATCAATTAAAACGATCGCATTGTTAATAACGATACCAGCAAGGGAAATGATGCCAAGAAAAGACATAAATCCAAAATAAGATTTGAAGATTATAAGGCCGACAACAACGCCGATGACTCCTAACGGTATTGTGGATAAAACCATTAGTGTTTTTCTGAAGGAATTAAATTGAATAATCAATAATAGAAGAATGATAAAGCCGGAAAGTGGAAGAAATTTGATTACAGCCCCCATGTTCTCTGCGGTGTTCTCGTCGTCACCTCCATATTCGTAGCGATATCCATCTGGCCATGATGCAGCCTCAGTACCGAGCCAAGATTCAAGATTGTCTACTATGGATTTTGCAGTGTAACCACTCTTCAAAAATGCGGATATGGTGATCGTCTTCCGTTGATCAAATCTCATAATTTTGGCATAGTCCCATTGTGGAACGATTTGTGCCACTTGACTCAATGGTACACCTTTACCGGTGTTTTGCGATAAAATACCCGTTGTCTCCAGGGTTTGAATCGTTTGTTGTTCTGATCGTTCGCTTTGCATCAGAATTGGAAAACTGGTGTCATATTCTCTGAAATCGCCTGCTTTTACGCCGGTAAGAACTGTTTGAAGAGATAGCGCAATATCCTGATTTGTCAGACCAGCATTATGCGCTTTGGCCTGATCGATATCAATGACGAATTTCTTTATCTTTGGCCCCCAGTCATCTTTTATATTTTTGGTACCGGGAAGTTCATGCAATTTTTGTTTTATTTTTTCAGAGAACTCAAGAAGTTTATCCGAACGTTCCCCCGAGATTCGAACTTCGATTGGAGTTCCTCCTCCTCCCTGACCTAACTGGGCTACTCGAATATCTGCATCCGGGAAATTTTGAAAACAAAAATCGTCCAATTGATCAATGACCATTTGATTGTCATTTCCGGAACTTGTATTCACTAAAATATGGGCGTAACTGGAGTTCGCTTCATCAGCCTGGTACCCTAAATCATAGGGTTTCGGCCCTTCACCAATGTATGCGGACCAATCAATGACACCAGCGAGACGATCATTGTTGATTTTTAGATCTTTATTCATATACGTTTCTATGTTGGAAACGACCTTTTCTGTCCGTTCAATTTTTGTGCCCAGAGGTAGATTCACATCGAGTGTAATTAAATTTCTATCGCTATCCGGGAAAAAAATGAAAGGAATAAAAGAAAATCCTTTTACTGCCAGGACAAAGGTCACTAAAATAATGGCGACAAAACTAATTCTGAAGCGCAGCGCTAAAGGCAGAATTTTTTTGTAATAGAGAAGAAATGTATCAATGATGGATTTTCTGGATTTCTTAGAATTGTCATTCTTTTTAGTGCTCACGAAATAATAGGCGAGTGATGTTGTTATTGTTAAAGCTAATAGCCATGATGAGAGCAGGGCAATAGAAATAACCACGAATAAGGGCCCCATTATTTCTCCCATAGCTGAATCAGCAAGAAAAAATGGCAGAAATGCTGCCGAAGTTGTTAAAGTGGAAATTAACAGTGGTATGGATAATTCATCACATGACTGGATTGCTGCTTCAAATGATTTTATACCCGCTTCCAGTTTGGCGAGTATTGATTCGGAAACGACAATAGCATTATCAACCATTAAACCCAATGCAATGATCAGAGCCGCCAGGCTAACCTGATTTAATCCGACACCTAGGAGTCCCATAATCATGAGTGTCATAATCGTTACCAAAGGAATGAGTGATGCAACCACCAATCCAGTACGGAGACCTAAAAAAATCAACATAACAATTAGAACGATGATAATTGCCTGAATGAGGTTGTTTTCGAATCCTTTTATGCTCTCTTGAACATAACCATCAAGGGATGACAGGCGAATGACATCGACGCCCAGCGGTAGTTCTTTATTATATTGTCTAATTTTCTTTTCTATAGATTTTCCCAGTTGAATGATGTTGGCACCTTCTTTCAGAGCAATCGAAATAGCAACGGAATTTTGCCCATTGACACGAACTCGTTTTTTGGGGGGTGTTTTATAGCCTTTTTCGATCGTCGTAATGTCGTCCAGATAGACAACTTCGCCGTTTTCTCCAATAGGAATAATTGTTTTTCGAAGATCATTCAACTCATTATAATTCCCGGTCGGTTCCAGAATAATACGTTCATTGTTTAGATTGACCTCGCCGCCGGAATATAAAATATTTGTTGAACTGATGATATTTTTTAATTTGTTGACAGATAAACCAAATTCGGTGAGACGCGCGTTATCAAATTTTACGAATACTTGCTCTTTTTGAACGCCGCTGAGCGTCACTTTTGCCGCATTGGGTAGCTTGATGATATCATCACGAATATCCTCAGCATATTCTTTGAGCTCTGCGTTAGAATAGTCTGTCGAAAGAACCCCTAACATTATGCCGTAAACCACACCAATATCATCATCTTTTAGGGTCCATGAAACTTCACTGGGCAGGGTAGACAAATCCTCTATTTTTCGACGTAATCGATCCCAGATTTTTTGCAATTGTCTTTCTTTAATTTGGTTTCTAAGTGTGACAGTGACCACTGATAATCCGGTGCGGGATTGGCTTGTCATTTCCTTTAATTCCGGAATTTCCTGAACTTTTTCTTCAATTTTTTTGGTGACCAGTAGTTCAACTCTTTCTGGACTTGCGCCTGGAAAATCAGATACAATCGTCGCCGTTCGAATGGTATATGGCGGCATGCTATCTCTGGGCAGGGTCTTGTAGAGACTTATTCCCAAAATCACAATCATAGCCAGGAGGGTAAATGTGATTCTACTTTTTGATATGGCGAGTTGAGTGATATTCATTTTTTTTTAACGGAGGCGGACTTTCATGTTTTCAAGCAGAACTTGAAGTCCAGCTGTTGCCACTAATTCTCCTTCTTGAATTCCTGATACTACATCGAAACCCAATTCACTTAAACTTCCAATTTCGATGATGCGTTTTCTGGCGATACCAATATTTTTATCTATTGGGTTTATAACGTAAACGAATCGACCCGATGAATCTTCGCCAACGGCTGAAGGAGGGACATGAATTTTTGGTGATCCTTTTTCTCCGATTTCCTCGAAATAAAATACTGTTGTTCCTGTCATTCCGGGACGAATTTCACTACTGTTGTCATCCATTAATACTTTAACTGGATAGGTCGAGTTTGATCCTGCACTGAATGCAATTTCATCAACAGTTCCATGGAATTTGGAATTTGGAACATTGGAAAATGACACCGCTACTTCCTGCCCCTTCCAGACCTTAGAAATATAGTTGTCTGGAATATTGACCTTGATTTCCGATCGACCCAATGCACTAATGGTCATAATGATATTTCCGGATTTTATAACCTCATTTTCCTCTATTGAAATACTGGTAATTATACCGGCAAATGGAGCAGACAATATGGTGTATTTTAATTGATTTTTGGCCGCCTCAATTTTGGATTCCGCATTTACTATTTGAGATACAGCGGCCGTCAACTGTGCATTGGCTGTTTTGAAATTATTTTCGGCTTTCTCTAATTCGCTTAAGGATTCACTCTGACTTTCATACAATTTTTCAATTCTTTCGAAGTTCAACTTCGCCGTCATGACGTTTGTTTTCGCGCTGTTTTCTGTTGCCAATACATTGTTTTTTGAAGAGACTGCCTGATCAAGATCGATTTTATAATCAGTATCATCCAATTGAGCTAAAATATCTCCCTGTTTAACCTGGTCACCTACACTGACATTAAGACTTTCCAAAGTACCCCCAACTTTAAAGCTTAGTGTGGATTCCATACTTGGTCGAACGATTCCAGTGAACTCTCGTGCAGTATCGCTTTGTGTTTTTGTCACGGTGATATATCGAACCGGACGAATAACCTCTTCCTCTTCAGCTGCTTCACGTTTCTTTGAACAGGAGCTTATCAGAAGAATGGATAGTATTAGTATCAGAGAGTACTTGTAGGTTACACATATGGGGCTATCTATGTTATTCATTTCATTTTTCCATAATAAATTGAGTTATTTTAGAAATCATGGCGGCGATTTCTTCTTCGCTTTTGCCAAATTCAAACCAAGATATTGCCCGATGAAATTCAGCAACATCCCGTAGATAAGTGTAGCTTGCTATAATGGCTTCTTGTTCCTGTGAAAAACTTTGATTTTGAGCATCTAATAAATCAAGAATACCTGATTTTCCTTCTGAGTATTCTTCTCGAACAATCGCCAGGGCTTTTAAGGCTCGATCTGCTGCAACCGCTGTTGATTCGACCGATGGATAAGAACTGCTGATACGATTAACTGCGATATGAACTCGTTGGGCAACCGTGAGTTGACGATCTTTCAGAATATTGATTTGACGTGTCAAATTTGCTTCTGCAATCGCTATGTTTGATTTTATTAATCCACTGGTAAACAATGGAATTTCGGCACCAATAGTAGCCGTCCACTCATCACCAATTCTGCTTGCCGGGGAATTGATATTTCCAATATAGTGATCATCGACTCGATTGTCATATCGCAATGACACAGAGATAGCAGGCAAAAAACGACTCCGCTTTTCTTTTGCGAACACGATTTTTTGCGATTGAATTTGATGGGCGAATGATTTGAGTTTAGGACTGTGTTCCTGCGCCCAATTTGTGGAGAAATCGGTAAATTGTGCTAGTTTTTTGTTATTGATGATAATTTTGTCTAAACGTCCCCGCATAAAATGATCTCGCGGATTTTTGACGACAATATTTTCTGGATCCCAGGCCGTATTTGGTGCTAATCCTAAAATTCGATTCAAGTTATTTAACGATGTTTGAACTTCCGACCAGGAGTTGAAATAAATTGTTTTTGTTTGTGCTTCTTCTGTTTCCCAACGAAATAATTCTGAACGTCGTGCAGCTCCGTAATGATGACGAATTTCAGCTAAGGATAAATGATGTTGCGTACGCTTGAGATTATCAATAGCTACACGATAGGAAGCTAATGATTGGAGGTAATTGTAATATGCGGCCTGAACATTCAAAATGATATCCAGATACTGGTCTTGGTAGTCTTCGATTGCTGTGTCTTCGCTATGTTTGGAAATTCGATAATTTGTAATAACAGAATCATCAAACAATAATTGACTCAGTGCAACACCGACTCGACTGTTCTTTTCGGGTTGTGTCCCGCCGGATACTCGAGCTCTATCATCGTCAATTTGGGAATAACTGGCTGTACCTTGCAGTTGTGGAAGTAACCGTGATCGGGATTGATTTACTTCTTCTTCAGCAATGGTTACAGAATTCGCAAACGAGTGTAGACCCGGATTTTTATCAATCGCAATTTGAATCGCTTCCTGTAGCGTAATTTTACTCGCATCTACAACCAAATCTTCATTGATTTGTTCCGATGTCGATAATATATCAAATGGAATCGCTAAATCTATTTTACGTGATGTGGCATCATTGATAACAAGTTGGTCTTCCATTGGTAAATCAACAGTAATCTCGTTGGGCGATAATCCTCCAAGGACTTTTTTGAGATTCAAGGCAATTCGACGGGATACCCTCGTTGTAAATTCGGGAGCTTGGGCCGCCAGCACCCCCATTCTTACTTCTTCAATGCCAATCATTGAAAATGTAGGAATCTTTTTTTCGTTGAGGCCATCAATAAGTCTCTTTCTCTCAGTCGTAGACATGCGAAGGCCAGGAGTCAGATAGGCGGCTTTTACTGAAGAGTCTACTTGAGTTAATACTGAATCAGCGTTTTTCTGGACATCAATAATGTTTAAATTTAGAGAAGTTTCCTGCTTAATGTACTTAATCCAACCTTCAAAATCAGCAATATTGGAAGCAATCATTCGATCCAAAAAAATGTGAATGGTTTCCCAATGACCCAACTGCCTAAATGTTTTTAGATCGCGTATTGTTCGAACTGGTGAAATTGCAAACGTTAAATTTGGTCGTGTGGACTTGCGTTGATCGTTAAATGGTAACTCCCTAAATCCACCGTCTTGAATCATTCCCCCTACTATTGGTTTTAAAAACTTCTCTTCCGAACGTACAACTTTAATGGTGCCAATAACATCTAAAACTAAAATAACATCAACCTGCTCGTCATGAGTCGCTTTTATGACTAATTCCTCTATCTTCTCTAAGTTCCAATTGGCGTTATATCCTTCCGTTTCGTAACGAATTGATTTTTCACTACCAAGCAAAATGGTTAATTCATTGCGAACTCTCTGTTCGAGATTATCAAAGAAAACCGAGGAACCGTCTCTTATAATCGCGATTACATACGATTCATTAGCAATTGAATTATTAATAAAAAGAGAAATGCCAATCACATATAGAATGTGTCTTAGGGCCATTTTTGATTTGTTAAGGAACCGAGCATATTTCATAATTTAAAAGGTCATGAACATCGTGTGAATTTTTATCTGGAATCTTCCTCTAAGGAAATAGGAATTCCTACCTTTAGTATCAAGTTTTGGTAATTTTCCCTAATTGAGATTTGATTGATCATTAGATATTCCATGAGGATGTCAGTTATGTGTTTGGTCATGTTTGTATAAAAATATTTGAATGCATGTTCATTCGTTGGCCATGACTTGGGCGGAGAGCAAAAGTAACGTCTACGCTCTCCTTACTCAGTCAGGAATGACCGAGTACGTTTTTGCATTCAACAAATGAACATGCACTCAAAATATTTCGATTCGTATTCAACGGTATGGTAACGTTTCAGTGAGTCCCGTCAGGCCATTCATGATGTAGAAAATAAATATATCTATCATAATCTTCTAACCTGATTAATTCATCCGGCTTCTATTGCGAGCGCATAT
>JAJFLO010000154.1 GCA_021772675.1 Verrucomicrobiota bacterium | reverse complement strand
GTGTTCTCGAGAAAAGCTTTTTGCTGACCGTACCGTTGATGTTGAATTGGCTGGACTATCTACCGAAGATTCAAGGTCACTGCTAAAGTCAGAAATTCCAGATATTGAAGACCTATTTGTAGACGAACTTGTCGACATATCGGAGGGGCTCCCATTGGCTATAAAAGTAATCGGAGGACTTCTAAGTCATTACAAGGACACCGACATTGTAGATTATATAGAAGACTTACGTGATCGCCAACGTTCTCTTTCAAAACTACAATTTAGGAACTTAAGCATACGAATTGTTTTGGAACAGAGTGCTCAGAAACTGGTAAAAAACGATCCGTCATTAGCTGCGCTTTGGAGAGTAACGTCTGTTTTTGAAGGAACATTTAGTGTACCTGAAGCTAGCGAAATATATCGAGTAGCTCATTCGATAGAATTGACTCAGGACCATTTTACTGAATTTAAGCGAAATGCTGAAAAATATGGAAATATGCTCCGAGATTTATGTTCCCTAAGTCTTTTATTCCCGGTAGGTGAGGACAGATTTAGAATGCACGGTCTTCAAAGACCAATTGCAAAGGACGTGTTCTCCGAATTGAATGAGCGGTTTTCTGTAAATGACGTCGAGTGTGATTACACCGATATCAGAATCACGCATGCTGAATTTTACCTGAATACACTATCAACATCCTTATCTTTGTCTAATAGAATAGGAGATGATTATTATAGTCTGGTATACTTGGAATTTATTCTAAATGAATTTAGAGGATCATATAATTGGGCGTCCGGAAATCTTAATGATCCCAAAATAGCTACATTGTGTGTTCGCCTGGCATCTATGACACCTGAAATGATAGAATGTCTTCTGATCCCAGAGGAACGAATTCTTTGGCTCGAAACCGGAATTCATGCTGCGTCAATTTTAGGAATAGATGATTATCTTTGGACGTTGTATAATAACTTGGGGAATGCATATCGTGATAATGGACAGACCTCTAGGGCGAGGGAGAACTACACTAAAGCATTAAAATTATCTGAAACGGATGGTGACACTTTAGGAATTGCATTGGCTAAGGGAAATCTCGGACTTGTAGATGCTGAAGCCGGTAATATGTCGGTCGCGTTGTCAAATCTTAAAGAACGAGTGCGGCTCAGTGAATCATTGGGAGATTTGGAACAGACCGCACAAGCCAAAGTTAATCTAGCTGGGTATTTAGCGAACAATGGGGAAATCGAGCAAGCAGAGAGTCTGATTGAAGAAGCGCTCGCGGAAGTCTCGTCTAACGAATCGTCCAAAGCGAAAGATGTTGGGCTCGGAATTCTTGGTGATTTACGATTTAGTCAGGATCGATTGAGTGAATGTTTCGAATTGGCAAAAAAACGCATAAAGGTTGCTGAACGTCGGAGGAATAATTATGGACTTTGGAAGTCACATTTTCGAATTGCCGAGATAAAACAAAGAATGGATAACCTAACTGACAACATTTTGTCAGATCATTTAATGTATGCTTTGTCTCTATCGGAAGAACTTAAAGATCAGAAACGTATTTTTGAAACATTGAATTTATTAATGAAAGTACATGTTGACAGATTTGCAATAAAGAGTAAACCGACAAAAAACGTCATCTCTGGTCAAACTAAGCAATTTACAACAATTATTGTACCTGATGTCAAAAATGCGATCGAAGAACTTATTCAAGCAAGACACTTTGGTGAAAATGCACTTAAAATTATATTCGATTTTAATATCGTAAACAAACAACGAGTTGAATCAATGTCACAGCTATTAACGGCCGTTTACATTGATCTTATGAAATATAATAACTCCAGTGTTGGAAACACGCAGGAAGTAATTAATATTGCGCTAAATGCCGCTGATAAAATGAGAAAACTTAAGAATATCGAATTAGAAAAACGAATCTTACTTATGGCTCATCAATTGTTAGCACATGAGCAGGATATACAAAATATCCTAAAAATGATTACTTTAAATTATCGAATTCTTGACATCGAGAAGTCGAAGAATAATAAAAAGGAAATTCGGCAAACAAGTAAAATACTTGCCGAGTTGCATCGACGGGCGTCCGTTATTTGTTCCGATAATAATGACAGGAAAGGAGCTCTAGAGCATCTTCGAGAGGAGTGCTCTTACGCGAACGAGGTTTATACTTACAATCAACTAGGTGCCCTATTGTTTGCACTCGCGAAGGAGTTATATGATCAAGGTAAGTACGATGAAGCTTTGAATGTTATCGAACGCCAACATACGACGGCTCTCAAACAAGATATTAATTCCGACGCCTGTAGAGCTGAAGGACTTGTTTTAAAGGGCGATATTCTGCTGGCGGTTAAGTCCTTAGATCCGGCCAAGATCGCCTATTTAAATGCCATCGATTTGCTGAAGGGAACCAAGTGGACCGAATTGTATGAGCAGTTAGTGTTGAAAGTCAACAGTATGAACTCCGCTTTGGAAAAAGTCGTGGATCAATTCGCTGACCTCGGACGCTGGTGCGATGCTTATGAATGTGAGAAAAGTAGACTGGATATAGTTATAAAACTACAAAATAATAATGAGGAATTTCGATGCCTGTTTCGAATGGGTGATTTGGCGGCGTATGCCGGCAACCACAGTGAGTCAATTAACTCACTTAGTAAATGTTTGGATGTGGCGCGGACAGGACAGCTAACCGATTGTGCGTTTCAAGCCAAGAGGAAAATTGACTCTGTCGCAAAGTCAATGGCGTCAAAGTTATTTTACAGTGGAGATACAAAAAAGGCCGTTGGGCATGCAAATTCCTTGGTTGAAATGTGGACACCAGATGCAAATGAGGCCTATGTTGAGGCTCTTTTATTTCGAGCTGCAATAATGACAGGTGAGAAGTTGCTTGAATCTTCAGCAATAGATTTTAAGAACGCCTTGGAAATCGCTAAAGCTCTTGGCAAGCCTAAACTTCTTCTGAAAGCTTATATGGCGTACGGTCAATTTCTGATCGGTATTAGTGATCAAAGAAGTGCAATTGATACATTAGGACTCGCATTAACGATAGCCCGAGACGAAAAAGAATTTGATCAGTTACAAGAAATCCTACTATTACTCGGGTGTGGGTGTAATGAGATTGGGCAATTTGAGAAGGCGATCTCCTTTTTAGAAGAACTTCTTAGATTTGCCAGGAAAAATAAGATCAAGAAGCGTCAGGAGGAAGCTCTACTAAATCTAAGCGTCTCTCACATGAGGATCGGGAATTTTAACAAAGCGCTTAAAACTGGCAAACAGCATGTCAAGATCGCAGGTATCCTGGGTCTAAAATCGCGTGTCGCTCAAGGTTTGAGTAACTTGGGAGGAGTGTTAGGAATGCTGGAAAAACATGACGAGGCAATTGACGTATCTCAGCGGGCAATCGAAGAGGCGCTAAAATCTGGGTGTAAAGGTATTGAAGCTCGTGCCAGAGTTCATCTTGCTGGTGCTTTAGCTGGATTAAACGACTTTAAAAGCGCTGTAACATCGGGTAATAAAGCAATTGAACTGCTTGAAGAAATTGGCGATAAGTCGTCGGGTGAAGTTCAAGACATCGTTGATAAATGGTCGAGACAACTAACTAACTAAGCCTAATCATACCAAATCGGGAACAAAGCCGTGGTCGGCGAAGGTTAAGTCATTGTCAGTAAATTATTTACTTATTAAAATCTGCCATTCTTAGAGGTTATATTCAATTTATGTATCCAAATATTGTCTTTAAGAGATTTTTGATTATGTGGGTATCAGGAAATGATTGATTAGGATTAAATTTTGGTGCTATAAATCACTTTTAAGCATGACAATCGGATATTTAATTAAGTCAAGTCATTAATTATAAACATGTTAAGCTTCGCCGACCGATTTAACAGATCTTTGGATTGCGGTAATCATTTACCGCTTTTAATTTTCCGGACAGTATCAACTGCACTTTGGATATCAATTATTTAATGCCATTCGTGAGCTCAACAAAGTTCGTTGATGTAGCCATGCCAGTCCCCTGGCGTGCCATCCGCTATTTCTAAACAATGGTCTTCTCCGTATCCTCAGTGTCCCTCTGGTCATTGACGCGCCGTGGAGGGTTAATTTTCTTAGTTTTTTTATCCGTGTAGATCAGTGAAAATCCGTGGTTAAATTGCTTTACAGCAGAATACTGCGATTGAATTGAACTGCTGCCTTGAAAATAGGATTTAAAGAATTATATATGAAGAAGATATAGGAATTTAGTCCCATTAAATTTAATCTGGATCTATCACAAAGATATTTGGGTGTAAGGGAATTATCACAAAGCTCTTTGCGATAATAATGTTGTTCGCAGAATAAGAATAATAAGTCATGAGAGTAATGACTATCGGGGTCTGACTCGGTTTTAGGGTTGTAACTGCATTGTGATAAGCATATAACATATTAGACCGACCAATAAATAGTGGCTTAGACGTAATTTATTCATTGATATTATTGGTTTCAGTAAAGTCGTGGTCGGTGAAGGTTAAGTTATTGTCAGTAAATTATTTATGTTTAAAATTCTGCTATTTTTAGAGGTTATATTCGATTTATATGTCCGATTATTTTGTTTAAGCGAGTTTTGACTATGTGGACCATCAGGAGATGAATGATTAGGATTGAATTTTGGCTCTATAAATAAATTTTAAGCATGAGAATATGGCATTTAATTAATTTAATGTATTAATTATAAACATGTTAAACTTCACCGACCGCGATAATAATACATATTGGATGAACTAATTTTGCCATGGCTTTATTTGCCATATAACACAAAACGCACATCTGTTATAATTATGAGTCATTGAAAAATTTATTATTTTTCCGTATAAGCAAGAAGGTTTATGATGATAAAACTTTTGAATAGTGAACTATTAAAGACGTACAACAAGTATCCGCTCCTTGGCATAATATTATTTACGAAGGCTAACGCATCTCTAATTAAGATGCTTGAAGATAAGGCTTATTGGAATTCACTGGATGAAATCTCTGGTAAACAAATTGGGATATTTTCTACTCGGTTATTCGATGGGAAGTCTATAACGCCCGATCCTACACAGGGAGTATTGCATGAAATGAAACCGATTTGGAAAGAGCCAAATGAAAATAAAGAAATACTCTCTTGGTTCGGGTTAGATAGCAGTAAAAAACTACCGCAATTCGTGGTGTTTTCGTTCAATACTCCCGACAATGGGATACACTATAAACGTTTGAGATTAGATGATTCATCTGAGAACCGGGCATATGAATCAGTGAAAATTGCTATAGAACAAACAGTTTTGGTTGTTAAATCCAACAATGTAGAATCGTTAACAGAACCCGAACTTCTGAAAAAACTTGGTTTTCGGTTTAGAGTTATAGATGTGAAGAATTCATTTAACAGACTTGTGCAAATGGTAAATGTATTTAGAGGAACATCAGGGATTTAATCCATTAAAATGATATTAATTTCAGAGAGTCATCACAATGAATGTTGATTATGAGTTTGGCACACTTTCTTTGAATAACTCTGGAGCAAAATACTATATAGATGCGCAATGCATTTATTTTCCATTTGCAAAAGATCAAATGAAAGAGAGTTCTAATCACCCAATCAAGATTCATGAATTAGTACATTTCTACCAGAGTTTAAGTACATCATTTGGATTGTATCAAAGTATTCTGTATACACTCCGCTCGATAATTATAAAGGGTTATCTTCGCGAAATGAGTCGATCATTCTCTCAATCAATATGGCTACCGATAATGCAGTGGAGAAATGATGATTTCGGTGTTTCAAGATCACCAATTTCTAAAATGATTACATTAATTCGAATGATTGATGCCGCAATATCAGCTTTTGATCCATGGTTTTTTTTGAAAGATAAATCGGAAAGTGATAAATTTTTTAAGATACTTTCCTCAAATTACAGAGATTACTTTCCTTTTGGGAAATATCTCATAGCCGCAAAAGAAGCAAATTGGCTATACCCAGCTCCACAGGCTTATACAGACAACTATAGTATCTTGGAAGGATTGGCTCTTTACCGAGAAATTGAAGCCCGTGCCGACCTTGTTTCCTCAGATTTTCATAAAGAGTTTCTGAATGAAGTCAAAGAAATTTCATCTCAATCTAAACAATCCAAGTCATCCTTTTCAGATGCCTTTGGTACTAGCATGTACACAAGAAGCTTTGAAATTGCAGCAGAGTATTTGAATTCTGATACCTTTACACTTTTTCCTTTCATGTGTGAGCTTGCTCTGTTTGGAGAGTTACCCCACATTAAAGGATGGCCCCCCTTAACAAACTTTGGACGATGTGGAAAGGGGGGAACTGTGGCATATGAAAAAGTGAATCCCGGAAGTAGATATGAAGATATTTTTTTCTTCTTTAGTAGCAAAACATGGCAATTAAAAGAATATATATCCGCTTTTACAGAAAAAGATACAGAAAAGGTTTCATGTATAGTTGACGAGATTTGCGAATTCTGTCAATGGAAACATCCCCAAAAAATAGTCGATGAAGAATTAGTGATGGTAGATCTTCTGCTAGATCAACTTACAAGTACCTCAGATGAGATACAGCTAGAATATATTAGTTTAATTGATCTTCTTAAATGCGCAAGAGAACTCCTATTGTTGCGTAAAAACAATCTATTTTTTCTTACTTTTCAGACGGAACTACCAACTCATCCTCTTCCATTCATCTTTTTCGCTGACGGGCCAGAATCGTTTGGTATTGACTATGATTCATGTTTATCTCGAATGGTAGATTCCACCATAACTAAAATGTTGTTTCCATATTTTGAGCATTCCGCGGTAGAGAGAAACGATATGCAAGTAAAATATAACTGTCCATCAATTACCGAGGAGTCGTTGGCTTTCCTATGTAGTGTAAATAAATGTAATGGCTTTAGTGGCGACTGTTGGTTTAGGAATTTTCTTTCGAATAGTTGGAGAATTGGAGAAAATCCGATTCAAATTTTGCTTTGAACTGGTTTATGAACGAATGTTTACAGCTGTAAAGTCGTGGTCGGTGAAGGTTAAGTTATTGT
Organism: Verrucomicrobiota bacterium; assembly: GCA_021772675.1. Taxonomy (GTDB): domain Bacteria; phylum Verrucomicrobiota; class Lentisphaeria; order JABSQK01; family JAJFLO01; genus JAJFLO01. The sequence continues at coordinate 356 of JAJFLO010000154.1, read as the reverse complement.
CAGTAAATTATTTACGTTTAAGAGGGTCAGTAGTAAAGTCGTGGTCGGTGAATGTTAAGTTATTGTCAGTGAATTATTTATGTTTAAAATTATGCTATTTTTAGAGTTTATATTCGATTTATTAATAATGGTGGTCGACGAAGCTTAACATATTTATTATAAACAAATTAAAGATATATTTCATTTTAACTCAGGTAAAAGAAATATTGTTTATGGCTATGAAATTGATTCAGTTGGTCAGATCGCGGATAAATCCTGACGACGCACGATTCGACATTTGTAATCCGTAGCTTGAAACCCCTTCAAACAAAGGAGTCGTTCGATTGTGACATCTTTATAATTTTCAGTTTTACAGC
>JAJFLO010000153.1 GCA_021772675.1 Verrucomicrobiota bacterium | reverse complement strand
ATGCTATCATCAATAAATATATTTTAAAAAATCAATAAACAACTAATAAATTTTGGAATGGAGTTTGTAGTGACCAAACAAAAACACTAAATCGTTGAAAAATAACTTGTTACGACTTTTAGGTGTGAAAGTTCGGTTAACATTACGCGGTTTATGTGAAGCTTCACATAAACCGGGTGAAGTGCATTCCAACAGCGCTTCAGAACGTAGAGTTTCCTTTTATATTAACAGAGGCCAGACAGCGAACGCGGAAGTCGATACTTGAAATGTTGAAGAGAATTTGCTTTTTTCTGTCAGTGTTTAGATTTCAAATCAAGTGCCCCTCAGATTTCCTGACACCCGAACGCCATTTTGTTGGTATCCCCCTATGTTACGCCATTTCAGCTTCCTGAGGGGTATTGATGGGAGTGATTTCCGGACTGAAGCTGCGATTTTTCAACTGTTCACGAATTTGATCTCGGGAAATAACACGAAATTCAAGGAAGTGTTCTGACATACTGCAAGCGCTGAGATAGGATTCCAACTGATCAGGACATTTTGAAATAATTTGGATAAGATAAGTCCAGAAATCCTTGCGGCAATTCAGTAAAATTCCGTATTTGGCAAAAACGACAAACAGCATCCTAATCACCTGTATTACAGGTACTTTCAGGGCTTTGTGTTTATGTTTCCACTTGCATTCGCGCTGCTTCATTATCGCTCGAAATACTCGGCCTAGATAAAATTTCGGTTCGTATAATCGCCACTGGGCGTCGATATACTCCTCTGCAATCTCTTCAATGGGACGGGTCGGAACAAAATTCATAAGATTCATCTGAGTACTAACATGATCTTGATCTAACATTCGCCCCTCCTTTTCGAGGCGTCGTCTAAGACCCGTCTGTGGGAGCGCCTGTAATAATCCAATGGCTCCAACGGTAATGTTTGTATCCTCCATGAAACGAACGATACGATCACCAGCTCCTGCCTTTTCATGATCAAAACCAATAATTAAACCAGCCCAGACAGCTAAGCCTGAATCAAATATTTTCTCTACAGACTCCTTTAATGGGCGCCTAATATTTTGATGTTTTCTCGTGAGCTTCAAACTTTCCTCGTCAGGTGTTTCAATACCCATAAAAATACCCCAAAAATTGCACTCAACCATAAGCTGCATTAAATCGGAATATTTTGCTAAATCTAAAGAAGCCTCAGTAGAAAATGAAAATGGATAATCCTTTTCAATCACCCACTTTTTTAAATGTTCGAGCATTGTTTTAACGTTGCGCTTATTACCAATAAAATTGTCGTCTACAAGAAAAACATGTGCCCGCCATCCCAGGTCATACAACACATCGAGTTCGGCAATAAGTTGTTCCGGCGTCTTTGTTCTTGGCCGACGGCCGTAAAGTTCTATAATATCACAAAATTCACATAAAAATGGACACCCTCGGGAGAATTGAGCTGACATACTGTAATAGGCATCCAGTTGCAATAAATCGTATCGGGGTATCGGTGTCAGGGTGACATCGGGTTTTTCTGAAGATCGGAATGTTCCATTTTGCTCACCACGTTCAATAGCATCCAAAAATAAGGGAATCGTCATTTCCCCTTCGTCAAGAACCAGGTAATCCGCTCCTGCAGCCTTAAAGACATCTGGCAGAGATGTTGCATACGGACCGCCAATCGCGACTTTTTTGCCTCGGTGTTTTCCTTCCCTGATTTGCTCCAGCATACCTTCTTTTTGGACAATCATCCCAGTGATCATGATTAGCTCCGCCCAATCCCATTCCGCGTCAGTGACAGAACAAAGACTTAGGTCAACAAGCTTCACTTCCCATTCAGTAGGTAATAGTGCCGCAACTGTTATAAGCCCCAGAGGTGGATACATTGATTTTACACCAACGTTTTTCATCGTTTTTGTAAATGACCAGAAGCTTGTCGGGTAGGTAGGACATATCATTAAAACGTTCATTAGTGTTTACCTCGTTTTATTTAACATAACGTCAATAGCAAGTTTTTCAGGATATTTTATAAAATTTATGTATTTTTCAGAGTTCAGAGTTCAGAGTTCAGAGTTCAGGTGTCAGAAATCGGAAATTTAGTCGTCTGACGCAGTTCCTGAAGCCACGTTTCCTTTTTTATTAATCGAGACCGAGAATCGGATGGCCTCGAAAATTACTCCTTTGAAACTTGAACCATTTTGCGCATTAATTTGATTGCCGATCAGCAAAAGTAGGCCGGTCGAGCCGAGACCGGTTTTAAGTCACCCCCGGCTCGGGCGACCTACTTGAGCAACTCCGGAACGTCGAGTTTCGTCTTTTATTAATCTATACCGAGAATCGGATGGACTCGAAAGTTGCTCCTTTGAAACTTGGCCATTTTCTCACATTTTTTTCGCGGTGTTTGGAGTTCCGTCAGGCGGGCTTTTCTAAAAACACCGCTTAAAAGCGGAACTCCAAACTTGTCACTTCAGAATCTAAAGTTTCGTTATAGATTAATCGTGGCCGCGAAAGTGGCTCCCATGAATCGGTGTCATCTTGGATTGGAAAAAAATATGAACTAGGATATTCCTATAATGTGGGAGCAGCTACCATGCCGCGATTCTGATCAAACAAATTACAATGCCAATCGCGACATGGTAATCGCTCCCACATTATTGCTTTCAAAACACAGTTCTGTATCTCAACAGATTATCTGGTCGCTAAACTGACGTCTTCGTGTCTTTATACTCTTCTTGATGGGATGCGTTTTCAAACATGGTTCTTCCGGTTTTTTCGTCATAAAAACTGACATAGTTCCGATCATCATGAAAATTAACGAGTTTTCCAAATTTCCTTAAATGCTTTCTTGTTTCCTCAAGAAACTGAACTTCAGTTGAGAAAAAGTTAACACTTAAGGCTTGCAGCAACGTGAGGAGATAATAGTTCGATCCACCGTTTTTCATCCAAAACCATCGACTTGAAACCGCGATATTGTTCGGTGTCTGATTTTGGACTCCATGCCACCAAAGTGATGGGATGTACAGGAAGTCACCGGGTTTGAGATAGCCTTCTAACACAGGAAGATCTTTGTATCCCGGGATGTCTGGATTTGGCTTTTCCGGGTTACCGACACTGGATTCGAAATAGGCCATTCCTTTATTAAAGCGAGGCATCATGGAATGTGTATAAATCGGGTTAACGAACCACCATTTCTTCTCACCATTCAACATGATAAAAAAATTATCTGGAGACGCACAGTGGTAGGCGCTATTGGCTTTCGGTGAATTTGCTAAAAACATTTGTAAACAGTGTAACCAAAACCCCTCCGGAAGATGATATTTATCCAACCGCCCTAAATCCAGATCTTTAACTAGAGTCTTGTCTTTTAGAAATAAAGTCTCAATATTTCGTATATAAAGATCGTCATCATCCTTAATATTTTTTAGCTTTGTGAGCGAATGAGAACCAGTGGTTGAGGAACCACCTAATACGTCAATATCGCCATAGTTATTGACAAAATGATCGATTGACCATTTTTTCACTGCAGGCGAATCTGCGAAGAGCCCTTTTACGATGAACGGTTCTCCTTTCAGCAATAATGTTTCCAGACTGGTATTGGCTAATTCATCAACAGTCAACGTATTCACTTGACCGCTGGCAGACCTATTACCTGAACGATGTATGTCTTTTATTAATGAATTCTGAAGTTTGTCTCTTAATTTCTGTCGCTTCCCCTGAGATTTGACAAAATATGAATCAAGAAAATATAAAAGGAAAAATGATAATTCACGCCGTCGATTAAGGAAATCCGGCGTATCACACAAATCACTTATTGTCCCTTTCAATATTAAACGGGACAATAACTTACATGTAACTTGAGCATCAAGAATAGAAGCCAATAGTAAATTCATATTACTAGTAGTCCTTAGTTTTAAATTGTTGAAGACCCTATTTACGTTGTAATGTCATGCGAAGAAGTTCTAAATCGCCTCGATAAAATGCAACACAGCAGAGAGCCAAATACTTCAAGTAACGTTCAACAACCTGCTTGCCAACTAATTCTGTAGCTTCCTCCCGTTTCGCTTTTAATCTAGATAGCCATTTTTTACAAGTCCGCTCATAATCTTTACCATCATAGCGGGTATTGATAATGTTAAATTGACCACCGATTGCGTCTGTAATGTCAGAATATAGCGGCAGATCAGATTCAGGAAAAATTTCGGTTGAAATGAATTCGTTCTTCTTTATGCTACCCGCATGGATAATGGTTTGTAAAGAAAATCGTCCATCAGGTTTTAACCAGTTACAGCACTGGTGAAAAAAAAATCGATAAATTTCGATTTTTTCTTTTTGTGTTATGTCAAGTCTGGAAAAATGTTCAAAAGCACCAATTGAAATGATAGCGTCATATGGTGAATCTGGACAGTGATCGTACCAACTTTCTAGCTTAACATCGGTACTTGAATTCGAAAATTCCCGAATTTTACCTGCTTGCGACTCGCTCAAGGTCAATCCAACAGCTCGATTGACATTATGGACAGTGACCAGCCGTTTAAGCAAAGAGCCCCAACCACATCCAATATCCAGAACACTTTGGGCATGGGCTGCGCCTGCCTGCTCAATATGAAAATCCAATTTTCGTAGTTGTGCATCTTCGATAGGACTTTTTATTTCATCTTCATCCCATAAGGCACATGAATAGGTCATTGTTGGATCGAGCCATAACGCGTAAAATTCATCATTAATATCATAATGGTGTTGAATCGCTGCAATAGAAGCACCTCGGACTGAATGATTTTCCGTTAGTGTAGATGTGTCTTCATGTCGTTGGTGTGAATTCATTTTAAAATTTGGCTTCAGGTGTAACGAATATTGATTATTGGTTGTGGTTGAAGTTAACTTCAGACCTCCATTTAAATGGTGGAGGTCATAAATATATGTAACTCTAAAATTACCAGACGATCATGCTTGTAGATAAGCGAGCCATCGCAGTTCTTTTGTGCCACTCGAAAAACGCCAATTACTTGGCTCACTACAAACGACCTATGTTTGAAGTTAAACGTAAATAATAAAAATTCGGGCTGTTTCTTAGGAAGCGAGCCTGTCTCGTCGTAGCCATTTGGGCGAAGACGGATCATCGCTGTAATTTAGTTTAATATGCGTGACAATATTTCTTACATTCGTCGGCTGACGGATTAACTACAAAGCTACAGATACGACAGTTTTCAGTGAATACGTTGAGTTAGCCCGGATTTTTCACAACAAAATTTGGGATGCTTCACAAGATAGTTTACACTTTTGAGTATGCTGTGATAGAAACTGCAAAAAAAAAAAATATCGAATATCGAACAAGGAATGTAGAATCATGAAGTTTTTTCCTTCGTCATTCATAATTTCTTGTTCGATATTCGATATTCAATTTAAATGAAAGCAATATTTTTTAACCTATGTTTACCACTTTAAAAAGTTAAAGTACTCCCTAAGAATAAGATAACAAAATATTTAAAACATTTATTATACGTAATTCGTGGCTTTATTCACTTTGTCTAATATTTTGCGATTTAGCAAGTTCGGTAATC
>JAJFLO010000152.1 GCA_021772675.1 Verrucomicrobiota bacterium | reverse complement strand
GCTTTCCTCAACCAAGAAGTAACCCAAATTCTCTCACGATAAGGCACCTGTCGGACTTCAGCATATCCTTCTCATTACAAGAAGGCATTGGCTACTCTCCGACATCATTCCCCGATAGTTCCAACAGCATGCTTTACAGTTAGCCTGCTCCGATCGTGGAGCGGTCCTATCGGCTTTCCACGTTCCGTCATATTCCTATTACGGATGACTTAGGTTCAACCTCTACACCGATGGGTAATTGGTTCGCGTACGGTCAAGTTAGACCCCCGTATCCTCACCCATGTCCCCTTTTGAGGCAAGCCTATCAGTCTGTTTGGCTCTATTCCATTTACGATGCTTACAGTTATTCACATATGTTAACCTTATCACCCAATCCTAGCCCTTACCCGGTTTCAGACTACCAGGAGGGTGTCAACCTCACGGTTTCTTCCCCGGTCAACTTGACCTTTGGTACATGTTTGAAGGGCATCAGGCCATCTACAACAGCGCGTAAATTCGCCTGCCTCTCAGGATACCGGTGGCGAAACACCGGGTTCAGTCACATATTGTGCTGAACAAAAATATGACGACCTCGTGTCGCCACCAACTTTTGGATAAAAGTTGGTATCATAAAATAACCTATGCACCGGTCGAGACAACTGCTTTGGTTAAATTAATAAAAAGCTTTGTTTTTGAAAATGCTAAGTTACATTGAATATAACTAAAAACTTGGCATAAAAAAGTCTACCCTTATGCACATCAAGAATCCAAACCACCCCAAAAAAGGCGACTGCATTAAAGTCGAACCGATTCGAACCAAAAAAGCCATCAAAAAAATTAAAAGGATACTCAGTCCTCGCGACCGCTGTTTGTTTACACTTGGTATTAATACTGCCTATCGAGCGAATGAATTACTATCGATCACTTATTCCCAGATTCGCGATGTTGCACTGGGCGATACACTTGAAATTAAACAATCAAAAACAGATAAATACAGAAGAGTAACGTTAAATAAGTCCTCCATTCGAGCGATTAAAAATTTCATCAAACACGATGATAACTTAAATAGTAGAGATAACAAAGGTTTTTTATTCTATTCTAAAAAAGGTGGTGTGCTCAAAGTGTCTACTGTGACCAGAATGGTTAAAGGCTGGTGCAGCGCAGTCGGATTATCCGGTAATTACGGCTCCCATACCCTTCGCAAAACATGGGGTTACTGGCAGTATAAACGAAGTACCGCTATCCCACTTCTGATGGTAGCATTTGGCCATAGCACACAAAAACAAACCCTGGCATATTTATGTATTCAGGAAAAAGACGTTCAAGAGATTTACAATTTGAAATTGTAATACATTTTGTAAATGTACCTAAATCGTTTATCTTTCTCAGCGTTGGCATTAAATTGTGGGTGACTTTTCAAATACCAATATTTATCCATAAGTTGGCATTAAGGAACAGCAGGCTCATTTGCTTAGTCCTTCGCATTTCGTTTACTATTTTTACGGGAACCCAGATACAATAACCCTATACAGGATTGATAAGACGAATTCGTTACAGGTGACAAACCCCTTTCATAACTCGCAAAAATGACAAAGTTCACAGATTCCACCAACGTCATCACAGATGCTAGCAGCCTTGCATACACATGCAGTTTTGTATCCCTTTCTGATCTGATCCCTAATTTTCCTTGCCCCCCACTTAATAACTTCCTTGGATTTTTTAACTTCCTTGAAACTATCTGTCTGTACGACACTGTCACTTTCAAAGTACCAGGACCGTTTATACCGGATTCGTTTAACCCTATTGAAAGAGGCTCTGACGATTTATGTGATCAAGATGTCTGTGCCGCGGCGACTGCAAAATTAATAAGCTTCTGCCCAATATTCGAAGAGTTCAGAAAAGAGGGACTAATTCAGTGTGCATCTGTCGAGCAACTGTGGGATGCAGCTGCCGAAAAACATATAAAATTACCTCCAGAAGAATATCAGCGGGGTTTAGATTTGCTAAAAGAGGTTGCGGAGAGTAAGGAGAATTCTATGTTGAAAGCAGTACTATATTTCAACCGAATACTTGGATATTCTTACCTCCCGGACCTTGAAGAGACACTAACTTTACCCAGTAAGTTAAATTCGCTCTGCGTACAGAGCCCCCTGCAAGCCGCGTACGATGATTTATCGTCAGCGTTAAAGACCGACGTGGAACTCCTTCGTGCGGCAGGAAGACCTATTGACATTTTTATACCTCCAATACCAGCAATTATCCTGGATAAGGTCTCTTCTCCAAAGGAAATTCCCGAGGCAACCCTCGAAGTACGCGAGAAACTCTCCTCTGTTAGGTCAGCATTTCGCGATTACGAAATAGCCGCTCGCAATGACAAAATCTCTCTAAAAGAATCGCTATCTGCACGATATAGGCTTCATGATATTTCGAAAAATCTATCATTAAAATATGATAATTTCGATCGTATAACGGTTACAGAATTGCGGGATACTTTCGATATTTTACCTAAAAGCCCTAAAGAATTATCTGAATTTGAGGAAGGTAAAATATCCAAGTTTTTATTCGGGAAACCATTTACTCGGGCGATTTCACTTTATCGTAATCGAAACATCATGTACCTATTTCGACTCCGTGATCAGTTTTTAAGGATTAAAGAATATGGACATTTAATAAAGAAAGTATATGGTTTTGATGTTACCGATAAGGAAATACAAGAACTTGAAGTACAAAAAGACAAAGTTGATGATGCCATTGACAAAATTGGTAGTTGATAGGAATCAACTTTACACCTATTTTCCTTCTGTTATTGTTAATATGTAAACGTCCGTTTATATATTAACCACTCCCTACATCCCCACTGCTAATCTTAACTTCTGCTGATAAGTTAAGATTGGCGGTTCCGAAACAAAGGCTGCCATCGCCTCATATTATTCCTTATGGCCAATGCTAATAATTACCTAGAAGTTGGCATTTTCTTCATCGCAGTCCCAAAACTCCGGCAAGAATAAGAACATATGTAGATGGTTGTTAGCCCCAATGGTTCTGAAATAGTTTTGCTTGTGACTGAAAAATCTTACTTTCGTCCATCGCTCCCCCTTCTTTTTCTCTTTTCTTTATTTTATATTCTTAGTAATAGGAGGTAACTATTACCCAGTTTTGGGTCTTTCTCCAGAACATTTCTCTGGATACCATCGCTTGTAAAGCAAGGATACTGGAGACCAAGGATCATGTTTCCTTTGTAGTTTTAGTTGCTCCCTATATTCACTTAAAAAGTTATACCAGTTGAAAAATGAATTCCTAAAGTATGACTCAAGTGTTTCTTCATCAGCTGATTTTGAAAAAACCGCGTGTGCTACTATCTCAAAATAATTCAATATTTTAGCTATATGGTCTGTTACTAGAAGATATTCTGTATTACCAATGCTGAGTTGATTATCTCCATGTTCTTTATCAAGTAACAGTAATTGCTTGTCTCTACAAATTTTTATATCGTCCCAAGAAATTGCTGAAATTTTATCAAACCTATCCGGAAATATTCTCAAAATAACTGATCTTGAATAGAAAACCGAGTCATCCCAATCTCTGGCTAAGTTTACTGCATATTGTCGCCTTTTGTATTCGTGATCATCTCTGAATTCCTTCCACATTGCCTCAACATGTTCTTTTGAATACTTTGTTTGTCGGTATACAAAATATGCCGTAATTAGGGAAATTAAAACGGCGGACAACGACAGTACAGTTTCTAGCATAATTCTATTCTCCACTACTAACAAATTATTGTCTGATTTCTTGATAGTTACGAAAAAACGATTATGAAAATCATTGGTCTCGTATCACCTGTAAAGCTCCATGGTATTTTTCAATCTTCAAGGTGCAGATAGTACCTTTTCTTACGCAGGACACTCATTTAATGCCAACTTATGGATAAAAGTTGGCATTGGAGCGTCTCCAGCAATCAATTTTAATTTTCATTTTAATTGAAAAATCGCAATAAGCCTTGTATTATGTGGTTAAGATGCCGCAATAAGAATCATTGTCAATTTAATCACGGCGAATAAAGACTGATTGCTTGTCGTTTAACGGCTGCGGGGATTCTGATTTTGTCTACGACATCGGGCGATAGGGATTTTCGATGATCGTGTGACTCGTCTTTTGAATGCCAAGTTTTGCGACCAAAACTAATAAAACTTAGCCTTTTCAAAATCCAAGGCGTTCACAAATTGTCATAATACTAACTTCTATCCAAAAGTTGGCATTGAATGAGTGTATCGAGACAAGATTTCTATAATCGTTCTTCTTCAAGAACTACTTTTCCATACCTATCAAGAAATCAGATTATAGAGAAAGTGAAGCCGAATGAGCAAAGTATTCATCAGCTATTCGTCTGTCGATGAAAAGAAGGCGAGGCAATTAGCCAAAGGGCTCGACGACATCGGTGTTGAGTATTTTTTTGACCGAAAAGACATCGAGATGGGCGACTCAATCAACGAGAGCGTTGCAGGAGGAATCTCTGAGTGCTCCGCTCTAGTGGTGATCGTTTCTCCTGCAAGCCTGCAATCACAATGGGTGCCATTCGAGATTGGACATGCCACCGGTCGTGGAAAGAAAGTACTTCCATACTTGACGCACCCTTCTCTTCAGTTGCCCGGTTATCTACAAAATCTACATTTCAAAACCCGCCTGAGCGACGTTAAAAAGTATCTCAAATCACTCTACGAGATCGGTAAAAAAGACACCAAGAAAGATGCGGAACCAGCCTCGTCGTCAAAAAAGATCAGTCCTAAGCGCCGCGATGCTATAAGAGCGGAACGAAATGAAATGCTCAAAACTCATCTATTGGTTCAAGGGGGCATTACAGAATGCTCATTCATGCAACTCGAAGATCATACTGATAATGGATACATAATGTATCTAAAATTTGACTCAAAGATCACATTTGCAGCTGATGTGTTATCCACAATTCGAGAAGCGTTCGAAGAATTGTTCCCGGATATTTCATATTGGGGAGAAACTAAATTTGAAAGTAGTGGCTCCGTTGGTTTCGCATTTATGTATATTGACGAACATCATCATGCGTTCTGAGACTCAAACAAGCAAGAAATTTGTTTGATGAATATGGACTCGTCCGTAAGGTTTTGCTGCTGTCTGGATTGAATGCTAACAAATAGGTAAAAGTTGGTATTTTTCTGTTTTTTCAATATGAATAAATTGTAATAAACAAAATTCAATTACCAAATATGTTAAGAAATTGCTCAACTTCTGCTTTTAGATTAATCCAATATCTCCATTCTGGAATTAGCGGGCCACTTACTGAAAGAGGTAGCATCAATCCTTCATTATCGATGAAAAGAGTAAAAATGTCAAGGAGGATTTAAGAATGCTCTCCATAGCAAAACAACTGGAAGGCAATTTGCAGTGAATCTTCTCCACAAATTAAGATCAACAGTTAATGATGGTACACAAAGGTATGTCAATTTCCAAGTTTAAGTGCTTTGAGTCCGAACTATGTGCAAGAAAAATCTGAAAATATTTCATTCAAATGTTCCTTTATCCCCATCTGACTTCGTATCAAAATATCTAAATGATTAGCAAATAGTTTTGAATCTCCAAAATTTGCAGGATGTTCAGATACTAATATGTTGACCATTTCACACTTTATCTTCCAGTATACTGGTTCGATTTTTGTATTGAACACCCATTTGAAATATCTTTCACGAGTATGGTCTTTTAGGTACTCGGCCAGAATACCAACAACCTGCTCAACACTATGCTTATCACCAGATATCGCGTCAAGTAATGCACCATGGTAACCATTGTCTTGATTGAGTGCTTCAACAACAAGGGAAAAAGCATCGTGGTCGGAAATATCCATTTTCAATTGGTCATAGACAAAGGTAACGAAGTTGATGACCAAACGATTGAATTGTGGAGTATTGACAGGTACATCATCCCAAGAAAATTTGTTCATGCATTCACAAATGGGTTCATCAATCAATTGTTTTAATTTGTCATGATCAAGCAACGCTCGAACCTCTGTCAGGACTTCGCTAGAATTCATCGTATTCCAAATCTTTTTCTGTGAATCCCCACTCATTAGAACCGTCTGCAACTGATACAAACGAATTGGTCCACCTATTTTGTCTCATAGATATCATCTTACGAACTTCAGAAACGTGCCCGCAATATCTGCGTCTTGATTGTTCTATGATTTCTTTAGGGTTACCGTCTTTTTCAGGAATCGGAGCAGGCAATGATGAAAATTTGACTATATCGCTTCCAATGCGACCAATCATTTCATAGGGGTTCAGGGTCATGAGATCCTTCGGCTCAACTAATCCCTGTAAATCTTTTGCAAAGTACAAAGCGTCATGTTTGTCAACTCTTCCAACAATTGAAGTGCCTGTAGTGGAAAGCGCACTCACTTTTCCACTATCAAACTGCTTCAAGTACTGGTGGGCAATACACAGATTTATTCCGAATTTTCGAGCCTGTGTAATAATATTCTCGATAGCATCAGCAGAAACAAAAAGATGTGCTTCATCTGCAAATATTGAGAAACGTCGTCTGTCCTTTGCCTCTATATTACTACGACCTATCGCCGCAATGGAAAAAAGTGTCAATATAAAGGAACCCAACACTTCTCGCGCATCGGCTCCAATTGAAGACAAATCCACCAAAAGAATGTTGCCATTGTCCATAATTTGGCGAAGATTGATCTTGCTCTCTGGCTGCGAGAGCATTAGGGAAACACTGCCCGCCGATACTAGCTTTGACAACTTGTGCTTTGGGGATTGTAAGTCACTTTTTCGATAGTCATTTTCAAAATCATGTTGCCAGAACTTTTTTACAAGTTCATCCGTAGCTGACTCAATAATTTTTTTTCGAAGTTTGTCACATTCCGTACTTTTCTGACGAGTTAAGTCATATAGATCTCGTAATGTTGCAGTTTCCAAATGGAGAAGACCAATCAATCCATTTCGAATAATGTGTTCAAGACGATCGCCCCAATCCTTGAAAACCCGTCGAAATGCCGAAACAATATTATCAGCGAGTAGATATATATCCGTTCCAGGTGATCGACACAATGGATTCCATAACGGAATCCATTCAGGATTGCCCGGATCAAAATAGATACATTTCGAATAAAGATCTTTTGGAATTAACGTCATTAATGATTTGATAGCGTCACCATGGGCGTCAATAAATACAGCGCCGTTTCCGTCCAGAATATCTTGTAAAAAGATATTGGTCATAAGCGTACTTTTTCCCATTCCAGTACCAGATATGATATGGGTGCTACGTTCCCTGATTTTACTGGGAATACACACATCCTGATATTCACCAGTGATGGTGCAGTATCCTATTTTTGTTCCCTCAAGAAGCTCGCTATTTTTTGGCGGTAACGGTTCGATTAAATTGATTGGAATCCCCAGTTGTTCGATAGTTTCAGAAGGGATTAAGTGTACCAGCGAAGTCAGTTCTTGAGAATTTAGAAGAAATCCAGGTCGATAGGCCTCTCCTTTCATGAGCATGTCAAGCAACTCTTGATCCGAAAAATCATGATAATCGCCCCTCCCCAAATAGCGAAGTGCCTGACCACCGTGTTGCAATAGATTCAACGTAGTCGAGATACAATCCAAAGCATCAGTGAGAATGGGGCTGGGACCAATCACGCCTGTTCTCACGGCACAACCATAGAATGGCTTGTCATTGTTTGCCTTTGTCGTGA
>JAJFLO010000151.1 GCA_021772675.1 Verrucomicrobiota bacterium | reverse complement strand
GCTTTCCTCAACCAAGAAGTAACCCAAATTCTCTCACGATAAGGCACCTGTCGGACTTCAGCATATCCTTCTCATTACAAGAAGGCATTGGCTACTCTCCGACATCATTCCCCGATAGTTCCAACAGCATGCTTTACAGTTTGCCTGCTCCGACCACGGAGCGGTTCTATCGGCTTTCCACGTTCCGTCATATTCCTTTTACAGATGACTTAGGTTCAACCTCTACACCGATGGGTAATTGGTTCGCGCACGGTCAAGTTAGACCCCGTATCCTCACCCATGTCCCCTTTTGGGGCAAGCCTATCAGTCTGTTTGGCTCTATTCCATTTACGATGCTTACAGTTGTTTACATATGTTAACCTTATCACCCAATCCTAGCCCACACCCAGTTTCAGACTACCAGGAGGGTGTCAACCTCACGGTATCTTCCCCGGTCTATTTGACCTTTGGTACATGTTCGAAGGGCATCAGGCCATCTACAACAGTGCGTAGATTCGCCTGCCTCTCAGGATACCGGCGGCGAAACACCGGGTTCAGTCACAGAATGCGCTGAACAAAAATATAACGACCTCGTGTCGCCACCAACTTATGGATAGAAGTTGGCATTGAAGTTGGTAAAGTGTAAGAATAGAATAATTTTCTGACAATCTTGCATTTCCACCAATGATGTTGAACATTATAAGAAAAACAGGGCTGACCGAGGAAAATGGATATTGTCTTTGTGGGGTATGTAATAGCAGGTAATTCACCAATATTAATTAATATCCAGTTGTTAGCATTCGTCGAATTGGAAGTTATGCTTCATAAGCATCGCAATACGACTTAAACTTTATCATGCCATGTTTAGTTACCAATGGCGTTTCCAAATGGGGGTAGCAAATGAAATCGTATTTTTGTCGGCTTTTTTCGGTTCAAACGGCGCTGTTGTTCTTTACATTGGCGACGATATTTCTCGCGATTGTGGCTTTTTTCGACGACACGAGCACAGCTCGTGCCGTCTTCACGTGGCCTTGGCTAATCGAGTGTATCATGTTTGCGCTCATCGTGGGGCAACGCATTCAGAAAATTCGCATGGCGTATATAAATCCTCAGATGAAGGACAAAGTGCGGACGAGAGACGACGTGCGGGTAACAACGATCGATAACCTCTTGGATGGGCGCGAGGATCCAAACACTAAGCTATATCCAGACATGACTGCGCTATGTGCCGCTGTCTATCCAAAGAAAGACTATCCGTTCCCTGAAAATTGGAAGGATATCTCTGAGAAAATCTCGGAGGACGGCAAAACATTGGACAATGCGCTCGAGCGAGTCGGCCAGCGCACGAAATACGGTTTTAAAGTCCACGTCTATCATCGCAAAGACAACCCCCTGCTCGCGATCGTGTTTCGCGGGACCATCTTTTGCAGTTGGCGATCATGGATGGCGAACTTTCACTGGCTCTTTCGCATGCTGCCGTTTCGAGATCACTACGACGAGACGGCAGAGGTAGTGCCTCAGATCGTCGGATGGTGTAAGGCAAACCACTCGGGTGTGCCTATTGTCTCGGCTGGCCATTCCCTAGGAGGTGGGCTGGCGCAATTCGCAAACTATATGAGCGAAGACATCAAATGCACCTTTGCGATCAACGCTTCCCCTGTCACAGGCTGGAGTGATATTCCTAAGAAGGTGCGTGAAGAAAACGTTCGTGGCTCAAAGATTTACCGACTATTCGAAAAAGGCGAGGTCTTGGAGTTCATCCGCCCGATCGCCGAATTCTGGTACTTTATCAATCCGTCTCCGAATGAAAACCCCCGTTACGTGGAACATCGCGTCAATCTGGGTGGTGGTGGTGCGGTGATTGAGCACTCGATCAAAACGATGGCCAAAGTGTTGCGTCGCTTAAGCGATATGGCCAATCGAAATTAAAACCGCTTAGCCTAAATCAAAACATGGTCAACGCCAATCGTGTAAAGTTGCGTTGAAGGCATGGGCTATATGAACCGCGAATGTTAACTTTTACATAAAAGTTAGCATTTAAGCCGGCTGGGTGTATGGAATGAAACTGAGGAAACAGTCACACATTAGATTTGTATTTGAGGCACTTTAGAGGAACATTTGAAAATTATTTGTCCTCATCCCTATTGCCACATTATCTAATAAAGGAGTAAACGTAATGAAAATAGAAATTTCTGACTTGAAAATAGCAGACCCAACAGGTTTTCAAATAAGTACAGAACTAGAAAAAATTAGTGTCGGAATCTCAGAGGATGACGAAGCTAGGAGATATCCTCCGCGCCCGGAATTTAATGGGCTTAGAGTAAAATCCACAACGTCTGACTATATTTTTTTAGTAGATAAGGGTTACAAGAGGTTAATCCCAAACGGAGAAACTTATAACAATCTGTTCAAGGATTGGAATGGAGTTAAACTTTTTGAATTATCAATACTTCCAACTGCTAGGAATATTTCAGAAAATGCCATTTTGGCAAGATCACTTGGTTATGCTGAAGTGTATTTAATTGAACAAGGTATGAAAAGGAACGTAGTTAGCCCTGCTGCAATGGATAAATATTATTTTGATGGGAGAAAAGTTTTTAACGTACCAAAGATTCTTATTGATTCAATAAATACAGGTCCAAACTTGCAGTAGTGAATTTATTGCGCATACGCTTCCTTAAGAAAATGGCTAACGTCGCATGACGGCCAGTCTATAGTTTGAAATTAAAGCCCTCAGCACTTCGGTCTTAGGGTTTTTTATTGCCTTGATTAACTCCTTAACTTCTATACAAAAGTTAGCATCATGGGAAAGGGTACAAAGTGGCGCATTAAAACTGGCGGGGAAAAATTTTATGATTTTTTTGATACAGCTTGTATGCAAAGAATGATGATAAATATTGTTGCTATGTGGGGAATTCAAAAGCACTCAACATTTTACCATAACCAAAGGAATTTCAATTGAAAAAAGTGACGTATACAATCTTGATTTTGGCTTATTGATACGGCACAAAGAGAACCTGTGACCATCGAAAAACATAACCGCGCTGTTGCTGTTGTCATCTCTGCCCAAGACTATGAAGAAATGGAGGCTTTGAAGCTGGAAGCGGTCAGGAAGAAAATAAAAAAAGGTGTCGACCAAATCAAGAAGGGCGACGTGGTGGACGGCGAGCAATTTTTTCAAGAATTATTGGATGAGAAGACCCGCTAATGAAACGCTATGATCTGTCCCGTGAGGCACAGCTTAATATCAAGGAAATCCGCCGATATTCAATAGATAACTGGGGAGATCAGCGCGATCGGGAGGATATTTGGGGTTCATAGACTAACTGTCAAACAATTCGTGAACTCTAGAAACCTACAAATTATGTAAAAATTAGTATGAGAATAGAGAGGTGATAAAATCGCCAATTTATCCTGCTAACAGTACTTTTTCGTAGTTATTAAGAAGCTCCGTATTTGCAGTTAGTTACAAATTGGCATTTTTGTTCGGAGAAAGTCCAATTAAACAGGTCCCAAAATACTTTCTTTTATCAGTAACCCACCGAAGGGGAGTTGGTTGCTAGTTAATAACTTGTTGAAACTCCGCGGGCATTAGCTGGCAACTAGCCATACAAGATTACAGTCATAGGAGAACTAAACATGTCTGATGATTTCCATAGGAAAGTGGTTGAATTCCATTCGAGTGAGAAAGACTCGTTAGAAACGTTGCGCGCGACTTGTGAAGGGTTCAACATGAAGCCCGGTGAAGTCGTGCACTCCGATTCAGGCGCTGACCTTCACCTCGATCCAATCGTCGTGGCTGCCATTGCCTACAAGGTCCTCACCGTTGTTACAACATTGGGGGCAGCGGCTCAATTGATCGACTGGCTCTATGGTAAGGTCAAAGCAATGAAAGCATCGGATCCTGTCATTGTTGTGAAGATAGATGGCAAGCCGTTGGAACTAAAAGCAACTGATGATCCCGAATCTGTAAAACAATTTCTCGAAGAACTTCTAACACCGGAGTCACAGTAATGGAACTTTTTGAGGGCAGCAGCGCAGGAAGATTCGACCCCAGCCACTTTGGCTTATGGATATCGCTTGATCGCGTCCTCGATTCAGAGCGCGCGCAAGAGATGTTGGAACTTACATGGCCTACCTACCATTTTCCACTCAATAAAAAACATCGCGAATTTGTACAAAATTGCCAACCGCAGGAAGAGTTGCTTGCGATTCAGGCATTCACAGTTTTTTCTCACGAGACTAAGCACTTTCACGACCTTTTGGTCACAGCCTATGGCTCATTGCTAATGAGACAATACGCTCGCGCCGCAGTCCACTGTGCGATGTGTCAATCAGAGCTACTTATTCATCGTGAGTCCATTGTCATCCCTTTGTCTGATTGGTTTAGTGCGCCAGAGGTATTCGAATCAGGTTTTTCTGTGCGCCCGCCGGGGAACAACCTCAAGTTCCTCTACGAAACGCTTGGACCAATGCGCGACAAAGTCCGTGGCGTCGATCAGGGACTAATCCCACTTGATCCGCCTTTTGACGATATACGAGCTTCTTCGATACTTGAGTCCCTTGCCATCCTGACTCAAGAGGAACTGATTGCCAGAGAATTTGGCGAAGACTCAATGAAGGTGTTTCGTTCCGGGTTTAGTGAAGAGGCACAACTGGAGTATTACGGGGCGCTGGGTTTGGTTAACGCAGTACTGGGCTCTCGATACCCTTTGGAGGTTGTCCGATTTATACTTCTTGTTTCATTGTGTGGGAATTTTCAAGATCCGAATCCCGATCACCTACGCGCACCTAAGGACATCCTGATTGACCTGTTGATTTGGCTCCGGGATCGCAAGTTTCAACCTAATTCGATAAGTGGCTTCGAGGACCTTATTGGGACAATCGACGAATACTTCGAGGAAAAATATGACACTGATCTACAGGGCAATATTATTCAGGCGTCAAAAACCAATGACAAAGTTGAGACAGCATTGTTAGAGGAACTTGATATATTCGAACGAGAAACTGGCAAAGCGTGCCATTCAGGGCGCAGAGTTGTAGAGGCATTTTCCAACTTCAAGCACGTTCAAGCCGCTTTCGCTGCCAATGTGATGATCAACCCTCACTGGTACTGTTCGTCGCTGTATTTGGAAAACCAAATGAGCTTACCAACACCAATAATCTTTGTTGAATCAGAAGGTGGTTTGCCTATCTCGGAAGAATTGGAAAGTATCTATTATGTTCAGAGCGAAAGCCGAATTCATTCCGATACAACTGCTTCACAGTTCCCGAATCTCGTTGACAATGAAGGGGTGATTCGCTTGGGACACGTATTCAGCCCAAGACAACAGTTTACCAAACATTCGGATATCGATGAAGCAATTCCATGGTGGTATGAAGTAGCACCGATTGACTTTGAACTGTGGCAAAAGTCTTACGACGAGATCGGCTCAATTCTTCGAGTACTTCTGGATGGTGAAAACGCACCGGCCAAGCAAGTTGAGATGTTCATTTTTGCATTAGGTACTTTGGGTACCCGAGTGTTTTCGTCTCGTGGTGAGCTTACGCCTGCAGAATTGCCAGTCGATTCCGTAGATTCGCCTGTGGTCGATCCAGTCGTCCGAAAATACTACGAGGATCCCATGTTCCGCGACGGGATTGAAGCATTGAGAAGTCACAAAGACCAGCGGTTTGAAACTGACTGAGGAAACTCACAAAAACTAGCTAACGAATGCGTGAACCGCAGCGGCAAATCCGGCGGAAACTGAATTCAACGCGTAACGTCTCCGCCCGGTTACGCTGGTCGTTACTATTCCATTGTCTGGGAAACTATTTTTAACGTTATAAGCGTGGGTTTCTGTTCGAATACCCCCACGGGTCCATGAAGGAATAACCGTTTATGCCAGTGCTGGTACTTTACCAATGGCAATTTGTACGGCAGGACTCGTATTTGTCAGAAAGATGAACAAAATCGGCTCGAATGTTGACATCTATCTAAACGATATAAACCTTTTGCATAGATATATGTCAAGGAAGGGAACGCTTCCTATAACATGTTTTATCTTAATCACTTACAGCTATTTCCTCTTCCCGCAGTACCGATAAACACTTCCCCCCTCTGATTATATACTTCACCTGCTGTCAATCTATATTAGCTACAGAATATCACAAAACATATCTTTGGTAACACACTTTGTACAGGCCCTGTATTTCCATCCAATCTTCTCGAATACATCTGCCGACAAGAAATTGGCTCTGATAGCAAACTTACTATCGAAAACGCCTTTGATTGAAGTTTCTATCGAGAATTAGTTGCTCTTATACCGTCAAAAACGGAAACAACTTTGAAAATGTTCGTTTAATCTTGTTTATACGTACGTAATATGAAGGATCCAGAAGTTGTTTAAGTGACTTACTTTATGAAAATTATTGTTGGCATATCTACCAATGGAGTATGTCACAATTAACTTGTGAAATTAAGTATGTCAAGACACTTGGTTTTAGTGATTCGTAAATATTTTTGTGGCTACTATAAGAATTGTTTTGTTCATTTTCATGTCTTGTCTTCTTTAGTCGCCTACCTCCATTTCAAAGGCGATTGTGGCTTCGAAATAATATATCATTAAATCTCCAATTTTAATAGCGTCACCATCAGTAAGAACATGGTTTTCAATTCTTTCACCATTCACGTAAACACCATTTGTTGACTCACAGTCGACGATATTCCAGCGTTCCTCTACAATGCAGAATTTACAGTGAGTTTTTGACAGGAAGCGATCATCTACTTTAAGATTGCAATTATTTCCAGCGCCCACAAGCATTTGAGGCTCTTCGATCTTCACCCAATAGTTTTCTTTTCTGGTTTTTACAAGTACCTGCGGTTTCTCCGACGTGGAGATTGGAGATTTTACTAAAATTTCCCGAATAATGTTTAGGCGATTTGGCATTACTTCTGGAGGTTCGTCGTGCGCTAACGTTCTACGTGTACGGCAATACTCTCCTAGATCCAAATCAATAAATTGATTATCATTGAATTGTACAAGAAGATCTTTTAATGCATTTCTTAGATATCGTATTACTCGACTCTTAGTTTGATGAATATCATTCGTATTATAGTGGACATTATGATGTTCCGAAATAATATCAATTACTTGATTAACAGGTAGATTCTCCAGGACATATAATTTGAAAATTTCGTAAGTGATAGGTTTTAGTTTTGTATCACGTACAATTCGTAATGCTTGGTATATAATGTTATGTTTCCACAGGTCATCCCAAGACGAACAAGCCTTTTTGGAATTTTTATCAACCAATGTTTCAACTACTTCTTGGTCATTCACATTATTTTTTTTTTGGCTACTACGCCAATCACATAGTCGACGCTTAACGATGGTGTGAAGGTACCTTCGAAAGCGCCCGGGGCGTGGCTCATACTTAAAACTATGTAATCCTTTAATTAGCGATATTACAGTTGCTTGAACCATGTCCTCAACAATATCAGGTGGTGCACCGTTTAAACGAGCATATTTTCGGATTATTGGTGCATATATCGAAAAAAAATCATACCAGGCTCCCCCTCCTACGGCGACATTTATTGGGGGTTTCCTTGAATTTCCATTGTCATCCAAATTTTCAAATAGTTCGATGCGCATCCTTTCGATTAATGTTTTGGATGTTTTATTGTCATTGTTCATTATTTATGTCCTCTTTTATTTTATTGTATCTTTTCAAAATCTAATAATTTGTGAACAATTCTCTAATTTACTGAATAGCAAAGTAATCTTCTGCTAACTTAATCTGGGAAAATATTTAAATCTTAGTTGAAAATTAGCATTTTAATTTTTTTCTCTAACTTAAAATATTCCCATAATTCGTTTAACATCAAACAATTCAAATATTCTTTTGCGATCCATTAATTTGCATCTTAGTATTATAGTGCGTTTCGTATGGCTTGATCCTTGTTTTCAGTCATAACTCTCTGCAATTCAGCCTCTAAAGAGTTCATTTTAGTACGAAGACATGTGAAATGCACCATAGTTACTCTTTCATCGGTTCACTTTTCACTTCTTAATTGATATAATGAAGATTTAACCATATTTTGCGTATTCATTTTAGCCGCCCCTGCCGTCACGGTCTATTAACAAATTACTGGAATGGCAGAGACAATTGGTTTAGGTGGAAAAAGAAGTTGGCATTGAAATTCTCCTGGTTTCATTGATGAATGGGCTAATAAGATTTAGGATGAAAATTCTTTGGATTTTAATGGTAGGATGGAAGAAATTTCTGCTTTATTAATTTTTGCATACAAGATTACATAATTAATTATGAATTGTGCAGGATGAAATATTTAGAAAATCCAAAAAACGATAAATTTCAGTTCAACAATGGAAATTTCTGACTAATCAACTAAGATAGAAGTTTATTTTCCGATCTCCCTGGAAATCAGCAGGCATGGTACACTGAATAAGATTAAAGGAGTAGCAAATAATTGGGTACAGATGAATATCTTGGAAAAATTGATAATTACCAGATTATCGAAAAACTGGGAGAGGGAGCATATGGCTGTGTCTATCGAGCTTGGGATATTGAAAAAGAGCGCCATGTAGCGTTGAAAACTTTACCACCTGAGCTAGCTCATAATGATAATGAGATGGTCCGAATTCGCCAAAATTTTGTTCTCGTTTGTGAGCTGACCCATCCCTCTATTGCTTTGGTTAGAGATATCCATAAGATTGGTTCAGTTGATGATTCAATATCTGTCAAACTTGACCTATGTCGAGGAGATTTTATTATAGTTATGGATTACGTCGAAGGTGTGACGCTAAGAACGTATACAAATCGCTACCGCGATTGCAAATTGCCTATAGACGATGCTATTGAAATTATCACTCAACTTGCCATTGCTCTTGATTATGCCCATTCGGAGAAAGTTTTGCATAGAGACGTAAAACCTTCAAATGTTATAGTAATGAATAGTGGTCGCGTTGTACTTTTAGACTTTGGAATCGCGTTAGAATTACGACTTTCACTAAATAGCCTTTCCAAGAATCCAATGCCAGTTAGTGGTACATTACCTTATATGTCTCCGGAACAGCTTGCCGGTCGTCAACAGGGAAAGACAACGGATCAATATGGATTGGCAGTATTGTTCTATGAATTGATATCGGGTGAAGTCCCGTTTCACTCAGTCTTTTTATCAAATGATCGGGGATTAATTAAGGATACTGTCCTCAATGAATCACCAATGCGTCTCCCACAATTATCTAGAAGGCAAAATAAAGCGGTATTTAAGGCACTAGCAAAAAAAGCAGATTCACGTCATCGTTCATGCATGCAATTTGCTGAATTTTTAGCTGATATTAGCAAAAGTCAAGATATTCACCATAAATATATGTTTTTATTGATATTGGCTTCATTACTTTTACCCATCGTGATTACAATTTATACTCAAAGATTCTATAGTACAGAATTTGATCCTCCAGATCCAGTAGTGGTACTAACAGAATCCCCGCCTACTACTGAAACACTGACACGTCCACAGAAACCATTTCAAGATCATTTGCCTATTACACTAATTAGTCGATCAGGAGGAATACTGCCGGTGATTACTCGAAATTCATCAAAGTCTTCAAGTGAAATAATTTGGCAAAGCGAAACCTCTTTTTTCATACTATTTACCTGGCTCAATAAATCTTCAAATGAATTGGTAGTCACGTTTAACCCAGAAAAATCAATAAAATACTATACTCCCAAAAACCTGGATTTAGATAAGCAGGAGAAATGGGAATTATTCTTTGAAGCAAGTACGATAGGATTGAACGAAACTATTGAGTTTTCCTATGGAAATCCTGATTCGAAACAATTTATACTTCACGCTAAAGTTTCATCAGAATCCTGGAAAAGCTTTGCGATTGAATTTCCCCTCAGCATTGAGACCCCATTTATTAGCCCATTTAAAATCCGTGTATTAAAAAAGGACGTGCGCAAATCTTTTAAATTGCGTCTAAGAGACATAGGCCTCAGGAAAAAAATAATTCTTCACAATAAATAACATGATATGAATTTACTATTTATTAAATGTATAAAATTAAAACCTGGAGTAAAAATGAAGAAAAATATAGTTGCGTTTTGTCTTGTCATTTGTGCCAAATCATTTATTGTCGGAGCAGAGATCGAATTTGAGAAGCCTAGAGATTTTTTTCGAACTATGTCTCAACATGCATCCCATGAAACGGTTTTTTTAGGATTGAAAAGTGACTTTAACATTTCAAACAATATAGATGCATATATCGGTCCCGACAGTAAAATTTCTCCTCGTGTAATTCGCTTAGATGGATGGTCAGATGACCGTGTTGTTTCTTCTGGATTTCCAATTCGATTTAACCCTCAGAGAGGGCAATTGGAAATAGCACAGAAAACTTTAGAAGAAAGTTCAGATGCAGTCAGAATGTTCGTCTATTACTTTTGTAGAGCCTACGGTCGTCTTTCATCCAAACTTGCAGTTGGAAGTACACTAGCTAATGGTGCAGCAGCAGCTGTTGCCAGTGATATACTACATCCTACCATTTATGCTTACATTCCTCTAGAATTGGTGGATAAAGCTGCCATTGTACACACTCTATACGTTGAGAATAACAAGATATTGGAGTCCCTATTTAATGAAGGTGCACAATTTCATATTGAAATTCGTCAGGCTGTACAAAAGCTTGTCAGTATCAGTACTGCGACCGATGCGATCGGCGTCTCAAAACATACTAGTGCACATACAGATATAAGTCAGCTTACCGATCCGTCGCGTGAAGTTTTGATTGATGATTTTTTTAGTATACATCCCGGTGCAGCAGAAGAGATTTTCCCAAAGATTAAAATGCAGAACCTAACTATTCGTAGCCGAATTATAGAGATCCTGCTCCTAACAACTCACGGGGTCCCAAGTATGAATAATGATGCGAATGGGTTATGGAAAGATAATTTTGAGAAAATCTTGATTGATTCTAAGAAAAACTTGTCAATGCGTAAGACAACGAAGCTTGCCCCTTATTTTGATATTGACGTTCCTGACGCAGTCGTAGTTGCTGATCCAAATGTGCTCCCATCGCTGTATTCGATGGCTATTGAACTTGCAAAACATTCTGATTCGAAACATTGGGATTCAAAAAAATTGGCACTTCTCGATGCAAGAGAGCTAGTTGATCTTTTTGAGGCTACACCAGAAACAAGGCGAGTCAATGCTCTCGCGGGATCTGTTCCTCGGATGGACGTTAAGCGAATTATAGTTGATGGGGATGAAGATAAAGTAATATATACATTAATTTTTGATAATCTAGCACGACCTTATACCGAAGAATTTTTGTTAGATTCTAAATTACCTCGAAATCAGCGTTTCGAACGTATCTCGATTCCTTGGTCGTCACCGGATTTAAGAGGCGAGGGCAAAGCGATAATTGCGATACATGAAGATACGTTTGTTACAATCATTGGAGAAAGTGGTCAATATCGAATTCGAGCAGGAGATGTTCAGCTGGGTGATAAAATAAAAGGATATATGGGGCTTCCTCGACCATCAGTATCAGAACTAAATTCTATTACAGGAGAATTGAAACCAACAGAATTCACCGTCATTAGATCAAAAAGACATAACCTTCGACAGGAAGTGAAGATAGATTTGTTGACAAACCAACGATCACCTCACAAATTGATTCTTACACCCAAGTGTCACATTTTGATGTCTACAGTAGCTGAAACGGGGATTTGGACATCTGCGAATCTCATTGAACCTGGAACAAAAACCTGGAATCATGGACCCTGTGCAACCGTAAATGTTGTGATACCAAAAACTCGGTCATTGATGAACAATAGATCTTCATTTATTGAATTTTCATTAGCTGGTTCCAATCGGCAGGTTGCAAATAACCTTATTGTTGCTACATCTAAATCTGGTCCAGATATAGCTATGGTCGAAGCAGGATCCATAACTTCCAGTTCAATTGATTCAATGGGGTTGGTTCATATTTTGCGACCCAATCCCCCCATCGCTATTCGAGACGTTGAAGCAGACAAGGACCACAATGATGAAATTCAAGGTACTGGTCTTATAGGTTTTTTTGTAAACGAAACTGAAAACAATCTGTGGTCTAATCCGAAACTGACTTCACATACCACGTGGGCTGTGACCAAAGAATTTATTCCACAGAGCCGTGTTTATGCACTTGGATTTGAAGATGATACCGTCATTCGACTTGGAGAATTATCATGGGTGCTCACGATATCTGATGGCGTTCTTACAGAAACCTGTGTTACACCTTTTACTCTTAAAGTGGGAGATAAAATCGTAAAGGGGCTAGATAATGATCAGAAACCGTCGTGGACAACTTTGATTAAAATGGAGGAGCGACCAAATCTTACTGAATTTGTTACATTAGAAACTGCTAACGTTGGCTACGTAAAGGTGGGTCCTATTCTTGTGGGTACCGACGAGAATCCTATTGATACTCATACAGTAGGATTGATTGTTAAATCAAAACTGGCAACGATCCAAGGGGTAGGTAAAAATAAAGAAAAAAGTCTACGCAACAATGATGTTTCAAATATACTTGCTAAGCGTAGTGTGATCATTGATCCTCCAAAATTAAAAAAACAAGCCGTCGCATCATATGATCCTGCAATAACGGGGAATTTTTCCAGTATACCAATTAAAATTGCTACGCAAGGTTTTTCAACAAGAACAATGAAAATCGAAGCCATCCATCCAGAGTCAAAAAATGTTTTAACGGTCGAGGTTTGCCCAGCTCAGCGGCTGTATATATTTCGACCAAGTAGCAAAGGAAATATTTTTGTCAGTGCCTTAGGCCTTACTCCTGAAGATTTCATTTATTTCGCGATGCCTGATAGTAAGAAACCCGTAAAGATACCTTTGAAACGTGTAGTGCCTCAATTCCATTTTCCAAGATCGGTTGCCACTTTATCACAGCGTCATGGCGGGGGTTTGATCATGAAAAGTCTATCTAGTCGAACAACGGTAGTTTTTAATGATGGTATAGCATTAGGTTTTTCGAATCGCGGTTTCTCATGGGAAGATTCAAATGGTCGATCCACATATGTCGAAGGAGATGGTCCGGGGAGTGGGGCCGGTGGGAAAAGAACAAGTTATGAGTATCAAGGAGAAGCATCATTACACCGAGAAGCAGGCAGACTTTCTCCTAACTATCCTGCGAGTCAACTTGTTGATGAAATAGCACTTACACTTGATTTTAAAAAACAACTTGAGCAAAGAAGCGAAACTATTAAGGCAGAATTTGAAAATGAACTAACTGGGCTCCAGAAATTACCTGAGAATCACCGAAAATTTTGGGATACACATATTAGGCAACCTCAGCTTGCTGTACTGCAAAATTGGGAAAGTGAACAGCAATTGTCCAAACTTAATCTGCGTGCACGAGATTATCTCCTGAATCTCATAAACTCACCTATGCCGTTTGAGGAGGAGGGTATAGCCTACGTCGATGAATGGATGGAAATACTTCATAGAAGTCGCGATCAATTTGTTGAAAAACCCATTACAGTACATCTCTTAAATGTCCTCTATTTGGAGTGTGTAATAGGATCTTGGTTACATGGAATGGGTGCTATTGAAACGGCAAATATTCTTCAGAAAGAGATCATTGAATTAGTGTTAGTCGCAGGTTGCTCTGAATCATTTAAAACAGTCGAGAGAGTTCGAAATTTAGATATCGATTTGATGATTGAGCTTCCGACTTTCATTGTCAATATGTCTCCTGATCAATTAGATCAACGTGCTCTTACGGGCAGCGTTCAAAATATTGTAATGGAATGGACTAACCGATATGAGCTTGTTAGAGAAGGTACTGTGAACCTTGGAACTGTTCAGACTGCACTTGCTACAGAAGTTCAAATGGAGTCCCAATCAGATTCTGGAGATATTCCGCCGTATATTATAGGCATTCCACAGATAGGACGAAATGGAGAATTAGTCCCTGCTAAATGGGTAGACCAAGGTTGGATTGATGAACATAAACTACAAGGGAAACGTTTCTCCAATTGGTTGGTAAGGCAGGCCTGCCGTATTGCATTTATTCGCGGTGTACCAAATGAAGATTAAAACAGGGGTGTACACTAAATCTTTGATTCTGGCAACAGCAGCAATAATTCCCTTATTCCTGATACCCGCGTCACGTGCCTCAGATGGCGGTGGATTGTCCAAGGAAATAAACCGACTGAATTATCACTTAGATGAGTTAAGTGGTTCTAACAAAACTGAAATGAAGTATGGAAAAACACTTGACAAAGTAATGCTGCTTTGCGAATCAACAGCTGTAGGATCAGTGGCCGCACAGCAATTATCGGAAAAGCTGGTTTTTGTATTCGAAAATAGTTTTATAATGAATTCCGATTACAAACAAGGAATTCCGATTACGTTTTTTCAAAAAATTACTTCAATTTTCCCACATTTTTTCGGCCCGGAGAATACGACACTTATTCAATGGCTTAATAATCCATCTCCGCCTGAAAGCTGGCGAAATCTTAAATTTCGAGAGTTTGTAAAAAAGCAGCTTGACACTAATCAGCATGATAATATTCACCCTGATGTAATTGGTGGAACTGTACACGACAAAATCATTAGGTGGTATTTCTTGTCAGATATTGTTGACACCGTCACTAATTCAACATTTGAAGCTACGATAATGAATTGGTGTAGAAATGAGTCGTTGGCTCATGAAATGTCTATCGTGTTGACTGCATTCGACAATATAGAAGACGGATATAATACTTCCATCCCAGATCTCAATTCAATAGAAAGAACCTTATTACACCGTCTTCATGCGTTACCTGTTGAGAATTGGATTGATGCCAACGCATTGTTGAAAAAAAGTCACAACAACAACAATTCGGAATTGATGCCTTTTTTAGTAAAGGCATCTAAGAAAACTTATCAAGATCTAGAGTTGCGTAAGAATGCTAAGGTTATTGAAGTTTTATCTTTTCTCGCTGATTCGATTGGACCGAAGATTGTAATCAAAGAATGGTTAGGTTCGGAACAACAAGAATCTAATGTTAAATGGTTTATTTGGCTTCATACAGCAGGGTTATTGCAGAATATTCATGGGGAGGATTCTCAAACTATGTCGTGGTCTTTTGAGTTGTTACTCCGTTTGGTGAAAGCTGGACATTATCCCGCAACCCAATCGTTGGCTCACGGGTATTATTACGAAAATTTGCCTGATTCCGTATTTACACATTTACTTCAGGAATATTCGAACGGAAAATACTCTGAAATTATAATGCAGGATGCATTAAATGGGAGTTTTTCATGGCGGCACCGGGAAAAATTAGGTTTATATGTACTTGGAGTTAGCGATAAAAATCCAAAGATTGAGCTAAATCCCGCGGATATTGTTAAACCTATATGGCAAGGCGGTCCCACTCGTCTAAAGATAGCATGTCGGCTACTTTCAAACCTTGTTACTATACCATCCGACTCTCCATCGTTCCAAACTTTCGTAAATAGTCCTCTTCTAAAGAGGATAATGAGTGAACTACTAATGTTTGTTCGGCCAAATTCGAAGTCACTTGATCAGCTCATCGATTATTTAGAGCCAATTGCTAAAAAAATCTCTCAACTACGCAAAACCGAATCTGTAAACGTTAAAAGTAAACCAATTCAAGAGTTTGAGTCTCAATTAGCAATAACAGTTTTAGGTGAACTTACTTCTCTTCGTGAGCCGACTGATGATGGCCATATTTCTATTATTGTCAGGGAGCATATACTACGTTTTGTTAAGCTATTTGAACTAACAATGCGAATTAATGAACTTATCACAAGGGCTACTGGTGACTCGCCTCTTTGGCTTGGAAAGGTTAGAAAAGGCATTGCAACAAAGATATTTGGTCTAAATAGCTTAAACGACCAGACTGTGGATTCGTTTAAGTGGGAAAAAAATGTTCTCGAATTTCGAGCTCGAATACTCTTAACTCTTGATAAACCTCTAACTCGCTGTCTATCCGATAAAAACGTCGAAGCGGAAGCATGGTGGAAAACAATTTATCTCCCGATAGCAAAAGTTCCTGAGATGCTGAAGATACTACGAAATTTTTCTGCTGAGACAGATACGAAATTGCCTCATTTGTCGTGGATTCGAAGAGATCCAATAAATTCAAGTAAACTTTTAATAGAATTGTTTGATGCAATACATGTAAAGTATTGGTTGGATGCTGAAGAGCCAATTGAGGACTTACTGACTGAACGACTCAATCATATTGGTTATTCTCCCAAAGAAATTTGGGAACTCGATCCCGAACGTTTACTTGATCGCGATTGGGATATTAATACTGGACTCTTTGTATGGAAAAAATTTCTGGACAAATATTCTCCCGTCGAAAATCATGACTGGAAGCTACCTGAAATCACTAGTCGAATTATATCAGAACTTGGAAGGTCACCAGATCATCTATCACTAGGAAATCCAAGGATTTGGGGCTATATTCCGTGGTTGTTGAATATCCTTACAGCAACTGAATGGCAACTTTATCCTTTTTTGTCAGAAAATAACGAAACTCTATCGACTATTTCTCGTATAACACCCACCGGAAATTCTTCAAAACCATTCGATTTGGTTACTAACGGGGAGGAAGTCTCACGAATAGTCGATGCTAAATTACGTCTGCAATTATTACATGACGTGATTCTGCCCCAATTGCAGAATGCCAGTGCTGACGAAGTAGAAATGTTTATTAGAGCGACAATATTTTTGCCAAATAGATCGGATAACCTGGATCCTTTAGGAAAGGTTACGATAAATGATTGCAACGGTATACGACAATTGGCTTATGAATTTGCTTTAATTTTCTTTAAGGCAAATGATGATTTTGAAGAAAAATTCCGATGGTTAGAAAATCTTATGTTGATATCTGCAAGTGCTCGTGGAAAAATTCCATTCGAACCTAATTTTTTGGCATTGCTTCAGAATGAGCTACACCGATTCAATGAACACTCAGGTGAGGTTATGAGAATAAAAGAACTCCATAACCGCTTTTTCGAAATCAAAAATCTTGCTGACAATTCATCGAAGAAAAAACAGAAGGGGAATCGGCAAAAGTTGAAAGAGAAGCTCGATACTCTAGTCCCTGATATGTGGCTAACGAATACCCAGATTCACGCTCGTGATTGGGACAAACGATTAAAGGCACTGGATGAGGAGCAGGTGGATGACCATCTTAAGTTACTTCGCGATTTTGAGTTGTATCTTTCCAATAACGATGACGTTCAGTCCAAGGAAGGACTTTTGCGTAATAAGGAGGATCTTGATTTAATTCAGCGTACATTGGTATTTATCGATTATCACGTAAACTACAGTCGACAGAATTTTGACGGACGTGATTTGCTAGGAATCGTTAAACCCGCACGCTTGGATAGAAAAAAAAAAGGTATTCAGCAAGAGGAATTCAAAAGTGTAGAACAGAATTTGACGGAACCCATGTGGTGGCCAGCGATCTCAATTTTGACTTGGATAACCCCTTCGATCAAGATAGCTTTTGAGGAAGAGGCATTAGGTATACTTAATGATTCACGTGACTACTCAGACCAGGCAATTGATGTTCTGAGACGGCTTGTTTTATTAAACGATGCGGTGTTTAAAACGCTCGAATCAGTGATGAGTAATAAAGATCATCGTGATACTATTCTTGGTTATGAACATCATATTGAACATCGCTTATATAATTTCCGTTTACTTGCAGAATCAATAACCGTGCGTCGAACTACCGCAGATGCACTGTCAAATAATACTTTTGATGGTATTGCACAAAACTTGGAAATTTACAAAAGTAGCGGGCTTAGGCGGTCGGATGAATTGGCAAAAGCTCAATTTTTTTATGATATCACCGCGGGTATATCAAAACAATTTAAACGTAACCCTTTTGTAATCCCTGGGGAAAATCATCTATCAAAGTCTTCAGTGGATGCTTTGATCAGGAAAGCTATAATATGGCAATCTGATCCTGAATGCCCTAGATCAGTTATCGGCGGTGCCCGTAGGTTTATTGATGGAATTTCCTCCCAACCTTATTCGCTCTTGAAAAGTGTAGAAAGTCCAGCTGGTGTTACTTCTATACTGACAGAAATTTTTGCACAGCTTCGAATTGCAAAATTTGATGTTTCGGATGCAAAAATTAAATATTTCAATTTTTATGAAGAGCTACTTCTTTCAAATGAATCAAGTTTAGAAATTCGAATTTCGGATGGTCTTTCGCAAATACTCACTGAGACAATGTTTCAAACTTGGAAGAAACCAGAATATAGCGATATTATCTCGCAGAAGGTACACTTCGAAAAACTCGTTAGATGGTGGCGTAGTCAAATCAAAAGCACAGCGCCACAGGATCCGCTTTGGTTTAAATCATTTTACAGCGGATTTGGAAACGTACTTAATCAATTGATTAGAGGTGAAGATCGTGGGGACAATAATATCCCATATCTTTGGGAACCAGTTGATAAACTTGAAAAAGTATTAGATTTCAAAAATGCTGAATTAGACAAAGAGGGGGGACAAGATAAGGCATTAAGGCCGCCAGACAAACTATTGGATTTGATGGATTGGTTTTATAGTTTGAGCGAGCATAATGATCCTAATGAAATGAATATATTACTTGGACCTGTTAGGTGAAAAGGAATAAGATCAAACTAAGAAAAAAATATTTGGGAAAAGATTTTAGTGCAATAGCTATTCTGACAATATCGTTGTTCCTCATACATGGACCTCTCGCTCATAGCGAAATGGATGGTTATGTCAACCAATTTACATTGGCAGAACAATTAGAAGCTACGTTTACTAATTATTGCCAAACTACAGTACGAATGGAAGCAGTAAAAATCAATTCCTTAAATAATACCATTATGGATAAAGTTATTAACGCAGAATCTAGTTTCACTGCGGTTAGAGAAACATGGATAGATGGAAAATTAATAAGAAATTCTTATAAAAATTTAACTCAGGTGATAGACTATTATAATGGTTTGCTTGATCAAAGGACTTCGATACCAAAGAAGTTTCGTCTGGATCCAACTTTGATCGAAGATGTATTAACTCAAGCAAGATGGGAAGCTCTCCGACCACATTTACTTCCAATGATCGGTAATAGATTATCATTGGGCTGGGACACTCCGGATTTAGACGTCGATACGTGGTGTAAGTCAGCTAATGCTCGAGAATATGAATTTTTTACCCTACTCAATTGGTTAGGGGAATCCCCGGAAGATGTAACTGAATATGATATGAAATGGGTTTTCCGAGAATCGGGAGAACTACAAATTGCTGAAGCGAGTACTAAGGTTACAAAAACACTTCATTTTCTACATGAAAGCTATAGCTTTAAGCAACTTGCTCCGCCTGACTTCTACGATTGGCCAAGCAGGGCGAATTGGATAGCCAATCGATTGATCTTACCTTCCCCCAATATGTCCCCTGAAGATGATTTTGCTGAAGCGTCTCTGAGGAAGGACAAATTAATGATGGCATTGGTTGCGCTTAACCTAAAGTATCCTAATAATACCTTACTGAGTAACTGGGCTAAGTGTGGCAGCCGCTGGTATCCGTTTTTTACCATATTTGAACCACAAAGAGATAATGAACGGATTGCCTCTCTACTACATAGAACTGATTTCCAACGAAATATGATAAAGCAACTATTTGACGATAAGAATTCAGAAATAACAGCTGCGATTTTTCAATGCCAATTAGTTTCTGAATCTGATCATTGTTTCGTCCCAAATGTTCCTTGGACGAGTGAAACATCAGCAAATTTGGTTACACCAGTCTCAAATTTTGATATCTTGCAGGAAACAGACAATGTCGATAATTCAACATTGAAAATTCAAAATTTGCCGGCACCAAAAACTCTTACACCCTATAACGCATGGCGGCACATTTGTAATTGGGCTGCAGAGATCATTGCTTCTTACGATTTAGGGAGTGACGATCGAGTAAATTTAAAAATTGATGTAGTTCCCAAAGGTTGGAGACTTGCATTTGGACATTCCGAAATTAGAAAAGCGTTTATAGACAAGGGAATTAGGTATCAGCCTGCTTCTACAGCCCATTCAGCAAATCTACTTATTGAAAAAATAGTATCACCACAGGATTCTCCATCAGATTTCGGTACGTTTTCGATACGGCTGTTAGTTAAAGGACAGTTACCAAGCGAGGGTACAAAACGAATTTTTCATGTGTTAGGCCCATGGCCACCTTGGTTTGCTACCTGTCTTTCTATTTCAATAATTTCAAAACTAATTTTGGCCGGACTTTTCCTTACCGTGATTGGAATAATCGTAAGGTGGTTGGGCCTGTATGAAAGTAGGATTTGTTCCCCACTGGAAAAAAGCTATAGTGTACTTCGATATTCCATTTTTCTGTCAGGTTTTGGCTTGGTCATCGCTATTTTAGTATTAATACCTCATGATAGTTTCTGGATTAGTTATCGATATTTATCATTGCCAATGAGTGTTGTGATACTGGTACCAATCATTATTAACGTTTTATTTCTACTGACGCAACGCCGGTTTTGGAAAGAAACCCAGAAGTATGCTCGTCATGAGAAATGGCCTTTGCTAACATGGGGTGTCTTGGCAATCACGGGACCATTCTTTTATCTAATTTTTGTTTGGTTTTTGTGTCCAGTTTCACAACCAAAATTGACTCAATTAGGTGGTGATGTTCAAATAATTATGGCTACCGACGGCAGTGTCCCAAGAGGTGTCCGAACTCTGTATGGTCATGTCGTTGAGCACATATTTTCTGAATTGGCTGAAGATTTTCCTTCTCAAACATCAGTGATTGAAAAGTTCTGGAAAATGGAAGCAGGGGATTCTTGGTGCTGGATTAAGGATGCGTTTTATTCTAACAAAAATTTCTTGTTAGAATTAATAGGATTTGACTCAGAGGCTAAAATTGGAGGCATGCATATAGAGCAGGGTGATCCAGGTATGGGATGGGGCTATCAATTGATAGCTTGCGCTTGGCATGACAATAGACAATCTGCACCAGTTTCGATAGTTACGGGGAAGTTTCATAAAGAAGACCGAAATGCCTTTAACGATAATTTGCGTAAACTTTTTAAGAGCAATGATGGCACGTATGGTCAACCCCACTGTCCTCAATTCAATGAAATTAGATCACCCGATTCTACAGTTTTCAGATTGATGTTGCACCATGGGGATCATAGTAGATTAACTCCAATGTCTAACCAAGAGGACAATATTGGTGAGGGTGAGATATTTAGTGACATTGCTTCACTTGGCCTTTGGTTTCCAACACCAACCCGAGACTATCGGAAAAACATTAAACTTGATGTTAAGTCTCGGCATAAGTGGCTAAAATTTCGAAATTCTGAGAATGCATCAATTATTGCAGGCTTTGATGATTCATTGGTTAATGCATTGCAATTACCTCATGGTATTAGTACAGAAATTTTCGACAAAGCTGCGGTTTCTCCAGAGGATCTGTTAGAGATTCATGGTCAATTGGACAAAGGTTGGAATAATGCAGAAATTTTATCTCTTGCCAAAGAAATTGCAGATAAAGTAATTGTCGGTTGTCGAAGTCAATTAGCTGAACATCGAATGTCGAAACTTGTAATCGTAGATTCTAGTATTCGAAGAGTAATGCAGTTTATCATTTTCAGTTTTCTAGCTGTTGCAATTTTCATAATTGTTTCTCAATCTAGTAGCCGTGGAACCGGACGTATTCGGGTGGTGATCTTAATTTTTGGTTTTTTTTCCCTTATTATCATTTATTCCACATTGTGGTGTTTTATGCCAAAAATTTCAAGTTTTCATATATATCCATGGTTGATATTTACTGAATTTGGGCGTTTATTCGTTTTTCTAGCGATTTTCACTATTTTTGCTGGATGGGTGGTGAATCAAGCATTTGGGGGCCGACCGACTGACAGCAAAAATATTGGACTAAAATACATTCGATCACGCTCAAATTTCTCCACCATTAATAATGCAAATCTACCTAAAACTATTGGATTATTGATAGGTACAGTTAGCGGATCCTTATTTCTAATAATAGCAGCAATGATCTGGAGTGTCGCACCAGTTGTAAATGCAGCAAATTCAGACTTTGTCTGGTTAAGAGATTTACCATCAATGGGATTGTTGGCACTTGCAATTTGGTTTACTGGCGTGGGATGTTTAGTAATACCTTCAACAATATCTCATAAATGATTCTAAATTGCACATGAACTAAGGGAGATTAGACATATATGAATAGGCGACATTTTCTTGATGTGACAGACTTGGATCCCATGAAAATTCCAACACCTGCTGAAGCTCATAAAGCTTTAAGGGCATTAAGGAACCAGGTTTTACTTGATGACAGCGGGAATCGGGTTGTTGTAGGAAAAGGTCAGGAAATTCTTCTGGACCACCTAATTGGTTCAATCCTGATTGGTGGGCACTGTCTATTGGAAGGTCCGCCCGGTGTAAATAAAACTCAACTGGCAAAACGTCTTGCAAATCACTTGAGCCTTGTGGTCAATCATATTCAATGTACACCAGATATAGTTCCTACAGATTTGGTATGGACAACAACCGTAACGTCTGACGATTCAGGGGAACGACTTTGTGTCAACGAAAGGCCAGGTAAGCTGTTTTCAAATATAGTTATAATGGATGAAATTAATCGAGCTTCTCCAAAAACGCATAGTGCTACATTGGAGGCAATGAGTTCCAGACAAGCGACTCCCCCTACGGGACGATCAATGTGTCTTCGACCCAAGGAGCCCTACGACGAGGCGGAATTATTAAGAAACGTTACAAACCCTTACTATGGGATGCAATCAAAAATTGATCCTCAATTTGTTAAAGGACAGTGTTTTGTTGTAATTGCGACTCAAAACCCATTAGAGCATGAAGGCGTTTTCCCTTTA
This sequence comes from Verrucomicrobiota bacterium, assembly GCA_021772675.1. Lineage (GTDB taxonomy): Bacteria > Verrucomicrobiota > Lentisphaeria > JABSQK01 > JAJFLO01 > JAJFLO01. The sequence goes on along the minus strand of JAJFLO010000151.1, from coordinate 10,291 downwards.
GCACAAGCTCAACAAGATCGATTTACCTATAAGTGTCATGTGGACCATTTACCCCTTGAAGACTATGTAGAAGTGGCACGGCATGCTTTCGATCTTGATGAAAATGACTCGTCATCTCGAGAGATAAATGAGGATACTATGAATCAACATGTTCGAACATTGTATTTTCTGAATTCCGTTCGACAACAGATGCTGGGGCCTAAAGCGAGAGTTCACTGGAATAACGACATTGGATTGAGACCACTTGTTGAAAAATTGGTATTTTTGACTCACCTTTCAAGGGATAACGGATTTTCAAAAGGGCATAAAATGATTGAAAAGAAATTGAGTCAATGGAGCCAGGATCCACAATTATTTAAACTAAGCCGAACGATAAATTCATTGCGAGAAAGCGAAAACTTTCCCCAAGTTCGTTCAGGCTCAAGTGTGCGTGGATATCTAGCCATAATTCGAAGCGCTTATGCACAAATGCTTCTTTCAGATCGAGCACAAGATATGCACAATTGGACAGATTTTCTGCCTAGCAAAAGAGACGTTGCAAGAGTTGCACCGCTATGTCTGCGACATCGGTTAAATTTTGCACCTGGGGCACGGGCATCAGGAATTACACCTGATAAAATTATTGACGAATTGTTGGATATACTCGAAATTCGATGACGTTTTCATTATATCAATCCGAATTAGACACTAATTCAAGTCTTTGTGGACGTGTCGAGCATCTACGCCAATACTTGACGGATTTGTCCTACCAAATTTCGGGTGAGATTGAATGTCAGATGAGTGGTTGCCATCCTGGAGAAATGCGGTCAAAAAATCGGGCAAATCACGGGCTTGAACAGGAAACTTCTGAAATTTTTTCACCTGGAGACGATGCAAGATTGATTGATGTTCGTCGTCTCCCTTCCTCGCTAGCATATCAAAGTTTGGAAACAGTAATTGCTCGTAGGGAAATGGTCCGTCAAACTTTTCGACATTATTCAGATACTGAGCTTGTTATAATACTTGATCTTTCACTTTCAATGCTAACTGGGTGCCGAGATAGATCCCAAAATTCTAGATCTGTATTCTATGGTGACAAACTCTGGGGTCTTTACCTAGCGGCCAATATATTCCTTACTCTTGGTGAACAAGTAGGATTTATTCTTCGTATAGTCTATGCTCGTGATGGTACTTCAGAAAATTTAAATTTAGTAGGAAATATGGATATCAGGTTAACCGCAGTAGATCGTTTGAGTGAGAACCTCTTAGTTGTATTTTCAAATGCAAATAAGAATCCCAGTTCAATTGAAAAATTTTCGATTGCAGGGGGTCTAGAGGAGGCTTTAAATGTACGTACAGGAAGCGTTGTTATCCTAATTTCAGATTTCATGGACCCGATCGAAAAATATAGGCAAATTCTTTTAGAAGTCTTGGATAGGCATAAGGTGGTTCTTGTAGACGTTGCGAACTCTTGGGACTATGCATTTCCAATACCTATGCAATTTTCAAAATTGAGATTTAGTCAATGGTTGCAGGATTGGTTTTTAGCTAATCAATATTGGCGCGACGTCGTGAGACATGTTGAAATGGGAACTGAACCACGACAACTCGAAATCGAAGACATTCGTACATGGAATAGTGAAATCCAAGGATATCGCCATGATTTACGGCTGCAAACGAATAGGTTCGGCGCAAATTTTTGTGAGCAGTTTCGAACTAATAAAGTGGAGGAAGCATTACAGCTAGGGCATCAACTTTTGGTGATTCCAAACTAAATAGGAGCATTTAATTTAAGTCATGAATACAAAGTTTGTAAAGGTACCAACGGATTTTGATTTAAGCTTAAGCCGTGTGTCTTTTAATGATATGACCGAAACAATGAATTTGATCGACGAGACTGAAGATCTAATCGATATATTGTACAAGCGATCTAAGAATAAAACGACATCTGAAAAAGAAACGTTATTAGATAATCTCTGCGAGCGACTAACACCGAAAGCTCAAAACCTCGTATGTAATATAAATAGAAATTCATATCGAGAATTAAGACGGTTAATAATAGAAGACAAAAAAGAGATTACACAACTAAAAGTTAAGATAAAACGAAGAGGTCTCAGCCTCAAAGAGCTAAAACAGGCATCATGGAAAATTGTAGGTAATCGGAAAGAGAGAGAGGTATCAGTGGGTGACCAAATATGTTCAAGGGAACCAATTGATTTACGGAACGATCCACGTCCACATATCTTGTATATTGTTAGACTTATATGCCAAGAAAATCTGCCACGTGAATTTTGCCTATTTGATCTTGAAACCGAAGTTATTCCTGTCATTGGTCGTCCAAAGTCAATCTCAAATTTTTCATATCGGTGTTCCGCTGGTTTTTTATCTGATGACCCACAATTATTGAGATTTGAATTTTTCTTGCTTAATAAACAAGTTTCAAATTCTAGTTTATTTATTGGGGTTTACCTTGAAGCTCCAGATGGTGTGGACACCAAAGTTTTGTTAAAAGACTGTATAAAGCGATCTACTGGTATTTGTACTATGCTCGGAACTGCACTGTGTTTGCAGCTTTGTAATATACCTTGGCGTCCTCTTCCTGAAATTCTTGAAGAAATTGAAAACTACAAAACCGGTCCAACTTTCCTTCTTGCTGAACTGGGTATGTTCAATCGTGATTCATTCGCAAATGTAAGTGTGTCATCTCGGATATTGGAGTCACTTCCAAACTTGATTTTACAATCAGACTGGGAAAGCATTCACCAGTACGCGGTTCCAATTTCTGTTTCCTTGACTACCAATCGTACCATTCTTAAAAATGTAGAATTGGCCATTATAGAAAAGTTGAATGATAACAAGTTGACTGAATTTATTACTGACGATCGTTTTCTGCTCGATGTTATACAGCAGCTCAGAGCGGATTCCCAGGCAAAAAATTTTGAAATTCCTAAGAGCTTGCTTACTTTCTTTGATTCACAATATTGGAATTCTAATCTTTCTGCTGCTTTTAGAGAATCTTTGGAACAGCTTGTAGGATTGCGCCCTTTCCAAGACCAACAGGTAAAAAACATTCGTGATGCAACTTTTTATGTTTTAAGACGCGCGTTTGATGATGGTGACATGTTATCTATAGTTAAGCGACTTCCATTCATTTTCCGAGTTTTGAATGATTTTCCAGATACTCTAAAAATAATACGTGATGAAGCATGGAAACTCATATCAGATTTGCCAAAAATTTCGGCAAAAAAGAATTGGGCAAATTGTTTAGAAATGGAAACATTTATTAAAATTTGTGAGGTTCATTGTAATGAAGAAGATTTACAAGAGCATAGTAACGAAGTGTCAACACTTTGTCTACCAGATAGTGTGAATACTTCTTCAAAATACCTTTGTCATTCTGTACAAATATCAATATTAAAAGCATGGCTACGATACAGTCCGTCCGGCCAGTACTTTGATGCGTATATGTATGATTTTATTCCGTGGATTATTCGTTGTCGTATGGATGCCGTAGTGCAAAAAAACGATCAATGGAAAGGTCCACGTTCACTATTCGATTGTATCCCTCAATTGTACCAATCGCATTTGGATGATATCTCAATTTCAAGGCATGCTATGCAAGAAATTTTGATTCATATTGAAGCCGAAAACGGTATAAATAATTCAACTGCAATTGCTTTGGCCTGGATACGTGGTCGATCAATTGCTTCACTGACATATACGCTGCTTAGAATCGGTAACCTCAAACCATGGAAAGTAGATAGCCTGGAATTCAAGTGGAGAAATTGGCTGCTCAAAGTTTGGGGAGCACACGAATTACCTAATTGGACTGACGACGTTTTTCTGCTGTCCTTAGATGGAGTTATGACCTTTGATATGAGGCAACAAAAGTGGCAAGCCATATTAGAAGAGTTTTTTAATCTTGACCTAAAAGCAAGTACAGTTGCGACATTCGAAAAACGTATGAGTTATCTAGCCAGTGAAAAACAACAAATGAAAAAAGTTAATGAGGTGCTAGGGGGGCTTTGCAAAAAAGCTGGAACAAGTAAACTATTGACCGAATTTCAATCACTTATTGGTACCATGTTTGCCTATCCTATTGAATCTAATGATCAAATTTGTTTATTATTGGGTGCCCTTCCATTTTCCAATTCAAACATCGATTCGAATGTAATTAATTTTCTAACCCGACATACTACGATTATAGATATTTACATGAAGGATCGGAGGAGACTTTTCTCATTAATAGTAACTCTTCGTGAATTTAATTGTCCTACGTCTGGTATTGCCCATACGTTTACCTCCCGAATGATCAATACTGAATTGGAATACCCTGAAATGTGGACATGTATTGTAAATCTCTACGATACATTTGGTTCACAGATCAAAAATGTATTGCCATTATTCTGCCAACATATTGCGCCCAGTCTCATTTTTGATTGGGTTGTTAGTTCTAACCTTGAGGGGATCGCAAAATTTTCTGAAATTTGTGGCGATAAGATTAAGTTGTTTACCTCCACTTTGATTCCACAAGTTGCGGATCAAATTTTATCATATACAAAAACTGACGTAAATCAACTACGTGGACTAATTCATAGTTTACTTGATTCCATGGAATTATTGGAGATATGTCCTTGTGAGCTTCGCATTAGGGTTGAAAAAATTTTGTCAGATCCACCGATTCCTTTCTATGTCATGATTAAATTATTAAGGGTAATAATATGCCTACCTGTAGACTCGGGGCATGAGCTAATGAGAGATATGGCCTGGCAAATTGCTAATGACTTTGATGACAGGGATAAAAATATTAAATCAAAACTAATTGACATGGCATTATAGAGATTGGAAGAAAGTTGGAGCTTTAATGCCGATTATCTAAAGGCAGAAAAAGTACACTATAATCACTTTATATTTTTGACATTAGTTTTGATAGTTTACAATATCGCTCTATATCAATCGTTACATTTTTCAATTCTTTCCACAAATTTGTTTCTCGGTAAAATTATCAGTATCCTTGTCTAATTTTTTATATTTATGCACTCAAGTTCACTCAAGCAGTCCCAAATAGTTGTAACCCTAATCTCCCATTATCCCATTATCTTTACTACTGACATATTGGCGTCGGAAATTTTAGCCTGTTTTTCAAAAGATAAATGTGAGACACTTCGGCAAAAGGCAGAATCCAACTGTGAGAGTCGTTTAAAAGACAATTCCTGAACTTAACATAACAATATAAATTACTTATAAGTAAATGTTTATATCATTTTTCTGGCCCTGCGAAGATTCGTTAAATGGATAAAATATTTAGCAAAGAATTACTCAATTTTGTAAATAATATATGCTCTCTTTGCCTGATTTTTCAATAAGTGTCGCAAATTTTTGAGATAAATATCGTTTACAAATTTACGACGCCGACATATTTAATCTACTCCAGATTCATATTCTTAAAAAATCATTAAAAATGACAAATAAGTTTTTGAATGAATCAACGATTCCTTATTTAAAGGTCGAGTTATTATCCAAATAATCAATGCACTAATGGAGCAGTCAATTGATTTGGTACATAACACGACGAATCCGTAGTTTATAAATAACTACCCCTGTTTTTGCGTATTTCGGTATACAAATTACTCCGTGTATTAATCGTCACCATAAAATAATGTTAAAAAATTTATTCAACTTAAAACTATGAAAGTATTGATTATAACGAATAACCCCTTTGATCAAGCTGCTATAATTCGCCTTGTGAGTAGGAATCCAGCTTGTTTGGTTGATACCGCAGATTGTATTATTAGTGCCAAAATTAAAATTGATGACAATATAGATTTTATTATACTTGACCTAATACTACCTAAGACTTCAGGCGAAAGAGATTTGGATAGAAAAGCTGGACTTTATATTCTACGGTTCATCAAAGAATGTTTTCAATCCAAGAAGAGACTACCGGATGTGGTGGTTATGAGCCAATTGTCGCGGGATAAATACAAACATGACTATAACATAAGTAATAAACTATTAGGTATAGTAACTCTTTGGAATTCAAAAATTGAAGGTCGTCAACGAATATCATCATTGATTTCAAACCGAACATTTAAAAATGAAAAAAAGTGAGGTGCTAAATGGCTGTCGATAATCGTATACTCGATATGAGTGAATTCCTTGGTGAATGGTTCTCTAGTTACAGAGAAATAGTTGAAGAATTTACAAAAAAGGGGCCCTTTCAGAAACTTATGCAGGAGATTTTCAATATCGTATTAGTTAAACTATCATATTTTTTGAGTACAAATAGGAGTGTCCATATTGTTTTAAATCCAAACCGACAAAAAGGGGACAACAACCTTGGAGAACTACACTATTTTTCACGTTCGTGTTCGACAAATGAAGATTGTTATACCCGTGTATCACTAAACCATCAAAACCCTATAGTATTTGGCATTAATGCGTTGGATGCTGAAAAATTTTGGCAGCTTGGCGAAAAAAAATTTATGAATCTTAAATTAGTATCAAAGTATCGCAAAGTTGAACATGGAATTCTTTGGGATTCCATGGGTGAATGTCCATCAAATTTCGTGTACGTCGTGAGGTTGTCATGTCAATCAGGAAACGATTGGTATAATCTTGGTCTTGCATTGTTTTGGAATGATCCTGATTATCCAAAGGTTTACGGACCCAAAATATATTTTGAGCATTTGCAGAATGGCATTCAAGATTTACAACAATTGATAATCAAGAATTTTGAAACAGTATTCTCGAAAATACCATCAATGTATTTGCCAGAATATCGAAGACGTGGTGAAAATCGAGTAGCCATTATGTTTGCAGATATCAGAAATTTCAGTACTGTTACTGAAATTCTGCGAAACAAGAGTTGCTTTGAAGCTGTAACAAAATTAATCAATAGGTATTGCGATGAATTAGGCAGAGTAATAGGTCGATACGGTCGCGTCGACAAATTTATGGGTGATGGTATCATGGCAATATTTGGAGAGTATTCAAATGATTCCAAGGAAACCTGCGGTAGAGCACTTCTTTGTGCAAAGGAGATGATCGAAATCTTTGAAAAACTGAAGCAGAGTTGGAGGATAGATGATGATTCTGCTGTCGGATCTTGCTCATTTCAATCAAAGTTCAAGAAAGAGCATAATGAAAGTATCGATTTACATCTTGGAATTGGCATTAATTTGGGGGAGGTTTTTTTTGATTACTTTGGTAAGCCAGGAAGTGAAGAATATACTGCAATTGGAGACCATGTAAATTTCGCCGAACGACTTGAATCAAAAGCTGCACGAGTTATTAACATTGACACTGGAGAAAGAGTAGCGCCAATTCTTATTAGTCAAACTGTATTCAGCCACCTAGATAAATCCTTTTTAACCTCAAGTTGTTTCGAAGATCATCGTCCAATTTTTCTTGATTTAAAGGGGCTAGGAAATCGCTTTCCAGTATACCACTTTAGGCCAGATCATCTGAATAGTCAAGGTATCGAACTCTACCTTAGTAACCTAAAGGAGTCCAAAAGTTGATTGTTAGTAAAATTTGCGTCGAATTCCCAATAACAGAAAATAATGGATTTGTACTTTTTCAAGATACTGTCGTCATTTTTGGAATGGATTGCTACATAGAATAAATTGGTGAGGTAAAATTATATTGTCATTCCAATTTGCATTTATTCCCTTGGAATAGGGTGGAATAAAGTTTATTCGGGGATTATTTCAGGGTTTATTCTGGTTGTTGATCAGGTTTATTTTGATAGTAGTTTCTATTTTTAGAGTATCTCATTCAACCCTTTTCAATGATACATGACCTTCGAGTTTTTTAAAACTGATTCAATGTTTTGGTTAGTAGAATTTTGGAAATTTTTCGAAAAATTTAAATTTTTTAAAATTGAAAAAATCTTTTCGTTTTTTTAACAGGCCACTGTCGATTAAGCGATATTTCAAATGGAGTTGTTAAGAATTTGGTTTTGAAAATTTGTTGGACGGCTTTGAAGGTTAGTTTCAATTTCGGATCGGGGGATTCATATGGTCTAGATTTTTACCCGTCTCTTTTTAGGAATTGTTCGGCCTCGTCGTCATGGTCGAAAAGGATGTCCTCGCATTTTGAACATTTGAATACTGGTATATTGTCGCATATTTCGAAGGCCTTATCAAGGTATCGTCTGATTTCGCCGTTCTCTACTATCATAATTTGTTTGTCCATCACGTATCGTTCTAAAAAGTTTATTTGTGCTTCGCATTTCGGGTAAGTCACTTTTGAGTTGGCTGGTGTTTCGGTCATCTTCTATCGCGGCTTCACATCCGTTGTTATCTAAAAATTTGTTTTGCGGCTTCGGATTATTTTGACTGATTTTTATTCTTTTCCCATAATTCCATCTTTTTCCTAATACCATCCATCACTTCACGGTGTGCTTGCTCTCGTGTTTTACCTTGAAGAAAGGCGATCGCAGCGGCCTCGTCAAGAAAGAGTATTTCATTGCATTCGGGACAAGCGTATTCTGGTTGTTTCTCGCAGAATTCGTGATACATATCTCCGTGGCGTATTAGTTCATTGTCATCTCCAATCGCGACGATAAATTTGTCTATGATGATCTCGTCCAACGAATCTATCTTCTCCCTACACTCTGGGAGGAGCTCATTTTATTTCGGGTGTTTGGTTCTGTTGTCATTGTTGTTTAGGAGGAATTGTAAGACGGCGTCAAAATTTCGCAGGTCTTTGTCCAGCTTGAGTTGAACGAGTATCTTTCAAATTAGCTTGTTGATTGTTATGGTGATTTTATCGTTCATATAGCTTTGAGGAGGAGGCTGGAGATCGGATCATGCTGGTCCGATTCGCCATTCTTTTAGCACTCTTGTGTGGCGTGAAGTCGGATGGTTTTTACATTCTTGTATTTTTTGCAGGATGTGTTTTGGAATTGGTCCTATTGCTTTGGTTTCGGTAACTCTTCCGTTTTTGAATACCCATTTCCAATGGTAACCATCTCCTTCAACGAGTTCAAGGTATCCATCTTCCATGTAGGGGGCGATTGATTTGAACAATATGTCGTCGTCCTTGTAGTGTATTCCTGTAAAATCTGTAATTTTATAATTCTTTGATTGGCCAATTCTAGGTCTCGAATTTATCATGGATGTTGAGGGCGCATTTGAAAGGGCCAGGATTGAAATAACGAGTGGAATTTTCATAGTAAATTCTTTTGCAATGTAAGTCATTTGAAATCGAATACCGAATCAAGCTTATTAAAAAACTCTATTGGAGTTGCCCATGTTTGGTCTTTTGAAGAAATGAGTTGCTTGGCGATCATATTGACTACCAACTGAATAACGCGATATCTTCTTTCTTTTGATTATCAATTTATTTGATAACTTCTATCGACTCAGACGCAATCACGATATCCATACGAAATTTCCGTTCTCCGTTTAATTGCTGACTAGATCGCTCTACGTGTCCTTCACAAACAACAGTTCTACCTTTGGCTTTAGTAGTAAGAAACTGTACAAAATCACGTGTCGCTTCGTACACTAAACACTGCACCAATACAGTCCTGCGTCTCTGGGTAAACTTATTCCAAATTGCCGTTTCAGTCTCAAGCGAGAATGTCAACATTCTTAGTTGTTCGCCTTGCAGCACTGCGTTCCGCATAATTTTTCCTGATAAACAGATTCGATTCATCTTCTTATTACCTCCTGTCACTAGTCAAGCTTTCCCTGACGACCTCATTCACGAACTATGACTGATCATGATTTTCCATGTCTTGCCGATATCGCAATTCTCCATAGAGTTCAATGACATAGTCCAGTTTCAGATTAATGTCGCGCAGATCTTCCTTAATTGTAGAGATCGCTTCCTGAATGTCGTTCAGTTTTATCGCGTTTGAATTTCTCAGCTTCATATAGTTTACAGGTTACCACTCGCTTATAACCTCAATACTCAAACGTTAAGTCTATCTAAGAAAGTTGACCGAAATGACTGTACGCTATGGCTTTAAGGAATTGTTCATTATTGATTGCGATCATGGAGAAAGTTGATGAATTGAAACGAAAGGTCCTCAAAGACAACGATTTCATATTGGAGCATTGGGATCTGCTCTCAGAGGATACTAAGAATTTGTTAGAGTCTATTGGAATCAAGAAATTATCTTCTGATGCAAGTTGATAAATCGAAATGAATTAGACTCTGAACACATGACCTCAGGGATTTTCCCCTGAGACGAAATGATATAAAATCGCTAAATCAGTACCCGGAAAGCGATACTGTGTTTCATTGAGAAATTCTATTAATTTCTTTATCACTTTATCTTTCTTATGCGTGTCTTGAT
>JAJFLO010000016.1 GCA_021772675.1 Verrucomicrobiota bacterium | reverse complement strand
TGTATTCTAAGTCATTGAAAATTTATATCTTATATAAAATTACAGGATATCTCGAATAAGGAGTGTGTCTGGTTCGTAGTACCGTCTTCAGGCGGAAGTGTTAGCGATGCTTCAGCGAGCGTTTCAAAACACCGGATCGCTAAAGCTCTCCGAAAACTTCCGCTTAAAAGCGGGACTACGAACGAGCTGCACTTAAATTTATAATATAGGAGGTTCGGAGTATAGTCCTGCTCACCAGCAGGACTAATTTTGCCAATCCTAGCGGTAAAAAACACCGGCGAAGCCATTTATTTTGAATTGATTATACATTCGTCTATAGTCATGACAGTAGTCATAAAAAATAATTTACTCAATGTTTAGCCTGATTAATTCATGCGATTCGTCGCGAGAGCACTTAACTCGATCATAATAAATTGATTAGAGAAATTTTCACGGCGAAAGTGAATTTTCATTCAATGAGATGTGTTGTGAGCTAATCGGCTTATTTGAGCAGAGATTAGGGCTCGTAGCAGAATACTGATGAATTATTCAGGTTAGGGTGTGTATATGATCACGGTATCAAAAAATAAGTTAAAAGCCAAAATGCTAGACTATTTCCGGTAGATAGAGAATTCTGGAGAAGAAATTATTGTTACCCATAATCGCAATCCGGTGCTAAGGTAACGCCCATTAAAAAGAAAAAGACACCTGAGGAAGTGTTCGGCCCATTTAGGGGAAAAATTAAATTTTCAGATGACGATCTATTAGCGCCTACAATTGATGAATGGGAAGATTTCTAATAATGGTATTACTTGACACTTGTGCTTTATTATAGTGGACCTTAAATCCGAAAAAATTATCCAAATCTGCACAAAAGGCATGTGATAGAATGCAAATTGAAGGTAGATTTACTAGTTCAATGTCAATATGGGGAATTGGTATTAAGGGCTCACAAATAAATAACTTGGATAATTTCGCGCTCAGATTTATGTCAGGTTTGGGCGATCTGAATGGCGAAAAGCAGCAGGAATATTGCACTATTTCAATGTTTTTCGTCATTTGGATCGGACATAGATGACGTGAAGATAAGATGCGAAAAATCCGAGTTATTTATTTGTGAGCCCTAAGCTCAAACGGGAAAAAATTGATATTGGTATGACTATTGAGGACTTTATAGAACATATTAAAGAATTAAACGTTCTCGAAATTATTCCAATTAATGAGCACATCTGGGTTGAAAATCTTAATTTGGATTGGGACCACAAGGATCCAGCTGACCGCACAATCGTTGCAACTGCCAAAATTAAGGATCTTCCGTTAATGACAAATGATAGGATAATTAAATCATTCTATAATGACATTATTTGGTGATATTTTTTACCCCCCCCCTCGTCACTGGCCATCTGTCTCTCGATGTGTTGAGTATTTTCAATGCTTCGTTATGATACCATCTTTAAGGGAAATTTTGAATTGGAAACAGTTAATTTGCTGCCGTAAGAAAATGCTACTCTTAGATGAGCACCATCAACATAAATCGTGCCCTCACGCATTAGTGACCGAATCATTATTGAACTATCGGGTTTAACCAAGCCGCCTTTCAGCTGATATTTTTCTTTTCCACCGGGAAATAATTCTCTTGGCCGATATTGGATTTTCTTTGACCTTTTAGGCAAAATTTTGCCACCCGCGCCAGCAATAGCCCCCGTTGAACCGGCTGCAGTACTTATCCAGATACCAGAACCCTTTTGATCTTCTTCTATCACTCCAATTTTGATTCGATAGCGACTCATTGCTCCCGGATGTGCGTGAGCAATCAACACATCATTCATTACTAGAAAATCATGTTTTTTGTTATTTACATGTAAATCCAGCCTATTAATTTTCTGACTTTTGAATTTGTCATTTAAGATATTATCAATATAGAATTCAAATGTATTCCTATTACAGGGACAAAAATTACCAAAACTACTTGCAGGATTTGAATTTACGCCCAGAATCAATTGATTGGTAATCAGACGTGACGCTTCTATGAATGTACCATCCCCACCTACTGAAATAACAAAATCATAAGGTGAGTAGTCAATATGTCGTGCTCGATAAATTTCCTTGAACTTTATACCTCTATCTGCCAAAATTTGCTTCACATTTTCGAGTGTTTTCCGATGTTCTTCATCCGATTTCTGATATCGGCCTAAATCTTCCTCTGAGAACATATTCGAAGTTGTCAGATGGTACTTTCGTTCCGTAAAGTAAATTTGATAGATGCTTTTTTTGTAGACTAAGAGAATGTTTTTTAAGTTCATAGTATAGGAATTTGTATTCTAAGTTACTAAATGGTAACAGGTTTCGGGTGTCAGTGACAGTGACAGTGACAGTGACAAGTCCAAAGTTATTCTCCTTTATTTATTATTGTTCTTGAACTGGTCAATCTTTATTATGAAATTTTAGAATGTCCTTGACATGTTTTCCACCCGAAACCTATACTCTTGCAGGAAAAAGCCCCGGCGAAGCCGGTTAAGATCATGCCTTACTTATTCCGCAATTATATAAAATTATTTCAAACGATCACCAAAATCATTGATTAATAACTCCACACCTTTAATCAATGTTTCAATATCATTTATTGACGCTGATTCTTTAGGGGAATGATTGCCTGTTGAAGCGATTAGTAATGGAATGACGAGACTATCAAGACCAACAAGAGGGAACGCTTTGGCATCGGTACCGCTGTAATTATACACTTCGGTTTGCAAAGGTAGATTATGTGTCCTGAATAAATCAAGTATTGTGTCACGAGTCTGGCAATTTAAAATTACAGACGCATCACTGATTGTCAGTACGGGGCCACCGCCAATTTTAACATTTTGCACTTTATTTTCATAGGTCGCATCTAAGCAAATGACGAAATCGGGTTTAATTGCTTGCGCTAATACAGTTGCACCTCTGCTCCCGATCTCTTCATATGCAGTTGCACCAAGAACAAGATTGAATGGTAACTGACGTCTATAGCGCTCAATTTGAAGCAGCAGACATAAAATAAAACAACCAATTCGATTATCTAAGAACGGAGATACAATTAAGCCATCATCAGTTAGGGTTGGGTTTGCCTCAAAGCATACGCGATCACCATATTCCACTTCCAAATCAGAGTCAAAATAGTAAAGTTCATGCAAACTGCGTTCAGTTTTCTTCGACCTGATAACAATGGGGAACCTGCCATTTTTTGTTTTTATAATCGCCTTTTGGGATCCACCTCTAAATCCAGGACCGCCAAGTTTAACAATCGATTTCCGATGTGTGTCGATTGAATCAATAATATATCCTGGTGAGTCCATATGAGCACAGACAAGAACTGTTGGTTTATCCGCAGCATGCTCTGTAAATCTTGCAGAAATGGCATAGGGACCATGTTCGCTTATTTTTAACCCTGAATTCTGCCATTCGTTGGTAAGAAGATCAATGACTTCTCTCTCATCTCCGGGAGTGCTATGGCATTGTAATAATTTAATTAATAGATCAAGATTCATATTCGACGACTATAATTTTAAAGACATTTTTTCGAGTTTTAGTCAATTTGTGAGAAATATAATTTTTTATATTTCCGTTTTATTCAATAGCTACTAATTCACCGGTAAAGCTGCCGACAACAACTTTGCTGGAGAATTTCATTGGGATCACTCTGGAATCAGTACTGAACCAAACCTTAAATTTCGCTCTTTTACTCTTTTTGAACACACCGCGCAATTGTTTTAATTCAGGTTCAATAAGCCAACAGCGCATCTTGCCCAGTTTAGTTTTTATAAATTGTTTTTCAACAACTTTAATTTTACCGTCAATATTTTTTTTGCCATCGGTGACGGGGATTGAATATTCTTTCCCTGAAGTGAATTCATGGCAGCGTAATTTATAAAAAATAGAAAGTGGATCAAATGTACCATCAACTAAAGTAACCGGCGATTTAGATTTTCCGAAATTGAAATATTGAACTTCTTTTTTATCCCAATCAAATTTTAAGACCACATCGCGAACATGCGTACCTTCTCTCTGCTTTTTCTTATATAATATTGACTGGTGCATTTCCTCGTCGGCAAAGGCGTCTATTTGATCCTCCACTTTATAAAATTTGTTAACGAAGGCATTTGTCGTCACCGTCATTGAAAAATGATAACACATCGTGCTATCAATTTCCTTCATTGACTTGACTTCAAAAATTACGTCACCTGCCGGGATATAACCCCACTTGATTTTATAGATCAGTTTTTCGCCAGGCCTAAATGGAAGATTTGCTTTCGTTTCAACCTTTGAATGTGCAACTAATACACAACACGAGAATATGAGTAAGGTGAATTGATAGAATTTTGGTTGTCTTATTACCATCTATTTTTCTTCGGGATACGTTGAAGTATGTGGATCCCCATATTTTAGTCTATCTGATAAGTTCCCTAAAATTTGGAATTGATAATTGCGAATCGCAAGCGATTAATTGAAAATGTTACACGGGAACATACTCAAAATTATCAACGACAGTCCGTAAATAAAGTTCAACAATAAATTAATAGAATTCAGGCCGAGTTTTGAAAATGATAAATCAACACATTGATTCAGGATATACTTCAATAGTATAGGAATTTGTATTCTAAGTTACTAAATGGTAACAGGTGTCAGGTGTCAGGTGTCAGGTGTCAGTGTCAGTGTCAGTGTCAGTGTCAGTGTCAGTGTCAGTGTCAGTGTCAGTGTCAGTGTCAGTGTCAGTGTCAGTGTCAGTGTCAGTGTCAGTGTCAGTGTCAGTGTCAGTGTC
>JAJFLO010000150.1 GCA_021772675.1 Verrucomicrobiota bacterium | reverse complement strand
TCTGCGTACTATCCTATTTAATTGACAGGACACTGACCTTGCGGCTTCACAAGAACAAAGGTAGAGAATCAAAGGATGTAGTCGCCCATGGAAAGCTTTTCAACGAATCATCTCAATGCAAATTAGATTGCATTGAGGTAGTCTTTAACTTTTTAAAGTGGTAAACATAGGGTTAATAAATAAGAAACGTGATTCAAGGTGTCTGGTTTCGCTTAGAATCAGGTTGAATTTAACCGGATTTGCCGGAGTTTCTTGATCAAAACGATTTCCAAAATTGGGCAGAAAGCTTTCCTCCGAACCTCCTATACTATAAATTTAAGTGCAGCTCGTTCGTAGTACCGGCTTCAGGCGGAAGTCTGTCCGACGCTTCAGCGAGGACATTCCATCACAGGATCGCTAAAGCTCTCCTAAAACTTCCGCCTGAAGGCGGAACTACGAACGCGACACGCTCCTTATTCAAGATACCCTGATATTTTATATAAGATAGAAATTTTCAATGATTTAGAATACACTACCTATACTATCCAGTTATCAGGACCGTATCCACGGTTTCGCTCCGCGTAACCGTGGATACAAATTCGTGAAGATTCGTGGGCAGCTTTTTTTATTTAGTAATTAGCCGTAACACTCATAGTTAGGACGTAAATCTTGCTAATAAAACAAAATTTTGACGGATAGTAGCACAGAGAGGTTGAGTTAGTAGTTGAACAATTCATTTATAGAATGTGATTTTCCTGTGGATTCATTCAATGCACTACGAATTTTGGATTGGACCTTCGGCGTTATCCTTCTTCCTTTGCAGGCCCGGGATATCATCTTGTGAGTGATCTGCTCTGCCGAAACATTGACAAGATCCCCTGCCTTCAGGCCGTGATCCACCATAATTTTTGCAATCGGCTGTTCTCCGAGATTACGCTCAATCTTATTGTTCATTACCAATTCCTTTCATGAAATGTAAATATTGGATCATGGCACTTAAGGCATGATGTACATAATCAATTCGGACTTCGGTTCTACGACGATTAAATGTGTCGGCATTTGGAAGATCTTGATCTATTTTACCAGCTGCCCGGGGAAATGCGCCGATGAATTTTCCTTCTGTTATTTGTGCCCGAAGCAAGAAAGATATTCCACGTGATACGGCGTCATCAATACGCTTCCGAATTTCATCATCTGGTGGCAGAAAGTTAAGAGCCGCCTGCAATCCCTCCAATCGTGTCGCTGAGGGGGTTGTTCTTCCATCTTTTGAAAATCCGCCGTCATACTCAGTTCGTTCGGGACGTCTGATTTGATCTTGAACCATAGATTCACATATCTGAATTGCATGATTTATCAGTAATTTTTTTGATACCGGCAGCTCATTATGGGATGCAATGGCCAGTATTTTTTCGGTCGCTAACAGCGCCCAATGGTCAGCGGGTACAGTTGTGCTGTGCTCACGGCTATGAGCCAAATATTGCAGAGCCTTTGCTGCCGATTGCATCCAATCATTTGCAGGATCTATATCATAAAGCATAAGTAATCCCAGTGCGGCCTCGCCCGGATAATATAGTGACCGCCACTTATCCATACGCCCTCCCATGGAAGGAATATATTTGGAATAGAAGCTTCCATTTTCTTTTTGCATGAAGACGATGAATCGACCAAGAGCCTGAAGATCAGAAAGCGGCGTAAACCCCGGATGAATTTTCTCTATGCTCAATAACGCCACAAGACCAATGCCAGTGCCTCCCAGTTTTGCCTGGAGTGGCTTGCCGCTTTGATTGATCATTGGATCTGACCAAACCGCGAAAATATCATCCTTAGCAGGCAAAGGGCGGATAGACTCAACCTGCAGATATTTACCTGCCCTATTTATTGCAATCATCATGTCGGCATCAGGATTTAACTGACAATACATGACCATCGAATATATGGCGCCGGCGTGGCGTAAGATGTTATATTTATTCTTCACCCCTATGGTAGAATCCATATTGATGCGATACGTAAACATCCCCGTTTCATCAACGCTCTTCATAAGATATTGTGCAGATAGACCCGTCGCATTTTCAAGGGCATTGATCTGTGAACTTCTTCTTGTAGGCTGTTTTTTGACACACGCACACAAAATCAAGAGTCCAAGGATAATTAGATATGCCCTTTTTCCTGAGTAACTGTTTTTGGGAATCACAGATTTCCTCCATTGAAGCTTAGTATAGTTTAGGTTTCAGTGTTCAGGTGTCTGAAACCTACGTCGGTGAGTTTGAAATTCTCCTGAAACTATGTTTCATATTGTATTTGTGCGCTTTCAGCACCAAAATTGATGCCGTATAGCAGTATTGAAAACTGCACCGTTGAAACTTAAAACACTTTGTTATACTTTTGCCAGCATGAGTTTCGAGTTCCAGCTTTAGACGGACTTTATAAAAACACCGCTTAAAAGCGGAACTCTAAACTTACCATCACTGAATTTAATGTTTCCTCTTATACTTGCATGCCTAAGGCTTATTAATCGTCGACAAATCAATCCTGCTCACAAGCAGGACTGTACTCCGATTCTCCTATGTTATAAATTTAATCGCAGCTCGTTCGTAGTACCGCCTTCAGGCGGAAGTCTCAACGACGCTTCAGCGAGGGCGTCTCACCGTCGGATTGCTGAATCTCTCCTAAAACCTCCGCCTGAAGACGGTACTACAAACGAGACACGCTCCTTATTCGAGATATACTGTAATTTTATATAAAATAAAAAATTCAATGGCATAGAATACAAATTCCTCTACAATCGAATTATCGGTTGCCTGAGGTTCCATCCCGCTGAGGAGCAGAACGGATTCTGAGTAAAAATACCCGTCTAAAGACGGAACTCCAAACGTCGGCATCCACGACTGTCCATATAGTGAAGATACGGAAACTGTACGGAAAAATTATAAAGGTTCCGGGATTAAATGCCAAAGAAAATTCGCCCATAATTTCTGACACGTTCTAATCCAGCAGGGATTCTTACCGGTTTCTTCAGGTTCATTTTGTCAATTGAATCTTCATTGGTATGGGGCAGTATTGATAGTGAGAGTGCGTATCCAAACGAGCAATGTCTATTTTCGTTACTTACTCTTGCTCCTAATAGTAATCCTCCCTGATCAGGGGAATTGACTAAAAGCAGGATTAAGATTAAGAGTAAGATCACGATTCAGGTTACCTTATGAGCTTCGTGCGATGAATTAAAACCGTCATTCAATTTTTGCATCAATACCTTTAAATTTCTGTATTAATTCATCAATTGAATTTACATTAATAAGTGAATCGACAAACGATGGTGATGAAGCAATCTTGGCAATTTCAGCAAGCAACTTTAAATGTTGTTCAGGCTTATCCTCGGGCGTAAATAAGAGAAATAATATTCGAATAGTTCCGCCGTTGGGTGGTTTTAAATGAATCTCACGCTTCAGTTGTACGATGGCACAAATTGATTCAGTCAATGATGAACATCGGGTGTGTGGTACCGCAATTCGATTTGCAAGTATTGACGGAAATTTCACCTCACGTTCTAATAATTCTGCTTTTAGTGTATCATTAATAATGTCTGGATAGATTTGTTCAATCTCATTGAGCAGAGTACTTAATAACTTTTCATAATCTTCATAATCAAGAAAAAAGATTTGATTTCGTTTTATCAACCCAAGTAAATTTAACGACAATTGTTCAAATACAAATACGTCGTTCGGTTTAACATCATCAGGAATTTCCTCCGAAAAGTATAACGTTCCTTTGGAAACAGATATCAATCGTTCATTTTTTGAAGATTGTGCAAAGGATTCGTTGTCGTTGAGTTGGCGGCAATTAATATTCATGTTCTTTAATTCGTATGCCACCTGAGAGGGTTTGGGTATAGTTGACCACAACGGTTTACCCATTCCGCCAATTTCCTTTTCGTCTTGGGCAGATCTAGATGACCATCTAAACAGATGATGACGATTGATAATCTCAGACCATTTCTCACAAATCAGTTGGTTTAAGTCCCTGTTATCGGTCAATGCAAGTAAATTGCCCATTGAAGACATCTGTTCGAGAGGTAGGATATCTGTCGACAACGCATTTCCCTGAATTACGATAAATCCCTCATTTTGTGCTTCTTTTACCGCATCTTCATTGGTATCGATCAGTACACATACACCATTGGTTGTTTTCATGATAAACGATGCAATTTTTCGTGAAAAAAGGTGTGCACCTATAATAAGCCATCCCTTCTTTTCAGGTTCTTCGACATTTAACCAGCGGGCAACTTTGCCAGCGGTTAGTCCTTGAAAAATTATCGTAGTCGCGATTATGCTAAAGGTGAACGTTTCCAGAAAAACCGCGTTTGGGTCACCCTGTATTGATAATCGTAATCCAAATAATGATGCCATTGAACCCGCGACAACTCCGCGAGGTGCAATCCAGGATAAAAATAATTTTTCATTCAATCGAAGTTGAGACCCTTTTGTGCATACCATGATACTTAATGGACGAACGATAAACAACACACCGCAAATAACTAGCAATACTTTCCAGCCAAATTGTGAAAATTGATGCAGCTCAAGATTTGCAGCAAGAAGTATGAAAACTAATGCGATTGAAATTTCGGTTAGTTCAGACTTAAACTTTTTGATATGTTTAAGTTGCGGCGGTGATGTCCAGCCAATAACAAGACCTGCTATTACTACCGTTAAGATACCGGCTTCATGAACAACCGTATCCGATATTCCAAATAGAAATAAAGCTGTGGCAAAAACCAGTATATTGACCTGTTGTTCCGGAATAATTTTTTTGCGTAATAGAAAGGTTAAAATCAGCCCTCCAACGACACCAATGACGATTCCGACGATCAGTCGATAGCTTAGATGTCCAATATGGGTTATAAAACTTCCCTCAATACTCAACCATTCAAAACACAAAATGGCGATAAAGACACCGATCGGATCAATTAACACACCTTCCCAGTGCAAGATGTGATACAATTTTTCCTTAACGCTGATTCGATTCAGCAATGGCGCAATAACCGTCGGTCCAGTCACAATAACGAGACTACCGCATAACAGTGCGATTGGTATAGGAAAGTTTAACAAGAAATGAATGAGAGCTGCGGTTCCAAGCCAGGTAATTCCAACGCCAATCGTCAAGAGTTTCCAGATGACTTTTGGCGCCTTTTTAAATCCTTCAGGTTTTAATGACAAACCACCTTCGAATAATATGATAGCAACACAAAGCGAGATAATTAACCGCAGACTCTGACCAAGAGACTTAGGATCAATTAAAGATAATCCCTCTGGTCCTAAAACAACACCGCCAACTAATAATAGAACAATTGCCGGAATTCGGATATACCGTGAAACGATAAATAACCAGACTCCGACAAAAACAGATATAACTAATGTTCCCAGACGTAAATGTGTAATATCCATAAACCTAATGATTGTGAATGTTCGATGGGTTGAAAAAATGTATCCCAATTGCCCACTCTCCCATAGCAGTCTGTCGAGTGAGTGATGGTGCAAAGGTTTAGCACGGTTGTAATTCACTGAAACGGTCTGCTCGAAAAAACGCTGTTAACGACATACCTATTTCAGGATAATCCAATACGATATGGTCGTAACCTGCCCTATTAACAAACGGATTACAAACAATTAGCCAGGTTTTCTCACCAACGTCGCAACGAGAAAACTTAGATTGCGTCATTTCAGTATTTTAACGCTGGAGAAATGTGGGTTAACGCTAATTTGGGGGAGCATTGATGCAGGACTAATTACCATAGATTTTAGCAGTAACCACTCCAGCCAGAATACCTTTGATGGCCTGACTCGATATCCAAACTGCAACGAGCGCAAATGGGACCGGCATATAACAATATTTACCAAGTTCAATTGCACTTAAAAGCAACCCGATACGAAGGCCAAAGCTCGCCCCACTCTCTCCCGAATCGCCTGCCCTACTGTGCTTCGTATAGATAAAAACGAATACAAGTGAAAATATAACTTGACTCAGAAACATAAAGAGCATATTCGACTCTTCTTGTGTTCTCCAAAGATGCTGGGTATGTTCATACACCTGCATCAAAAGCACACCATGAATCAAAAAGTCCCATATAAAAACTGTAAAAAAGACTCCAATAAATGCTAACACATAACGTTTAATATTCACCAGGACTCCCTTCGATTTATATAAATTAAGTAAAAAATTTCAATCAATATATGCCTCTTTTAAGTAAATGTAATTTGACCTTCAAATTTTTTCTTCACAAATAATCTTCAATCGAATATTATCGTATTTTGTTGATGATGAAACATAGGTTTCGTGATTCAACATTTTAAGAATTAATAATGTTTATTCCATTTATAGTGCTGTAGTGAAATATAGCGGTTAAATAATCTTCACGAACATATCCTGCACCTTGGATTGCATGAATTAATTTTATTAAACGGTCGATCAATCTTGTAAACTGGCATCCTTGATATTTTTAACATTGCCAATTTGCCTTATAGGTGGATATGGATTTTTGAAAAAACACAACTACTTGATCAAACTAATAATACTGGTAGATTGGAAAGAAATCAGAAAAATAATCATTAGCTTGGATTATGGATAAACGTTCTATTACGAGTCATTATATCATATGAAATCAACGAGTTATAAAGATCTTTTGGTTCGAAATAGTTCACTATTTCTGCACGCAAATGAAATTCATAACTCACTGATCTCAAGCAATCTGATGACTCTCGCTACAAAAGTTTATGCATAATGTAGGTTAGGAACTGTCCATAAATAAGTTGAACATATTCGGGTTCAGATTTGGTTTAGAGTTTTTCGATCCGATTAAATGAATCCACAGGAATAGCGAGCTATTTCGAGTAATTTGTGATTGAGAATCGTATAACGATGAATCAAAAATGGAATGCCAGATGCATAATTTATTTATGGACAGCTCCTTAGCCTGATTAATTCATGCGGTTTCGTTACGAGAGTGCTTAGCTTTCTTTAGATCAATGAGTTATGCAGGTTTCCAAGGTGAAGGAATAGTGAACTATTTCAATCATAATTCGCTTATATGAAGTGAGATATGCACACGCAGTAGAAGCCAGATGAATTAATCAGGTTAGCAACGTATCTCATCTTCTTACTAAATTATTTTGGAGCTCACGGTGCGGCCTTGATTAATCCTCCGTGAACTACAGTTCACTCTTGGCTTCCGCTTTCGTTGAATTACCACGGAAGTGACAGGATGGCGAGACAGATATCGTAGGAAATTTGATTCTTGTAAGGAGTTATAGAAAAAATACAAAATAACTGAACACACAAACTTGAAACCGAGTTTTGCCCAGTAAATCAAACAATAAGCACTGAATAAAATAAAGCGTATTATCTGGATTCAATCAGCATGTAAACGAAAACGCTATACCAATTTTAGGTACAATTAGAATACCATCTGAATGAATTTGCATTATTTCATTTTATTTAGTTGGTGTTGTGGTTTAGATTCAGGGCATTTAAATGTTACTAATTTTGGAGAATTCGAGAAATTTTGGACAAAGCCATTTTATCTGATAAACTTATAGGTATCGATATCGTAGTTAACCTTTACCGGGATATGTACCGGTCCAGGTGTATTGATGAACTAGAGTTGGAATATGTAAATAGAGGAGAAGCATTTTTTCATGTCTCTGGGGCCGGACACGAATCAATGGTGGCGTTGAATCCACATCTTAAAGATGCAGACTATCTTCATTGTCATTACCGTGACAAATCCTTGATGTTAGCACGCGGGATTACTACCGAGATGTTTTTTATGGGTTTGTTCTGCAAAGATGGCTCTCATTCCCGTGGTCGACAGATGAGTGCGCATTTGAGCGCGAGAGAATTCAATATTTTGAGCCTTGTCGGCCCCGTTGGCAATAATGCGCTTCAAGCTGTCGGCGTGGCAATGGCCATAAAACACAAAGCTGAAAAACCAATCGTTCTCTGCGCAGCTGGAGATGGCAGTACGCAAGAAGGAGAATACCTGGAAGCAATTGCCGAGGCTGTCAGACATAAATTACCTGTCCTTTTTGTTATCGAAGATAATGGCTTGGCAATTTCTACCTTTACCGAAAAGCAAACCTTTTATGATCATCCAGATTGTAAATCGACAGAGTTTTGTGGAATTCCAATTGTTGAATTAGATGGCTGCAATCTGCTTGATAGCTATTCTACTTTTGACAAGTTAGTCGGCACTATGCGCATGGACCGCAAACCTCGCATTGTGTTAATGAAAGTCCAGCGCCTCTCTAATCATACCAATGCAGATGATCAACGGATTTATCGAAGTGAAGGGGAAATTAGTTCGGCAAACAAAAAATTCGATCCTGTAAACACGACCAGAAGACACCTAATTCTTAACGATATCGAAGAACATTTTCTACAGAAAATAGAAACTGAAATTAAAAAGGATGTATGCATCACTGCAGAAACCGTTTTTCGCAACCCCGACCCGCAATGCTGTTATACTGCCCACAGAGATCTAGTTAAAGAATTACGGCCTGGCATAACGGAATATTCTGGGGACGGTGAAAATTATGATTTAACGATGCTTGAGGCAATTAGAGATGTTCTTGGCTCACATTTAAGGAATAATAGGTTAGTATCATTGTATGGACAGGATATAGAAGATCCCAAAGGGGATGTTTTTGGTTTAACCAAAGGTCTAAGCACTGCATATCCTGACAGAGTACGAAATTCGCCATTGTGTGAGGCAACTATTGTTGGTACTGCTATAGGGCGTGCTCTCGCAGGAGAAATGCCTGTGGCTTTCTTGCAATTTGCTGATTTTTTACCCATTGCATTTAACCAGATTATCTCGGAAATGGGAAGTATGCATTGGAGGACAGATGGCAGCTGGCAATGCCCGATGATTATCATGGCCGCCTGTGGAGCCTTTAGACCTGGACTTGGTACATTTCACGCGCAAACTATGGAATCAATTGCTGCTCACGTTCCTGGAATAGATGTGATGATGCCTGCAACAGCAGGCGATGCAGCAGCTTTGTTGAATGCCGCGTTTAAATCGGGACGCCCGACAATTTTCTTTTATCCAAAAGCCTGTTTAAATGAAAAGGCCTATGCAACATCAAACGACCTGAATAAACATATTGCTGCCATTGGTTCTGGCAGAAAGATTCAGACTGGAGATGATATTACATTTGTGGCCTATGGAAATACAGTTAGCATTTGTCAAGAGGCGATAAATACCCTTGAAAAATCTGGTATTGGTTCTGAATTGATTGACTTGCGCTTTATTGCACCGTGGGATAAAGAAATGGTGATAAAGTCCGCTAAACGAACAGGACACTTGATTGTCGTTCATGAAGATAATCATAGCTGCGGAATGGGTGCAGAAGTCATTGCGACAGTTAGTGAAGCTCTAGATCACAGTGTAAAGGTTGCGCGTGTTACCCGCCCGGATACTTATATCCCCTGTAATTTCACAAACCAATTGGAGATTTTACCATCGTATAAACGTATTGTTGAATCTGCATGTAAACTATTAAATCTGGAACTTGAATGGGAATTCCCTGAAGTCATTGATGATGGCTTCAATTATATTAATGCCATCGGTACCAGTCCATCTGACAGTACTGTGAGGATTATTGAATGGTATGTTAATGTGGGAGACCAGATCAAAAAAGGTGAATTGTTGGCCAGTTATGAAGCAAATAAAGCCAGTGCCGAATTGTTATCTCCCTGTGATGGAGAAATCACTGAAATTCTCCTTGAAGAGGAAAATGACTGCGACGTCGGAACTCCGATTTTGAAATTAATAAGTGATCAATATTCCCAACCTGTTGAACAACACAAATTTAATGGAAAGGCATTGATCCATCGGTGCGTTGACACCAAACCAAAATTGGCAATTCCGGAAGGCGCTCGACGTCAACATGACCTGGCAATTGCTGGAATCGGTACGAAATTGGGATCAAAAAAAGTAAGCAATGATGAATTATTAAAGGCATTTCCGGGAAAAATTGCAGATGATGTTGTCCGGGCAACGGGTATCGAAAGTCGGTTTTATGCTGATGATGATGAATCTGTCCTCAGTCTGGCTGTGGTAGCAGCAGCATCCCTTTTAAACGAACAAGGCTTGACTGCCGCAGATATCGATATGGTGATTGTATCAACTGGAACCCCAGATCTGATCACGCCGTCTCTTGCATGTCGATTATTAAGCGAACTCGCAGGAGAAGATGAGGATGTCAATGCACAGGCTCACGATATTAATGCGGCATGTTCCGCTTACCTGTATGCATTACAATCCGCTTATGATTATCTTCAGGGTACTCCGTCAGGTCGTGTTTTGATCGTATCAACCGAAATTCTATCGCGCCTGGTTGATGCCGAAAATTATGATTCGGCATTTATTTTTGGTGATGCCGCAACAGCAACATTAATCAATGGTCATAACCATCTGGATCGAAGTAAAAAACAATTGTATGTAAAACGTCCATTATTGGGATCCAGCCCAGAATGTGGAGAAGTGTTGGCTGTTCCTCTATTAAATAGTAAAGAGACCATCCGGATGAATGGAAAAAAACTCTTCACCGAAGCAGTTCGAAAAATGATTATGATTCTCGGCAAAGCAGCAAAAAATGAAAATATCAATCTTGATGAAATTAGCTTGATTGTCCCCCATCAAGCAAATAAGCGAATCATTCAGGCAATTCAAAGTAGGTTGAATTTTACTGACGAAAAAGTCTTCTGTAATATTGAACAACTCGGAAATACCTCATCCAATACAATACCTCTTGCTCTTAATGATATCTTTCCTGATTTAGAAAATTATGATCATCTGGGACTCTGTAGTTTCGGCGGTGGGTTTACCTATGGCGCAACCATCCTTGAGTATAAATGAACTACCCTGCCGCAAGCGGACGGGGTATCTCCTCCTCAGAACAATGTTAGTTGCCTGTCACTGAGCTTCTCTTTGTGCAATTGTTTATATTGCCCAGTGTTTCCTTGGTTCTTGATATATTCACGTATAACCGTTTCTGTCGCATGTTCTCCAACTGTCGATGCATAATA
>JAJFLO010000149.1 GCA_021772675.1 Verrucomicrobiota bacterium | reverse complement strand
TTGGTCGTAAACTAAACATAACCGCCTGCTCATTTATTTTCATATTCACTTTTTTGAATGTCCGTAAATAATTTTCTAAATACGAACTTTACAACCATAGAAACTCCAAGGCGTTCTGTCTGTCCGATCTACTGAGTTTTGGTGGTAATCTACAGCAAGGTGCGATTGGGCGTAAGGATTGGCGAGGAAAAGGCGAAGCCAAGGGCGGCTCGGATTAGGGCAGACACTCCGCGAAGCGGTTTAGTTCAACATTTCTTATGTGAAGCTTCACATAAACTGCATTACTCTGCATCAACCCCAAGAATTCCCGAAGTCACTCACATTTTGAATACACACTCTAAAATTATAAGGACAATTATGCTTGAAGTTAAACGTAAACAATAAATCATAAAAATCCGGGCTGTTTCTTAGGAATCCGCCGCGGCGGATGTAAAAAGTGTTGTCATGCATCTCAAATTTCTAAGACAGTGATGACTCGCTTGACTACAAACAGGCCTATTGCCCGAATAAAGTTTCCTTTATTATCAATCGGCTAACCTGATTAATTCATCCGGCTTCTACTGTGTGCGCATATTTCATTCCATATCAACGAGTTGCGAAGAACCCAAAGACTTGAAATAATTCACTATTCCTTCACCTTCGGAACCTACATAACTCATTGATCTAATGTAAGCTAAGCACTCTCGTAACGAAGCCGGATGAATTAATCCGGCTAAGGTCGCTACTTAAAATATGGTAGAAATTTAGATTTCGGGTTTCTGCATTCAGAAGTCGGTTTTATTTTATCCAGACACCCGAAACCATGTTTCATTTTTTAATGTCATATTGAAATACTCATTTTTCAAAAAATCGGTTTATTTTTTCAGCTTCCCAACAATTTAATATATTATCTGCGCTCAACCACCCCTTTTGACAACATTTTATTCCATCATCAATAAAATTAAAATGATTTAAGTAATGTGCGTCAGGATTTAGACTACATACTACACCACGATCAATCGCGCGATGCCAATGTCGCCAGTCCATATCCATTCTTTGCGGATTACAGTTCAATTCAATTGCAACGTTATTTTGGATAGCCGCATCAATAACTTTATTTAAATCAATCTCATATCCATCTCTTTTCAAAAGAAGCCGACCTGTCAAATGAGCAAGAATTCGAGAACTCGGATGTTCAATTGCCTTTATGATCCGTGACGTCATGGAAGCCTTATCCAGCGTAAAGCTGCTATGAACTGAAATGATAACAAAATCGAGTTTTTCCAAAATAGGGTCTTCATAATCTAATGATCCATCTTTCAAAATATCACATTCTATACCTGAATACACTGTAAATTGATTGCAGTATTTGACCTTCATTTTATTCACTAAATCAATTTGTTTCAATATTCGATCAACACTCAATCCATTTGCCTGAAATGATGATTTACTGTGGTCAGTAATCCCGAGGTATTGATGACCAAGTCCGAGTGCATATTCAATTAATTCCTCCACACTATTCCGCCCATCAGAACCATGTGAATGGCAATGCAATACACCTTTATAATCGGTAAGTTCAACCAAATCAAAATTTTCGTTTTGATTGGCATACTCAATTTCGCCCATATTTTCACGCAATTCCGGTGGAATGTAGTTTAATTCAAGCTCCCTAAAAAACTGCGTTTCATTTTGACATGGAATTAATTGATCCTTTTTTCCTTCTTCTAATTTGAACAAACCCCATTCGCTTATTTTATATCCCATAGAAATCGCTCTGGATCGCATCGCGACATTATGATCTTTACTGCCAGTAAAGTGATGAAGCGCAAAAGGAAAAATATCACGACCAACAATGCGCAAATCAACTTGCATTCCGTCAGACAATATAACGGATGATTTTGTCGTCCCATTCGCTACCACGGTATCAATGAGTTCATATTTAACAAAATGATTCATTACATCTTCTGGTTTGTCAGATGCAATAATGATATCAATATCTTTTGTGACTTCTTTGAATCGTCTCAAACTCCCAGCAATTTCGATTTCCTGTACACATGGGAGAAGATTAAGATATTCAACAACTTCATCGGCGGTTTTGCGGGCATTTGCGTAAAGAAAGAATGATTCATATTGACGGGATTTCTTAATTGAATCCAGAATGGTTTCTGCTGTTTTTTCCCCCATACCAGGTAGGGATGCAATCCGCCCATCAAGGCACGCATTTTCAAGTTCATCAACCGTCACAATGTTCAGGTCATCATAGAATACCTTGATTTTTTTAGGTCCCACACCGCGTAATTTCATGATTTCGAACAATGAATCTGGAAATTCACCCTGCAAATTTTCCAGATATTGCAGCGTTCCAGTTTTTACAAATTCCGTTAACTTTTCAACAAGTGCCTTCCCGAATCCCTTTGTCTTTGCGATCTCACCCGACAACACAAATTCAGAGAAATCTACATCCATCGTAGATAGAATACGTGCACCATTTTCATAAGCACGAATCTTGAATGGGTTTTCTCCCTTTAATTTTAGAAGCAACGCAATTTCTTCTAATAGGTTTATCGCATCTTTTTTGTCTATTGGCATAGTGTTTATTCGTAACCGTTCACGGTTCAGAGGTTCAAGGTTCAGGTGTTAAAGACCAAAAAACCTTCAAGAAACAACTCTGCAACATGGCTTTATGTTCATAGTTTCCAACCATTGAACCCTTGAACTTTGAACCCTGTGAACGGTAACGTTTATTCTTATTTAGTTATCGTCGAAGTCCGGCAAAGTTATGTAGAATGCAGACGGGAGAATCGTTATCCGTTATGTAGAACAATAATCAAAGATAAGTAAATTTCATCAGATAGAACATGATTATTGAAAATTTATATTTAAAAACATAGAATGCATTCTAATATTTAAGCTGCAAGATTATTAAACTGAAATTTAACACTGAATTGCTTTGAATACACCTGTTATTTATACTGACATCAATTAATGTTCGACAGGTTTTGGCAAAATGTCTGCCTGAAAGGACAAGTAAATGTCAAAAAATCTACTGTTTGCAGTATAAAAAACGTGTTTTGTTAAGAAAGGACAAACAATGGGCGAAAATGAAAATGCCACGAAAACAGATTTTATTCGCAGTAAAATAACGGACGATTTAAAATTGGGCAAATACAGTGGTCGAGTTCATACTCGATTTCCTCCTGAACCGAATGGTTATCTTCATATTGGTCACGCTAAATCAATTTGCCTGAATTTTGGTATTGCCGCTGAATTTACAGGATTATGTAACCTGCGTTTTGATGATACAAATCCAGAAAAAGAAGATGTGGAATATGTCGATTCAATCAAGGAGGATGTAAAATGGCTCGGATTTGATTGGCAGGAGCGCATGTTTTATGCGTCCGATTATTTCGACCAGTTATATGAATGGGCTGTACAATTAATTAATACAGAAAAAGCATATATCTGCGAACTGAAATCTGAAGAATTCAAAGGGTACAGGGGAACTCTAACCGAACCGGGAAAAAACAGTCCTCATCGCAATCGCTCGGCAACCGAAAACCTTGAGCTTTTCAGCGGAATGAAAGCTGGGAAATTCGAAGAAAACCGGTATGTATTACGGGCAAAAATTGACATGAGTCATCCCAATTTACATATGCGAGATCCAGTGATTTACCGGATCATTAACGCATCCCACCATAGAACAAGCAGCAAATGGCATATATATCCGATGTACGATTATGCTCATCCACTATCGGATTCTATTGAAAATATAACCCATTCGCTGTGTACCCTTGAATTTGAGATTCATCGGCCTTTATACGATTGGTTTATTCATGCACTTGAGCTGGAATCCCGACCTCAACAAACTGAATTTGCTCGATTGAACCTAACCTATACCATCATGAGTAAACGAAAACTCTTGGAACTCGTAACAGAAAAATTAGTTCATGGCTGGGATGATCCGAGAATGCCAACAATTTGCGGATTACGGCGACGAGGGTATTCACCAAACTCAATACGGAATTTTTGTGATAAAATTGGCATTACGAAATTTAATAGCTCAACGGATATTGCTTTACTTGAACACTGTGTTCGTGATGATTTAAATACGACCTCCAAGCGCGTCATGGTTGTATTACATCCATTGAGAGTAGTTATCGAAAATTATCCCGAAAATCAGGTCGAAGAATTGGACGCCATCAATAACCCTGAGGATGAATCAATGGGCAGTCGAAAAGTACCATTTTCAAAAGAAATTTATATCGAACAAAACGACTTTCTTGAAGATGCACCCAAAAAGTTTTTTCGATTAACACCCGGTAAAGAAGTCAGATTGCGATACGCCTATTATATTACCTGTACCCAAGTGGTTAAGGATGAAGAAACCGGGGAAATCATCGAATTGCGATGTACCTACGATCCGGAAACTCGCGGTGGTTCATCTCCGGATAAACGAAAAGTAAAAGGCACCCTTCATTGGGTATCAGCGCGACAGGCAGTTGACGCCGAAGTCCGTGTTTACGACCGCCTCTTTACAGTTGAAGAACCTGATGCGGTAAAAGATGATGATGGATATGAAAAATTTCTTAACCCAGCATCATTGGAAATTCTGACAAATTGCAAGGCAGAACCGAGTCTGGCAGATGCGTCTGTGGGCAGCCGATTCCAATTCGAACGACAAGGCTATTTCAACGTCGATCCGGATTCCGCCAGTTCAGAACAATTAGTCTTTAATCGCACAATCGCATTAAGAGATTCATGGGCGAAAAAGAATAAATGAACAGTAAGCAGTGATCAGTAAACAGTAGTAATAAAGTAAGAAACGTCCAGTAAAAAGCGCAGCATGATCCATTCAATACTGCTAACTCTCCACTATTTTTTAGCTGTATACTGATCACGTTTCACTGTTTACTAACAACTCATCGATGAAAAAAAATAGCACAAAAATCAGCATTCCCGATTGGAAGTTTTCCTGTACTGGTTGTGGTGAATGCTGCCGCCGCTGGCATGTTGCATTATCAGAGGATGAGATAAAGCGTCTCGAAGGTTTCGAATGGGATGACAGTGACAGGATACCCAATGAGGTAACAACCACAATCAATGGTTATAAATATATTGCCCATGCCAAAGAGGGTCATTGTATTTACCTCAACACCTCAAATAACATGTGTAAAATCCATGGGCGATTCGGCATAAATTCCAAACCGAAGGGCTGCCGGATTTATCCCTATAACATCGCCACTACATTTCCGGGAAATATTTCAGTCATCGGTCGATTTGACTGCCCGGCAGTACGTCAGAATTATGGCAACCCTATATCATCCTCACTCAAAACGATAAAGGGTTATGTTAATGAGATGGGATTAACAGGCGGATTTGATGATTACGTCCTAGATGATCTATCTGTGAACGAAATTAGAATAATTATAGCTGGATTCATCAAATACCTTCTCGATGCAATTGATCTGTCATCTGACAGAAAATTGGTCGCATCAATTATTTCAGCATACCGATTAGAAAAACTTGATGCGGATTTTCTGAAACAGATCGATGTTGATGAAATAATTCCATCGTTCTTCCAGCGAAGTATTAACAAGATCGACCTGCTAAAAATCAAACCGCTGAATCTCCCGGAACGATGGCGTTTTTTGAATGTGTTTATTTCCTACCTTCGACGCGATGAAGAAGTTATTGGCAAAGGAATGAGTTCTCGCCTCAATCGACTAAAAGCAATGTCCAAAATAATGTTTGCTAAAGGAAATTTGAGGGAATTGGGAAAGGAACATCCTGATGCCATCCTTGATAAAAATAAACTGTTTAACATGCCCATAGCAAACCTGGACGACATAAACTGGTCTCTTTATATAAATCTAGTAAAATTACGATTAGAAAGCTTCCAATTTTTCGGACCAACCTATTATAATCTGAGTTTCTTTATTGGACTAAAGTCACTACTATTTTCCTTCCCGCTAGTCCTGGCTGCAGCGAAATGGTCGGCGATGGCACGATATCCTGATTTATGCTGTATTCTCCCGGAAGACATTGATTATGGCGTCAGTGTCATTGATCACAACCTGGGCCGATCAGCATTACTTGGCGCAGGATTGTTCACGACCTTAGTCCGACAAATGACTGTTCCAGAGCCGTACGTAAGAATTGTCAATACACTTATTAATGGAAGAAGCTGATACTGAAAATTAGATACAAAAATAAAACGTACTAGAGTGCATGTTCAAATCTTGAGCAATGCATAACATTCTCGATAAAGTCAATTTGAATGGCTTTGGAGTGCACGCTTCAGCATGGTATTTCCTACTGAGAAACTAAAAAAGCAAACTGAAGGTTGCCACTTCGTTTACCTGCTTAATGCAGGATGCGGGACATCGGTGCAGCTCGCCAGGATTAATCGAACAAAGTAGGAATCTGGTAGGAAGTGAGCCCAAAGGCTCACCCCCTCCCAACAGAACGGAGCGTACCTGCCGGTAAACCGCTCTTCGATTAGCAACTGAAATTTAATTCAAGAGTACGATTAATATAATCATCAAGGATTATTATCCCA
>JAJFLO010000148.1 GCA_021772675.1 Verrucomicrobiota bacterium | reverse complement strand
GTCCCTTTAGAATGGCCGGAGGAATCATTATGCTAACTCCTAAATTTCAAACTCACTTCGCGGGCCAAATGAATCAATTTATCGCCCTTCGCCGACTCTCAGGAACCGACTATGACAGCCAAATTAAACTCCTGTTATATTTTGACAAATTCTTGCTTACCACCGCATTCTCAAAAGACCTCATCACCCATGAGATCATTGATCAATATCTTCAAAGCATCTCTTATTTACATCCCGGAACCCAGGAAAATCGACTCTGTGTTGTTCGACAATTTTGTCAGTATATAGCGCAGGAAACCCCCAATTCCTATATCCCTGAGCCTCTGTATCATCCTCATGCGGTGCCTTCACGAATCCCCTACATTTATACACCAGATCAAATCACTGAAATCCTCCACGCCGCAACGAACCTTCTGCCTCAAGCTTCGATGCGACCTCATACCTATACCACGTTTTTCGGACTCCTGTACACCACTGGTTTGAGACTCAGTGAAGCCATCAATTTGACCATCAACGACCTTGATCTGCCCTCACAACTACTTTATATCCGGAAAGGAAAATTTCGTAAGGACCGATGGGTACCACTCTCAAGAACCACGACTAAAAAATTACAAATCTATCTCCAAAAACGACGAAAAATTCCGCCTCGAGGGGCAGATGCACCCGTATTTATAAACTTGAAACAAAGACGATTAAACCCGCACACCGTCTATAACACGTTTCGTATCCTTCTTAATCAATGTCAACTACGTAAGCCAAAGACTCCAGGACCTTGGATTCATGATTTACGCCACACCTTTGCCGTCCATCGACTTTTGCAATGGTATCGCCAGGGAAAGGATCTGCAGGGGTGTTTACCTGCTCTGGCTACTTATATGGGCCACATCGATATCCGCTCTACTCAAGTGTATATACACGCGACTTCCGAGTTGCTTGAACAGGCCAATCAACGGTTTCACTCATTTGTTTGTCAAACCATCAAAAATTGAAGGAAAACAACCATGAAAAACTCCAAAACACATTCCATCGCCGATTATATGCAACGGTTCTTTATTTCTTACTTAACGCTTCAAAGAGGACTGGCTCAAAATACTATTGCGGCTTATCCAGATGCCATGAAACTACTTTTGCGATTCGCGGCAGAAAACCTCAATAAACATCTTGAGATGATCTGCTATGAAGATCTTGAGCACCGACTCATCCTCTCATTTTTGGATTCTATAGAGCAAAAGGACGGAAACTCAATTAAAACCAGAAATGCGCGACTGGCAGCTATAAAAACATTTTTCCGTTTCCTTGCAAAAGAAGATCCTGTCCTATTGAAACAATGCCAGCAAATCTGTGCTATACCATCAAAAAAATGCGAAAGCAAAGTCATTGACGACCTTGACAAAAACGAACTTAAGGCAATTTTTAATTCCGTCGATGGAACTCATCGCGATAGCCTGCGCGATAACGCGTTACTATTACTCTTATACAATACCGGAGCTCGCGCTCAGGAAGTTGTTGATATCACGCTGGAGGATATTCAACTTGACTCGTCGGCTCCGCAAGTCCTTATTCACGGGAAAGGAAAAAAACAGCGGCGATGTCCATTGTGGCCTGAAACAGTGACGGCGGTAAAAACTTATTTCGATTACCGTCACTCTCAAAATCCTGACGAATAGCAACTTTTCCTCAATCGAAATGGAGAGCCAATTACCCGCTTTGGAATACGCTATATCGTTCAAAAGTATGCAGGCAAAGCAAGTCAAACTCATCCCGATCTGAAGAAGAAAAACGTGACCACGCACACCTTTCGCCATACCACGGCTGTCCATCTCATACAATCCGGAAATGAAATCAATATGGTTAGGTTATGGCTTGGACATGAGGATATTAATACGACTAATATATATGCGGAAATCGATATGGAATTGAAACGAAAAATTATCAACTCCTGTCGACCAGAAGACAACAATAGGCCGAACAAGAAAAAACCAAAATGGCTTAGACCGGGTATATTAGATTGGCTGGAACAGCTTACAAAAAGTACGCAATTATGTCAGCAATTATGGGCGAAGACTTTTCAGGCATTCAATTTCTGAAAACCGCGTAACTTTTTCGTACTGTTTTTTGCAAATGGGCTGTGATTTGTCAGCAATAACAGAGGAAACCACATTTTAGAATTATTGAGTGTCAACATCTATAAAAATTTTGCAAATGAGATGTAAAAACTCAATTTCATTACCACTTTTTCTATACAAATT
Organism: Verrucomicrobiota bacterium; assembly: GCA_021772675.1. Lineage (GTDB taxonomy): Bacteria > Verrucomicrobiota > Lentisphaeria > JABSQK01 > JAJFLO01 > JAJFLO01. The sequence goes on along the minus strand of JAJFLO010000148.1, from coordinate 3,972 downwards.
GTCAGATTTATCAGAAAAACAATAGTGTGACTTTCTAACACCGAAACAAGGCCCTTGCCATAACCCGCTTAGAATTAACAAGATATGAGTGGCAGAAAATATTTTATTTTAAACTAGATTTTCATAGGTAGATGTTTTATTGTTATTTCATGTAGCTAACGCCTTTATATAAAGCTGTTCATGAAATCAAAAAAACATCTAAGTTTTTCCAGTTTGCGTAAAGCTTTTTCATCACATTTGCACCAGCTGCCAGACAATCGACAGCAGTCAAAGATTGATTACTCGATTCATGATGCGATAATGTGCGGGTTTGCCTGTATGTATTTTCAAGATCCTTCGTTATTGCAGTTCCAAAAACAGCTTGAAGACGAACAGAATCTTAATAATTTAAAAACGCTCTTTGATGTCCATAACATTCCAGAAAACACTCAGCTTCGAGATATCGTTGATGCAGTGGGCAGTGAACAATTCCGCCCCATTTTCAAAGAGTGTTTCTTGCGCTTACAACGAGGTAAGCATTTAGAACAATACCAGTTTCTTCCTGAATTATACCTTTGCCCCATAGACGGGTCTCAATACCATGCCTCCGGGGAAGTGGCCTGTGAAAGCTGTCTGATAACCAACCATACAAACGGAAATACAACGTATTCTCATAAGGTTCTTCAGGGTGCTCTTATGCATCCGGATATGCGACAGGTCATTCCTCTAATGCCAGAGGAAATTCGCAATGTCGATGGAACTGAGAAACAAGATTGTGAAACCAATGCGGCTAAACGGTTAATTCCAAAAATCAGAAAAAATCATCCTCAACTCGGACTTATTATTGTCGGAGATGATCTTTTTTCCAGACAGCCTCTTATTAAGATAATCCTCAATGAAAGAATGCATTATATTTTAGTCGCCAAGCAAACCAGTCATGTTGCTATGTTTAATGCTATTGGGCAAAATCCAGATAAACTTAATGAGATCCAGTTTATTGATGAAAAGCAGCGCACACATATTTATGAGTGGATAAATAATATTCCTCTCAACGGAAGTAAAGACTCCATAAACACAAATTTTTTTCGGTATACGATCGTGTCAACTGACAAAGATGGCAACGGGAAAATTAATTTTAGAAATAGCTGGATTACTGATCTTAATCTCTCCAAACAGCTTATCAAGCGTTTCGTTCGAGGAGGCCGTTGTCGGTGGAAGATTGAAAACGAATGCTTCAATACCTTGAAGAATCAAGGATATCACATTGAACATAATTATGGCCATGGAAAAGAAAATCTGTGCTTCAACTTTTTGTTATTAACGTTCTTGGCATTCTTCTTTCATCAGATTTTCGAACTGACAGATCGCCTTTATCAAGCATGTCGGAAAAAGTTTGGCAGTAAAAGGCATATGTGGGAAACGTTGCGTTCTTACATTAAAATATTGATTTTCGATACATGGGAATTCCTGCTCAATTTCGCTCTAACTCCCCCAAAATATAAGCCTTCCCTGTTAAAACCTCCTTGATTGAGAATCGACTTTTACGGATAATTTATCCAGAATTAACTGCCTGAATAAATGGGGTGCCACGAAAGGAATCTCTTTGATTAATCCTCAAAGAGTGAAAGGATATCTTCTATTCATAATACCAAAATATGAAGAAGGAAAAAACGACTTTGTCAATATTGCATCGGCAAAATTAACGAATCGTAATAATCTTTCATTCAGCCTTTCAAATCACCTGTTATATTTACAATCAAATCAATTCAGTTCGACAAATATCACAATTTTTTGTCAGAGATCCAATTCACCCATAATTGCTGCAATTATGTGGTGCAAACTAGCGAAAAGAACGGACAAGAACTAAAGGATAGGCAGGAAAGATCAAAGAAACTTCACATAATGAAACTGGCAACATAACATTTTCACGTCTATCTGCAGACACGGCAGGCGAACTTGAGTCGGTTTATGCAGGCATTTCTAACATCGTTCACCGTGACGATGAATCGAAGGCGTAGAGTGTCTGGGCATATTTTTCAGGGCCGTTTCAAGGCTTAATTGGTGGAGGATGAATTATATCGATCGAAATTGTCCGTTACATTCATCTGAATCCGGTTCGGATGAAGAGCGTTTCTGAATACTCACTTGCCGAGAAGTTGCATCACCTGAAGACGTTTGAGTGGTCGAGTTTTCCGAACTATATCGGCATCAAGAAAACACCGGCTTGGATGGATGCCGGGCCAGTTTTGTCGACTTGGGGCAAGTCTAAGCGGGCGAAAATGAAAAACTACCGTGAGATGTCGAGTCAGGGCTATTACGTGACATAGAGAGTCCGTTCGAGGATATTCGAGAACAAAGCATTATTGGCAGCGATAGTTTCGTGGATTGGGCACGACGCGAATTTCTTCTGATGCGGGATGCTGATAATCGCGAGCAACCGGTGTTGGATCATCTCCGGCGGTCGTTTTCGTTGGCTGAAGTCAGTAGTATAGTAGCAACAGATTTCGGCGTGGACGTGGAAGAAATTATCAGAAGGAAGTCGCCGAATCGATTAGCACGGCAGGTCTTAATGTATTGTGCATGCAAGTATTGTTCCCATGATCGTAGCTTAACTGATATCGCGAATTCTTTTTCTGTTTCGATTAGTGGACTAACGAGAGCTCGTGATCGCATGCAAGAAGTAGTTGCACAGAATAAGGAATTGAGGAAAGTCTTGAGGGAAGTCGAGTCCAAAATTGAGAAAGGAAAGTCAGAAAACTCAACAGCGTAGGTTTGACCCCGTTTCGCCCCTATCTTTGGATTCGCGTCGGCACCCGGTTTGAGTTTCGTCAGGTAAACTTGGATAAAACTGGAATTATCAAGAAGTTTTGGCATAAGCTTAAGGCAGCGATTAAGCTGAGATAATAAGAGTTGCCTATGAATGCGATGAGATCCAAATCCACGGCTATATTGGTGTTTTAGATCAGCCACAACCAATTCTGGAAGATTAGGAAAATCAGGACGCTTTAAGCGCTGAAGCAGGTCTCGCAGTCGGTCGGGGGCCAATTTTTGATTGGCAAGATATTCCAAGGCCGAATCCTCGAACCCATAGAGATTTTTTTTATGCTGTCTAAACGCCTTATTTTTAAGTGAATCCCAACTGATTAGCTGCTGATCCAGGGAGAGTGGATGGTGCGTTTCTTTATCCAGTTCCTGTTTTTGATGATTGAATTGTAAGCTCATCACTTTTTTTATATGCTTAAGCGTTTCCTCAGGTTTATGGGAATACTCAAGCAGCGCCTGGCGATTACGGATCTCCTGAACTTTTTGCGAATAATTATACCGTTTTATCCATTGCTCGAGCAGCTTTTTAACCTCGTTAAAGTCTCTGGTATGTTGGTAGTGGAGGCAATGATAATAGTAATAATCCTCAGTTCCGGGAATGAGCTGATTCAACGTTTTACTACGATCGTCTGCTAATGCAAACGTTTCATCGAATCCGATTTCATTCGCAGCCGTTGTCAGACCGACCATCATAGCCAGCAGAATCGCTGTGATCGAGATGAGTGTCGAAGAATTAACAAGAAATTTGTTTGTGCGGATCATAATAAGTAATTTGATAGTATAGGTTGTGTATTTTTAGTTGTTGCTATTGCCAAAAAAGTGTATAATCAGTGAAGCCATTATCATGGAAGAACGTGAGTTTGTAGTCCCGTCTTCAGGCGGAAGTTTTAACGATGCTTTAGCGAGTGCGTGCTACTATTGACTCGTTAAATCTCATCTGAGGCTTCCTTCTAAAGACGGGATTACAAATCTTACCACGTCCGGGTTTTGCGTTCATTTGATTGTATAAGTACTTGTATTTTAAGTTACTACTCAAGTTTTGCAGTTCATTTTTGAGGTGGACCTCATGCTGCCAAGCGTTCATTTCGATGCTCGTCAGGTAATGCTTGGTCGGTTCCATTTGTGGCATACAATATCAAAGATTCACCGAGCATTGTTCTAAACATTCTG
>JAJFLO010000147.1 GCA_021772675.1 Verrucomicrobiota bacterium | reverse complement strand
TATCTCGAATATGGTGCGTGTCGCGTTTGTAGTCCCGCCTTCTGGCGGAAGTCTGGACGACGCTTCAGCGAGTAAGTCTCGCTATACGATCGCTAAAGCTCTCCGGAAACTTCCGCCTGAAGGCGGGACTACAAACGAGTTGCAATTAAATATATAGTTTAGAAGGCCCGGAGTAAAGTCCCGTTCATGAGCAGGACTTATTTTGCCAATCGCTGCGATAAAGAAATCTCGGCGAAGCCGGTTATTGCCGGGGTCTACAAATGCAATTTATTCAATAATTGCCGAAAATATTACTTCAATTTATAATTTCATCTTCCCATAAACGAGTTAGAAATAATTGCCATGGCAGAATTTTTATTTTACCATGAAGTCTTTCCTCCCTCTCATTACAAACGATGATACCCTGGCATGATTTGAATTGATCGATAAACTCTCTCAAGGATCGAGTATCTTTATTTTGAATATTATCGGTTCCTTTGACTTCAATCGCTACATCACCACCATTTAGTATAAAATCGACTTCCAAACCCGATTTTGTACGCCAAAAATTAATGTCGTAATCCAGCTCTTTATAGGACCGATGCGCGAATAATTCCATTAAAATAAAGTGTTCAAAAGCCCGACCGAATAATTCGCCTTTGGCTTCTGCTAAAAATCGCTTAGAAATTACGCCAGCAACGCCGACATCAAATAGATAGAACTTTGATGCTTTAGTAATTACGTCACGACTTTGGCGCTTTTTAAACGGCTGAATCATCGTACCTAAAAACGTGTCTATTAATATTTGATAGTATTCTTTTACGGTCTTTGAATCAACACCACACTCACGAGCTATATTAGAATAGTTTGTAAGTTCACCATGCGAGTATCCCATTGCCTCAAAAAATCGAGAAAAAGCAGGTATATTTCGGATCAATCCTTCTGAAAAAACTTCTTCTTTCAGGTAATCAATGACATAGGCTTTCAACGATCTTTTATATTGATCCTGAATATAATGTTGAGGAATCATCCCATGGTTTAAAATTCTCAACAAATCAGGGTTTTCGATTTCAGGTGTAACAAGAGGCATCATCTCGTATCGCCAGGCCCGACCACCTAATAAATTAGCGTGACCTCGCTTTAGCTTTCTGGCGCTGGAACCACATAAAATAAAACGTAGATCCGTATTTTCGATCAGCCAATGCACTTCATCCAGTAAAAACGGAACCTTCTGCACTTCATCAAGTATAACAGGACTTGAAATCGTGGTGAATTTTCTTTTCGCGAGCAACTGTTCACGCAGTCTCGCCGGGTTCCTGGATATTTCAAAATAGAGGTCAGATTTCAAAAAATCATATACCAAACTATCCGGGAATTCAGATTTAAGAAAGGTAGTTTTTCCAGTCTTTCTGGGGCCCCATAAAAAAGCGGATTGTCTATCCGGCAAATCAATAATTAATAATCGCTTTATCAACTTCATTTACTGCCTTCCAATTCGGAGCTTATTCCGATTTAGTTTTACTATTTCGGAATATAGACCAAAAATATAAGATTTCAAATAAGGAAAGCAATATGGGTGTTATTTGATAATCGATAAACTGGCAGTCGTAATGACCCAGCCTATGCTGTTTTTATCAGAGGGCGTTTTGGCCTTGGCACCTCACTTACAGGTATCTTGTTAAGACATACCGAATACTTCTATTTGAATTCCAGATATGCCAACTCTGAAACCATATTCAATATTTACGGTATTAAATTTCCACATCATCAAGGTCAGTGGAAAATGGATAACTAAAGTTGAAAGAAACCTTTTCGTTTCATCAGCAAAAGTTTATGAATCTGACGACCAACTATTCAGCGCAATTTTAATTGACGAATTGATAGTCGTCGCATTTACGCAGTCAATTTTGTTAATAAAAAACCGCGCCCAAAGGACGAGGTATTAACTTGACTCCCCTAAGGGGAGCTTAAAGCGTACCCCCAAAGGAGGTACGCAGAGTTGTCCCGCGAGCATCGTTTTTTGTTAGAAATCAAAACCTGGTTGTTCGGAGTCGCGCTCCTTTTTTTCTTGGTATTTAACATACTTGCGAATCATTTCCGCATCCAAACCTACTGTAGGTGGAACCATTGTTATCAGATGGACATGATCCACGTGTATATTAAGCTCAATCACCTCGCACTTCGCCTGACCAGCGAATACTTGGATACAATTATAGGTTTCTTCACGTATCGGGCCGGGCAACACCCGATACCGATACTTAGGAACCCAAGCTATATGATATTGGCAATGCCAGATAGCATGTGTTAGTTTACGAAATCTGCTCATTAGAATATTCCTTTCTCGACGTTGCGGGTACAACTCAAGTTAAGGAATATCTCTGAGCAGTCTAAATGGCAAAGCCACAAAAACTCTGACCCCACCCAAAGGACGGGGAATTCCAGAAAGCGATTAAACTTGTGGAGCTCATTGGTCCGAGTCTGGACTTCCGAATGACATAGCGAAGATCGGTTTAAGCCATCAAAATGATGTTTTTATCCTTACCCCCGAATCCAGTTTTGGTTGAATGGTCTATACAACAAAAAATTCCCGATAATTTATATAGAGAAATAAAAAATATTTATCGAGGAGATGGATTACCATTAGAATGCGTTATTTTGAATCTATATAGCGGTCGTTTTTTCGGAAAAATTGGCGTATTTGTGTGGGATGCTGTAGGCATAATTATTTTAGTGTTGGCGTTATCAGGTATATTTTTATTTTATTTTCCGGCTGGTTTTAGAAAACGAAAAAATAGATTGAATAACTCGAATGCTTCACCGAAATAATTTCACGATCCAGTCAGCACTTGAAATTATGGGGTGATTTATTAGAATACCGAATATAAATCATCTTAATTTCAAATCGTTTAATACTGGTAAACTGGCTGCCGCGATGGCTTGGCCATGACGTTTCTCACTCTCATCTGGGATGTGAAACAAAATCTCATTGGATAATTCCGGATATTCCTTATTTAACACCTCTTTCGCCTGGTCAATGATGATCTGCCCCCCCTGCCCTGTGGTCACACGGCCAAGAATTAAAAGATTTTTGACATCATAAAAATCGGAATAATGTGCAATTGCATATCCAAAATAAGTACCAATTGTCCGGTATATGTTGGCCGCACGGTCATCACCATTCTCCATAAGAGTTTGAACGTGGACCAACTGTTCGGGTAGCGGCATATTGGAGTCAATTTCAATGCCAGCAGGTGTGATTAAACGCCCCACGCACTGTTGAGAAAAATACTGGACTCCGCAACCACAGTCACCGGACCATTCATCTTTGGGCGCATACGGATTATAATCGATCGGTGCAAAAGCAAGTTCGTTAAGCCAGGAAGTTATATTACCATCATTATTTACATATCCAGCTGCTTCACTTGAGCCCATAGCAATACCAAGCACGGCATTGTCGTTTAAGCTCATCGCACCAGCCAAAGCAGTGACCTCCCCATCATTGACCACGTCAAAAGGAATATTATTCCAAGCCTTTTTTAGATTCCCAAAAATGGGTTTAACGTATTCATCAAACTGATCATCCGGTATCCCCCTGAATAATGAAGCAACCTGGACATTGTTATTCACATACACTCCCGCTGAACTACCGCCGATGGCATCAACGTGTGGTAAATGTTCACTCGCTCGCCTAAGCGAATCCATTATCTCATTGAAATGCCATTCAGGGTCAGATTCAATTTGGGGGTACCATGGAATTTCTTCACTAAATACAACCTTACCATCAATAATTGCAGCGGCTTTCCGATCGCTTGCGCCAAGATCAAACCCAATTCTACATCCATCCAGATGTCGTCCTAATGGAGCTGTTGCTTCACTTGGAGATGGTAATTGGTCCAGGTCATGGCATAATTCAATGATGAATGGCTGTTCATATATCTTTTCCCCCATAATTTGAGCATCAAATTTTCCCGTTTCGGAATTCAAATAGTGTTCGCTTAGTCGGTCTACTATTGCCTTGGGACCATGAATCCAGATTTTGCAGCCGCCCCGCGACCAAAGTAGAAATTTGAGAATACGTTCCACGTAAACAAAATTCCCGTTCGCACGTTCATGTTCGGCAGAAAATATATCTAAACGGTAATGGGATATTGAAGTTTTATGACGTTCGATCGCGATTTGGATAGGAATTGATTTTTTACTTCTTTTAACCTCGTTGCGAAAAGCACGATTCGCGAGTGCGGCAGGTCTAAAAGAAGAATCCAGTGGAGGAACAATACTAGGTGAGATTAATGGTAATCCTGAATTAAATTCCATCGTACACTACTCATGTTTCTGCATGTTTTTATACATATCAGCCGAGGCTTGAATTGGGGAAGAACGATGTTCATAAATACCATCACGCCGCATTGTATCAAACATTGTAATTACGATGAATGCGGTGAGCATAATCAAGCTAATACAAAAAAACAATGCGTAAAGCTTATTATCCCACAATAAATGCATAAAAACCAACGCGACGAGAGATGCCTTAAATGTCGCAATTAGAAGAGCAACAACTAAGTTTTCGACCCCGCCCAAATCAACAAATGAAACGGCAACGGTAACCCCTGTCAAGATAAACAACGCAGAACCAACACCGATATAAACAGATAATGGCAGGATATGCGGATGAAACTCTTTATGTGTGACTGCTTCTGAAGTCATGTTTGATTTGTTACTTATAAATGATTATTGTTGATTTCGCCTCCGTTCATACTGTATAACTGAACTATGACGAACAAATTTTGAACTTAGGACTCGCAAATATATAACTTGGATTTTTCGCATCTTATCTTCAGGTCGTCTATGTCCGATCCAAATGACGAAAAACATTGAAATATCCCTGCTGCGTTTCGCCATTCAGATCGCCCAAACCTGACATAAATCTGAGCGCGAAATTATCCAAGTTATTTATTTGTGAGTCCTTAACCGACTTCGCCGCGGCCTTTTCTCGCAACGATTGGCAAAATCGGTTCTGCTCATGAGCGGTACTGTACTCTGAATTTCTTATGTTATAAATTTAACCGCAACCCGTTTGTCGTCCCGCTGAGCAGGACGGAACTACAAACAAGACATGCTCTTTATTTGAGATATCATGTTAAATTAACCGGCTGCGCCGGGGCTTTTTGTCTGCAAATAGTAACGACTAAGAATACAAGTGCTTATACAATCAAATCAACGCAAAACCCGGACGGGGTTAGGTTTGTAGTCCCGTCTTCAGGCGGAAGTTTTAACGACGCTTCAGCAAGTGTATGGCACCTATCAACTCGCTAAAGCTCATCGGAGACTTCCGCCTGAAGACGGAACTACAAACGCACGCTCCTCCAGGATAATGATTTC
>JAJFLO010000146.1 GCA_021772675.1 Verrucomicrobiota bacterium | reverse complement strand
GGATTTTCCGAACACGATATAGAGATTAAAAAGACACCCGACCCCAATGTAATCTTTGAGGTTGGAAACTATTCAGGAACAGTAACGTTTTCGGGACCAATCACATCGTCGACTTCTGTTACGCTATCATCCACTACATCTGTCAAATCATCGGCAAGAAGTTCTGCTAGAAGCGCTAGAGCTGCTTCTTCAATAGCAGCGCCCGAACCGGAAACCAGTATGATGTCTGGAGAGACCATTCAAATTAATATTACTAACAATGCCGAAAGCGGCCCTGGTTCGGGAAGCACAATTTTCGGAACTCTTACCCAAACACCGGATGATCCTTTAGTTTTTACTGATGAAACGACCACACTCACTATTTTGACACCGGAATCATTCATTCCAGGTGGTTCACCAATTATTTTTGAAGCAGTATTAACATCCTTAGATTTTTCAACTGAAGAATCCAATGTCATTACATTTACCGAAACTGGAATTGGAACAAATACTTTTACAATAACCAATACCGAGGTTTTCTCCACAGTAGCAGCCGATTTCAATGATTTTGAGTTTATCCCCATTGCCGCTGATTTTATAGCCCAATCAAACGGCGGAGAATACTTCCCATTTCTATTTCAGATTATCGGACCTTTAGATTTTATAAGCGAAATCGATAAAATTAATACCCCGGAGGGGAAACGCAGTATTATTCAGGGACATGATGGTAATTACTATCTGACGCAGATTAAACCTGGATCAAGTCCTCATGAAGACGGCAATGTTCCGGCTGTATATGTATGGACGCTCAGTGATTTAGAGCAAAGTATTGACCCGAATGCCACCTTGGATTTTCTTGCTGGTTTTTTTATCGGCATGGGAAAATCAGGTTATGAAATGGGGGAAGGATTAGTCACACTGGCGAAAATAGGGATGACTACATTAGCTAAACTCAAACCTACTGGAATTATATTTGAGATGATATACGGCAAACAGTTTGCGAAGGAGATCGCGTTCTTTCGCAGTGCTTCAGATTTCGCTCTAAAAGCTGGAAATTTAATAATAATCATGGATATAAAAGGTGCTCTATTTTTATTTGAATTATATGGGTCATTTATCACGGGTGACTACGAAAAAATAAAGGAATCCGGCGTTATATTAGCAGAGACGTTTCAAAAAGGCTCTGAATTCTTTCTAAAGTTGTTGAAGACAATTGATCCACTCAATTTGCCCGATAGAAAGCAGGGCGAGGTATTTGGTCGGGTAATGTTTGAAGTTCTCGCGATTCTCATCCCTGCTGCCAAGCAAAAGACATTAAGTCAATTGTCTAGGTCAGAATTTATAGACATACTTAAAACAAAATTAGATAACGTCGATATTGACGGCATTCCCAATAGTCTGTTTGACGACGCATTCACGAAATTAGACGATTTAGGCGATATCAGTGAATATACCTATCAGGAGTTCTTGGATCAGGTCGCTAAGAGAATGTGTTTCGTGGGGGGGACGCTGGTTCATACAGCTGACGGACTCATACCTATTGAGACAGTGAGGAAAGGCGATTTGGTATGGTCAAAAGATGAAAGCAGTGGCGTACAAGAGTTTAAACCCGTCGTCGAAACGATCGTTACACACCCCAGAGAATTAGTCCATATTCACTATAATGTTACAGCTGGTTTTGAAGAAATTCTAACGTCAAATGTATCGGGTTATAATGGTATACCACAATTAATATGTACGCCGCAGCATCCTTTTTATGTTCTGGAGAAGGAGAAATTTGTAGCTGCACGTGATCTTGAAATAGGTCAAAGTTTTTTGCTTGCTGATGGGAATTCTGTCAGTATTAGGGGACTCGAATTCGAATATGCAGAAAATCAAATTTCATTTACCACTTACAACCTTGATATTGCTGATTTTAATACCTATTTTGTTGGAGTTGACGGCGTTTGGGTTCACAATCAAAGCGGGATACAATTTGGCCTTGGTGTAATTCCCAGTGACAAGGTTTGTGATTTACTGGCCGCCAGATATCTTGCAGAGCGTACTCTTGACAATGGTGTTACTCGGATTCAAGCATTGGAAAATATCATAAAGCAAGCAAAGCTACAGAAATTAGTAGAAAAAGGAGGAGAGTATGTCGTAGGAATTAGTGATGGTGCCATGATTGATATACTTAAGCACGCAACGTCTTGGTCAGACATGCCGTCCTTTCAGCGGCTAAAAAACATTTTTGGCGGGATCTCCATTACAAGGAGAAGGACAGGCGCTGGTTTTGTTCTGGATGAATCATTGAATGCACATCATTTCCCACCGACATACATGCAGGACTTACTAGGATTAGACGGCATTTTGTTGCGAAATGAAACTCCGTCGATTATGATGAGACTTTTCAGGCATAATCATTTCCACAATAATAACCTTAGCCCTAAAGTCGCAAAAACTGCTAACATTCAAACGTTTATTTCTATTGAGGATGGAGAAGATATAAGACATGCAAGAGGACATATACTTAAACATTTAAAAGATGCTTATATAGAATACCACATTTTTGATGACACGATAGATGGTGTAAAACTTGGCAAATTTGCTACAGATTGGCTAAAGCTTAAAATGGATACTCACCAACCTCCAATTCCATACATTTTACCAATTGATTTTTAGGAGATTATATAATGAAATTTACTCATAATATCAGAGTTGAATTGATGTCAAAACCAGTTGATTCTTTAACTCCTTTGATAGATCGACTTCCAGATTTAATTAAACCTTCAATAGAAAAACCAATGTTATTACTGGTCACTTTCGAAGAAAATGATCCAAATTTAACTAATTTGTATGAGACTCTCAAATCTTGCGGAATTGAGAATCTAAAATTTGTTAAGAATAGTGATTTTGACAAAAATAGGCTTTATTATAAAGTAGAAAAACGTGCAACAATTGAAGAAAGTGATATAGAATCGGCTGAATATTTGGAATTTAACCCCTCCTCAATTTATTCAATTAATGGAACCTTTGAAAAACTTGAAAAGAATGATGGATGTATATGCATTGAAAAAAAATATTCGGGGAAATTTAGACATACACAACGTAAAACTGGTAGAAGAAATATCTTAGTTAAAGATATCATAAAAGAAAAACTCGAGAATTCTAATTTAATTGGCCACAAATTTAAACCAGTATACTTAAAATCTAAATCAGGAATTGAAAAGAGTATAGATATTTGGGAATTGACTAGTCATCTTATACTATCCTCAATCGACGGATGGGAATCATGTGATTTTTTCCCAACATTATTTCAAATAAATCGATCTGATTTAATCAATTTTGGTGAATGTGATATTATGACGCAAATTGATACGAGTCCATATTCAGGCTCTCAAAAATTTGAACCTATCATTGTTTCTAAAAAGTTCTATAATTTTTGGAATGAGAACTCTTTTGAAAAAATCGAGTGGTCTCCAATTTTTGTAAAAGAAGATGTCTAAATTGTACGTTGTATCGAAAATTATAGTTTTTCCAGTGCAGGAAATATTATGTTAGTGGGCAGAATCATGATCCAAGATATCAATAATGAAATTTACTTACAACATTACGGTTGATCTACAAAAAGAGCCATATGATTCATGGAAACTTTTATTAGACAAATTTCCAGAATTTATTAAACCATCGGCGATTAAACCAAAACGTTTACGTGTTAAATTGGAAGAGTGTGATCCAAATTTGGAACTATTATTCCAGACTTTGGAATCTTGCGGATTTGAATATTATAGTTGTAACCGTAGTGGAGTATATGATAAAAGTAAGTCTTATTATGAGGTCGAAAAACGTGCAACAATAGAAGAGAACGATATAAAAGCAGCGGAATATCTTGGATTAAAAGGGAAAACATTGTATTCAATCGATGGATCCCTTAGTAAATTTAATAATTGTATATGTTTAGAAAAGAAGTATTGCGGTAATTTTAGACATGCTCAAGGTATCGGTGCTTGGACCAGCATATTAATTAAAGATGATGTTAAAAGTAAGATTGAGAATTCAGAATTGACCGGATATGAATTTAGAGAAGTGTATGTGAAATTTAAGGAAAGTGTCGAAGTTAGCGACGATGTATGGGAATTGAGAAGTCACGTAGTGTTACCAACTCACACTGAAGTGTCTGAAATATGTGATTTTTTTCCCGCACAATTCCAAATTAGAAGGTCAGATTTAGAAAAAGTTGGTTATCATGATGTATATATTCAATTTGATAAAGTACCTGTACCAAGGCCTGTCAGCGAACCAGTAATTGTGTCCAAAAAATTCTATAACTTTTGGGACAAATACAATCTACAAGGACTTGATTGGGATCCTCTGGTGGTGAAAGAAGATGTCTAATATATTTGGATTTTCAGGTAGATTCCGAATCGAATTGAATATTGTCATTGTTTCATCAAGCAGAGGAAAAAAATATGCCTTGGAACGTAACTATTAGGTCGAATAATGATCCTATACTTGGTAAATGTGAATCGGTAATCAAAATACTTGATAACGTATTTCCAGGGATAGATTATTGGGAGGAACCCAGTGGTGCTGAGAAAGTAAAAGATGCTGAATCACAAGGTGTAAATTATCCTGCATCTGTAAGGCATGATATGATGCAAACCCCGTCATATTTACAGGCTTGTTACGCCGTCGGGAATTCGAATATCCTATTTAAGATGGCGTCGTCAGGGGAAGTTGACGAAATTTCAATTAGTGTGCGCGGCAGCGACAATCCTTTGCCATGTCTTCAGCGTTTTGCCGATTACGGTTGGAATGTTATCGAAGAATGCTCCGGAGATCCTGTAGATTTTCAAGGATCATTCCCAAAAGGTCTATCAGACTATCACGAACACCTCAGAAAAGACCCCGAATATGACTATAACACCGGCAATGGAATTCGAGAAGATCCTGTCTCAAACTTAATTTTGGAGGATTTATATAATAATACTTTCATTCACAATGCTATAAAATGTGGTTTGTATGACCTAAAAAATGGAGAAATAAGAGATGTTAACGGAATAAGGGATGAGTACGGATTAAATAAAATAAGGACTTGTTTGTGGACAGAAACCGCCATTGATCATCTTGACCGTATTAAGAGTTATATTGATCAAGACTCTCCGGAAAATGCTTTAGATGTGATTAATAAAATTACGCTTTGTTCCGACTTCATAGTTTCTTCTCCAACTTCTGGTTCTCGTGTACCCGAAGAAGATGTAGATGGAGTTTTGGAGATTTATGAAGGAGACTATCGGATTTTTTATCACTATGATTCATGTCGTTTGGTTGTTCTCGGTGTGATAACAATACCGTCGATTGAAATGGAAATGAATGACCAATACCAAGGAGGAGCCATATTAGAAGGATATAGGCGAGTAACAACATCCCAACTCATTGGCACATGGATAACCGATTGGGATGATTCCGACATAATGCATTTTTTACAATTAAAAACGGATGGTTCCTTTTTAGGATTTTCAGCTTATCCTGATTTACTATCCAGTCGCTATCGAGGTGTTTGGTCTGTTAAAAATGGGTGTTTATATCTATCCTATCATGACTATTCTGGTCCTGATGGTCTCATATATGGACTGCAAAAAGAGCATAATGAAAATATTGCAGGTCCGATGATTGATGACTACTTCTATCTAAGGAAAAATGAAGAAGAAGATGATGGTGATAAGAATGAATCCCGAGCTTATCTCTGGAACAAACTTGTTATGGGGAAGATTGATAAAGGTTTACATAAATTCATAAAAGAGGAATTTGGTACCGACGTAGTTGCCTCAACTCAATGACTGCCTAAATAATTTTGAGGTACGACACCGTATGGTCAAAAAACTCATCCGCTGGGAATTTGGGGTGATATTTTGAGATTTTGAGGCGATAGGTGTCGATCGATCGGAGTTGGGAGTTCTTGGTTTAGCCGGATTTTCATCTGGCTGGTAATTTTTGATTATCATTTCACGGGGTCTTTGATTTTTGGAGATATAAAAGATTATCTTGAGGTTCGCATAATTGATGACAACGATATCGAAACAATCGTAGTGGGGGTAATATGCCTCAGCATATTGAGTCGGTGATCTCTGGACATGCGATCGGATCCGGGTTACAGAGCACTGTTGTTGATGTCTCAATTTACGCAGGTCAGGGGATTCCAATTAAAATTAAATTCATTCTGAAAGGATCAGGCGTCATACCGACAGATCGTCCGGATCTGTTACCTGACGATGACAATCCGTTGGGATTTCCGAGTACCCGCGGAACATCATTATTACTTGATAATATACGTCTTTCAGGGACCGGTTCACTCCCAGGCCCTATTGACCTAAATAATATTACGATTAATCCACCGTCATTGGGAATATCGACAATCTCTGGTACAATCGGATCAGTAACAATGGATGGTACGGTATATCTTCATGGTATACAGTCTGGTAACCGTCA
>JAJFLO010000145.1 GCA_021772675.1 Verrucomicrobiota bacterium | reverse complement strand
TAAACAGTAAGACTCATAGAAGGTGATTATGGTATCGGAATTATGTGAAGTAAATGGATACCGAAGAGGACAAAAAGTGTTCAGAGATTGCTAAATTAAGGATACAACTCAACATAATCGAATGGTGCACATAACGCGGTTTATGTGGAGCTCAACATAAACCACGTTACTTTTACGTCAGCCCAAGAGTTCCCAGAGGCGTTCATGTTTTGAATACACACTCTCGATAAACGACCAGCGAATCTTATTGATTAGGCTCAATTATTTATGTAAATATTCGACTTGACTTTTGAAGGAGTGACCTTATCATATGGGTCGATGTTGGCAGTAATATTCGATTTTGTGGACCGATTAAATGTTTTTTCGTCTTTTAATTTAGATGTTCTGCCAGGTAATAAGTAACATATTTTAATTAGAAAGTAGGAGTAATAAAAAATGGCAGAACGTGAAGCTGGAACAGTCAAGTGGTTTAACGACAAAAAAGGTTATGGATTTATCAGCCGTGAACAAGGGGAAGATATATTTGTTCATTATAGCTCCATAGAATCATCAGGATTTCGTACCCTTCAAGAAGGCCAAAAGGTCGAATTTGATGTGGTTGACGGACAAAAAGGTTTAACGGCTGAAAACGTAACAATGGCTAGTTGATCTGGCTGAATTCAGATATTAATCGTTTTTCTTGTAAAACTGTTAATGAATCAATTTAATCTGTAGTGATAAGCAATTGTCGCTACAGATTTTTTTTTGCAAAAAATTCTTCAAAAATTGGCTGAACGACTGGAGTTCTATCCAGTAGGAGGTGCAAGTATGGTTGCGTTAGGCTTTATATTGAATCACGATGTGCGGCGATCAATCAGTCAAATTCTTTCCGGAAACTATTAAATTCGTTTTTTAAATCTTTCAATTCGTCCTTCAAATTAGTGAATTCATTTTCCAGGTTTAATATTCTCTTTTGCTCATCTTGAACCGCGAGAGTAGCCAACTCCTGCTTTGGCAGTGCTGAGTTGATTTCTAGTTGAGGTTTGCCCGCTAATAGGTGGGCAAATCGACATTCCTTTTGTCCTGATTGACGAGGAAGCTGCTTTATTAGTGAACGCTCAGTAGTTAGCATTTTATCCAGAAGTTCCGAGACTTCCTGTGTTGTCGAAAAATTATACAATCTATTTGATCTTGTTTTGATTTCTCCAACAGTTTGAGGTCCTCTCAGCATCAAGATGACCAATATTGCCTCTTCTTGCTCATTTGAATTACTGATTTCGGAAAATTGATGTTGGTATTTAGGAACTCGTTTTCCGGGTATAAATGATTCCCAAACAAGCTTTTTATCTTTTAAACTTTCGATTGCTTTGACTACGGTCTCCTTATTGAAATTAACTAAGGGGTAGCGATTTGATTTTTGATTACAGGCCAATGTCAGGGAATTTAGAGTAAGAGGGTATTGTTCAGGTGTTGTTCTTTCTTTTTCGTATATTGCAGCCAAAACCCGAACTTCGTTGTCATTTAGTTCAATCATAGCTTAACCTCGAATGAATTGTCGTAATATTGACTTTAAGATTAGGCAAAAGGAAAAATATAATGATTTGAATTTATTTTTAAATTCATTTTATCGTAGATTGTAATACCGTGTACTATAAGTCACACGACAATATAGGCATAAGTATCGCAAAATGTTAGTGTGAACGGGATCCAATGTTCAAATGCAAAAAAAAACAGGATGAGCGACTCTGTGATAAATTTAATGTAAGACATTATATGTCCCAATATAGTGAATTGACAGAGGCTCAATCCTGCTTTTTATTTCCATAAAATACTACGATATTATTCCCGATTTATTACATCGAATGAAGAATTTTTAAATTTTACAATTATTATGCTTGATTTTGAGCACGGAAAATATAATTTAGCTAGTAAATATTAGTATTTTTATTATTTATGTCTAAATTCGTGAGATCAATGCGCATGATGTCGTCACAACTGTACTTTTTTCGATACATAGCATTCTTTTTTATATGTTTATGTTGCGGAATTAGGTTCAATACCATCATAATGGAGAATGTATTATGAATTATTCATTGACACAAAAGCAGCAGAAAATTTTAGATTTTATTGACGAGTTTAATCGACGGGAAAGTATGTCTCCCACTATTGATGAAATTGCTCATTGTTTTCGAATCACGTCCGCAACAGTATTTGCGCATTTAAGAGCGCTCCAGCGTAAAGGTTTTATTGATCGCAGTTCGAAAGCAAGAAGTTTATTGTTAACTCGGAATCAGTCTCCAAAACATCTTTCTATGAATCTTAGCATTCCTATTCTGGGTAAAATTAGCGCCGGTTTACCACTGTTTGCTGAACAGAATGTTGAACAAACAATTCAAATTGATCCAGCGATGTTACCGTGGGGTACAGGTGGTCAACGATTGTATGGGTTACATGTTTCTGGTGATAGTATGATCAACAAAGGAATACATAATGGTGATTTAATTATTGCTAAAGAGCAGGCTGCCGCGGAAATAGGGAGTATCGTTATTGCTCTGGTCAAAGATAGTGATGAAGCGACAGTTAAAACGTTTTACTTAGGAGATGGAAAAATCGAACTCCGTCCTGAAAATGAAAAATATGATTCGCAATATTACAATTTCGATGACGTTATAATACAAGGTATCGTCATTGCTCTATATCGAAAATATAAAAACTGAGATTTTAATCTGCTCACTAAATACTCGAAATGACACGAAAAGTTTTTATTGAGTTAGTTCAAACTTTTTCGAATTAACCATTTGAAATCTGCTTTACCATTTTGGGTGTAGCGAAACGCGGTATTAGATAGTTATTCAATTCTTACTAATTATTGGTACCCGAGAGAGGAATCGAACCTCCGACCAAAAGTTTAGGAAACTTTTGCTCTATCCACTGAGCTACCCGGGCTTGGTTATGTGTCCACAATTCACACACATCATTTGATATATTCTGCACAACTTAGAGTATATTAAAAAATCAAATGAAAATAGTTGGATATTGACATTTATCAATTAATCTAAGAGTCGCTTGCAAAAGTATATTTTAGCCGCGTTACTAACGCATGGTTGTTGGGTCGACTTGATGATGGATTACGTGCATACTAAAAGGCCTGTACTGATTTGTCATCTGGTGAAGAAGACGCTCATCCGTCGTTCTGCTGGACAGCAGAAGGCGATAATCTCTTTTGGCTCACAGTCAATTTTGAGAAGAGGGTAGATTGCGTATGCATCGCACGCAACTCTTCGAAATCACCTGTGCATTCGAAATAGATTATCGCGTCGCCAAATATACTTTTGCAAGAGGCTCATAATTTCTGATTATCTTCAGAATATCTAATATCTTTTTGGTTATATATTTAATTATACAAAATCATACTTAAACAAATTGAATGAATTATGCCGGATTTAGCTAGAAATAAAAAAGCGTATCATAATTATGAGGTATTGGATAAATACGAATGTGGTATCGTTTTGACTGGAACCGAAGTGAAATCGTGTCGGTTGCATAACATTAGTTTTGTTGATGCTCATGCGCAGATTCGCGGAGGCGAAGTACACTTGTATAATGTTCATATCAGTGAATATACACAAGGTAATCGTGAGAATCATGAGCCAACACGCGTTCGTAAGCTTTTACTGCATAAGGCTGAAATCCGAAAACTTGCAACTAGTATTCAGAAAAAAGGACTAACACTGATTCCTTTGTCATTTTACCTGAAGAAAGGAAAAATCAAAGTATGCCTGGGGGCATGTAAAGGAAAAACTAAGTCGGACAAACGAGAAGTATTGAAAAAGAAACAAGTCCAACGGGATCTCAAACGGATTATTTCTGGTTAGACTCCATTATGCGTGTATCCGACTATGACTATGATTTGCCAGGTGAGCTAATTGCTCAGCATCCCTGTTCAACTCGCACTGCTGCCCGTATGCTTGTCTTGAATCAAGGCAGCCAAACCCGTGAGGTAGAAAAATTTTTAAATTTTCCCGACTATGTTAATCCCGGAGATTGTTTGGTTATTAATAACACCCGGGTTATCAAAGCTCGCCTTCTGGGAAAAAAGCCAACCGGAGGCAAAATTGAAGCATTACTTATTGAAAAATTAGCTGATGGCAGTTGGGTTTCTTACCTCAAGCCGGGAAATAGAGTCAAAGTAGAAACACTTATTGAGGTAAGTAATTCTGGATGTCATTACAAAATATTGAGAAAGAATAGTGATGGAACGTTTCACATTAAATTTCTGGTTGAAAATGTTAATCAACTCATTGATACGTCTGGACATGTTCCGCTCCCGCCATACATTCATAGACAGGACCAACCTATGGACGAAGATCGATATCAGACTGTTTATTCTGCCGTGCCAGGCGCGGTCGCAGCACCAACTGCCGGATTACATTTCAATGATGAAATACTTGAGGTTTTAAGAAACAAAAATGTGAAGATTGTGCCTCTGACTCTTCATGTTGGTCCGGGAACCTTCAAACCCGTATCAGTTGAAAATGTGGAAGATCATAAATTGCATGAAGAAAATTATACATTATCAGATGAATCTGCGACGACTATAAATGAAACGAAACGTTCCGGACATAAAGTAATCGCAGTAGGCACGACATCTGTAAGGGTATTAGAAACATGTGCAGACAACAGCGGATATGTTAAAGCAGGAGCAGGCAGAACTGACATTTTCATATACCCACCCTATCGTTCAAATACTGTCGACGGGCTTCTTACAAATTTTCATTTACCCAAATCCACATTAATTATGCTGGTATGCACGTTTGCAACGAAGGATTTTATAATGGATGCTTACAAATTTGCTATTCAAAATCAATTTAGATTCTATAGTTACGGTGACTGCATGCTAATTATTTGATGGTTTTGGATAACTGCCCAAGTGATAGAATGAAGCCAGATGGATTATTCGGGTATCACTCAATACTTCAAATATATATATGAAATAACATATTACAGCACTTGTATATAAATCATGATTAAAAAGACTTTATTTCTAATTTTAGTGATATTTATTGGAGCTATCCTATTTAAGAGAATTTATAAACGGGATTTGGATAATTTTGATTATTTAATAAAAAAGAGTGCAAAACTTTATAATGTGGATCAAAATCTTGTTAAAGCGGTCATAAAGCAAGAAAGTCAATTCGATCCGAACGCGAGAGGAAAACATGGTGAAGTTGGACTTATGCAAATCACAATTCCTGTTGTTAAAGACTGGGAAAAAGAGAAAAAGTGGGAAATAGTTTCTAAGGGAGTTCTATTTGTGCCGGAAATTAATATTGAGATTGGAACCTGGTATTTAGGCAAAGCATTAAGTCAATGGAGTGACAATAAGGATCAGGTGGTGTTTGCTCTTGCTCAATACAACGCTGGAAGGAAGCGAGCGTTGGCTTGGGCAAAAAAAATTAAAAACAATAATGTGATTGATAATATTCCATTTGAATCAACTAAAATCTATATTAAGAGAGTATTAGAATATCACTCAGAATTTGCACGAAAATCAACATTGGAAAATACCTATCGTGGAACAAAAGAACAAAAAAATTGATGCACTTATTAATCTTCTCGAAGATGAAGATACCCAAGTATCAACTGAGGCAATGCAGCAACTGTTAACATTTGATAGCAATGTTGATGAGGTAGTTGCTGAATTTCAGGAATCACAAAGTCCTGTTCTCAGAAATAGAATTCATCAAATGGGAAATGTTTTAAAATTACGTCGAAATCGCAACACATTTATTGAAAACGTCGTTAATCTATCCATTGGGTTATGGTATGGCGTACTTGAAATTAATCACCACTATAATCCGACAATGATAATTGATTTTTCAAATAAAATTTTGACAGATATTGCGGTTAAATTATCTGATGAAATTACATTAATTGATTTGGCAGAATTTATGAGGGATGAGGAATTTGTATATGCGTCTGAAGATATGTTGGGTGTCGATCTCTATTTAATTGAAGATGTATTAATTCAACGGATTGGAGCCCCAGTTATGTTGTCTATTATCGCCTATGAACTCGCTCAGCGAAGAAAATTAAATGCTCATATCGTGATTTATAATGGTAAACATTGTCTGTTAGATGCAGACAATAATCTAATTGAGCCTGCTGAAAACTGGAATGTAACCCGACTGACATCAGATAAAAAAGTGCATTTTTGTGGCAAAAAGGATATATGGTTGACTGTATTGTCACAATTGTTTCTAGCATCATTGTTAGAGGGAAGATTATTGACAATATATAGATCAGGATTTCTCTTATCAAAGTTGTGTGGAGGTGAATTAAATCAATTGCCCCATCCATTAGGCTCGAAATCTACGGTAAAGATTGTTTAGCCTGGATTATTCATAAAGTTTTGTAATGAGAGTTGTTAGATTGCGTGAAATCAATGAGTTATGAGTATTGTGCGCGTGCAGGAATAGTGAACTATTTCGAACCCCTTGGAAATTTATAGCTCGTTGATATTATGTGATATAATGACTCGTAATAGAAAGTTTATGAAATAATCCAGGTTAGTAACATATCATTTTATAAAAATCAATGTGAACCGCATTGTGAAGGCATATGGAGTTAGCACATGTAATCTGCTGCATGCCTGTTTCAGGCGTATCCATGTTGAAGAATGTGCCCATCCATCGCGACTACTTCGAATTCAATTTTTTCTGGTCGTGCTCGTTAAATTCAACTATGCCCCTTGTGAGAGACCTATTTCAGGCAGTACGCGCATTTAAAATCATATGAAGTACCGTTAATTATACTTTCGCACCGAGCCCCATAGGTATTTGTTATCTTGTTTTAGTATGGTAATTCTGAAAAAATTAATTAGAGTGTATCTGACTTGAATAGATCTGGAATCTTCCCCTGGTTTCAAAAGTTCAACAAAGGATTAAAAACAACAATGATTAAGTCATAGCCAGAACCTATGTTAATTGCTAAAAACTTCTTATTTTTCACATTGGTAATTTCGCTGATTTCATGCGTAATAACTTGTGAATCGGGTGAATTTGATAATGAATTGATGCAATTCGATTTTGAAATTGAAGTCACTGGCTTAACCGAAGTGGAATCTGAGATTGATACCCAGATTCTCGTCGATAAATTAAGACTATCGCTTCCCATTTATCCGCCAATGTTAACTCCTGAGCAGGTAGAAATAAAAATTGAACACGATTTAAATGAGATCGTAGAAAAGCATTTCCCCAGCAAAAAATATCGGGAGATTAAAACTGAAGCGAATGTGAAATTTGAGATGTTTAAGATATATAATCCTAGCCATAAAAATAATGAAGTAATTTCAATTGTAAGACACTATAACGGTCAGCCCAAAAAAGAGGAAGGCTTTTTAATGAGGGTAACACCGAAAAATATATTAATTGGCAGTTTAGCCATTTCCAGAGTTGACATTAGTAAAAATGACTTAGCCAGGCTGTATTTGGACGAGCATGAGATTGCGGCTAAAAAATATATTAAAATTGAAACTAGGAAATTTGATGAACAGAAAGAAGTTTTCAGCACAGATCAGAGAAAGCGACTTGTCAGAAAAATTTGGTCAGAATCTGGATACAAGAAACTGAAGAAAAGTGGAAAATGGGTTCCTGCTATTGATTTGTATTACAAACATCTAGATAAATTTACGGGAAAACTTTTATTAACCAAGAGAGAAGAAATAAGGGAAAGGGTCTATCGAGAGAACGACTATACCTTTATTGAGGAAACTGGTGAATGGATTCCACAAAATGTTATAGACCAGGCAGCGAAAACCGCTGCTTTGAAAGCTGTTGCGAAAGAGCAGTCGTCTTTACTCGGCAAAGTCAAAGGTTTTTTCAAAACACAGGTTGCTGTTCAACCCGCAGCA
The DNA here is from genome assembly GCA_021772675.1 of Verrucomicrobiota bacterium. Taxonomy (GTDB): domain Bacteria; phylum Verrucomicrobiota; class Lentisphaeria; order JABSQK01; family JAJFLO01; genus JAJFLO01. The sequence continues at coordinate 4,480 of JAJFLO010000145.1, read as the reverse complement.
AAAACTGATACTGCTGAGAATTCAGAATCAGATTCAGCAGATGAATCCGAAAATCGCGAAAATAAGGAAAGTGCAAGTACCGAATCAGACTCCGATTCAAGTAACGAAGAGCAACCCACACCAGACGAATCTTCTGATTCAGATTCTTCCAATGAAGATGTCAGTGATTTATATGATGAATGATTTATGAATTATCCATCAACTGATGTCTCCACTATCATTCTTGGGAATCAGGGGCTATGGAAAGCAGTCCATGAGCCTAATTCCGTTTCGGGCCCCTCTGTATTAACTCTTAATTCCATTCCTATCTTTAATGGATGCGAATGTGAATTTGGTGACTTATCAGATAAGGTCGCGTTAATTGATTCGATAAAAGAGTGGAGAAAAGGGAATATTCTTCACCTGAAACTACAGAGTCATATTCCATTTGGTTCAAGGACAAAACTGATTCAATCCTATCGATATTATAATGGAATTTTGCGAATCACCACAGATTTTGTCATCCCCAAGCACACATTAATTCCAAAATACGTTGCCATTGGGTCATTTACTCTCCCAGGAGAATGGCTTGGATATAGAGTCATTACCAACAAAACTGGCACTCAGATTGAGGTGTCAAAATTAAATGATTTAACGACTTTGTGCCCAAAATCAACTTTGATTAAATCATGGGAATCACATCCTGTCGCGCTAGTATTTAAGCATAAAACTGGCATTGAGTTTGAAATCGGATTGGGAACGGATTTGTGGCGCTGGAATAATGGATTTTTAATCAGCAATAACAACGCAAAATATACGTTAACTTTTGTCGATAATAAGATTCGGTTCCAGCGGTTAGTGTCTATTTCAGAAGGTGATTTGGAACCGGTACCTAGGCGTTATACATTCAATTGGTACCTATCGTGGTCAATGAATCAACATTCCAATCCATTGAATGGATTAACGCTGATGAATCTAGAATATAATAGCAAACAAGAATTAAATATATCATGGCTGAATCAGGAGACCGAAAATATCACTTCAAATTATGCACTAAATTTTGATTTGGGCAAAATTGATTGGCGGTTATCGCAGAAACGGATTTTTGATGATGAAATTAGTAATAGTCCTTGTTTCGCAGCCAGCAGTACAATTAAACATCTAAAACGAATTATACGTCAAATTTCTTCTCTAAAGAATAATAACATTCCAATTTATATTACTGGAATTTCGCCCGGACTTTGCAATTGTGGACGACATGTATTTAAGAAACGCTCTTGTATTCATTGGGATATGGCCTCCATAATTGAGTTTGCTGCATGGACCCGAAAGATGTTAGGTGAAAAACGACATATAATGTTTAATTATGCTAAGTTTAAAACACCTAGCATGCAACAATTATTCATTGAATCGGATATAAAGTATGAATCTACCAGCAAAATTTGAGGGGAAATCACCCGTGTCCTGGTATCCCGGGCATATGCTAAAGGCAGAACGTGAAATTAATAAAAAAATTTCCCAGGTCGATATTATTCTTGAAATTGTAGATGCTCGAGCTCCGCTGACAACTCGCAATTTCCGCTTCAACGAAATTATATCAACTAAACCAACTATTCTTGTAATTAATAAAACGGATCACATTTCCAAGAAATCATTACGCGTTTGGCTTGATTATTTTAAGGCAAATGATGGAACCGTCATAGCAGTCAATAAGTACGTAAGAGACGCAGCGAAATTATTACTCAATTTAATTTTAGTCGAGGTAGAGAAATTGAAATTTTGTACCTCTGCCAGGATTTTAATAATTGGTATGCCGAACGTGGGAAAATCATCCATAATTAATTATTTACTGAATCGAAATAAGGCATGTACCGGTCCAGTTCCAGGGGTGACTCGATGCCAGCAATTAATCAAAGTCAACGATGATATTAGTTTAGTCGATACTCCGGGGGTAATGACTCCCAAAATAGACAATCTTGAATCGGCTTTAAAACTAGCGCTTGTTGCGGCGATTAAAGAAAGATTGATTGACCGTTCATTGATTGTTGAATATCTTGCTTATAGATTAAAAAAACGTGATAACCAGCAGCTCGCTGATTATTATGGAATTACTGAATCGAATGATAATTTTACTGAATTGATAAACGAAATTGGTCAGAAAAGAGGGAAATTAATGAAAGGTGGTTTGATTGATACAGAACAAACTGCTAGTGGAATTTTAAAGGATTTCAGGGATGGTAAATTCGGGTTGCTTTGCCTTGAACATCCGAGTATTGTGAGTTAGAAGTTTTCTCTTTCGATAAACCTAAAAACATTGGTTCTTTTTCAAGGTATATAATATTATGAGTGAAGCAAAATCTTCTCAAAAATCTGAAAAAAAAAGGTTGCCTTATATAAACGGATTTATTGTTGGCGTCATCATAGGAATTGTGCTTGGCTGGTGGTTTAAGCCGCCAGCGGTAATATCCGTCGAAAACTTTAAGAAAGCGACAGAAAAGAGATTTAATAACGCAAAAGAATATAGCAGAGAAGAACTTGCTGAATTTGCTGAAGAATTAGCCCGAAAATTAAGAGAAAAAGATATCGGTGAATGAATTCGTAAGGAGTTTTTATTTAGAAATTTATTACAAACAATGTCTCGTCAGGAGCAGGTTCCATTTCATTCGCAATGATTTCAGAAACTTTTGCCTGAGATGGCCCCATTTTTAACTCTTTTTTAAATGAATCAACGTTTTCTCCTTCACCCTGAATTTCAATTTCAACGGATTGATCAGGCAAGTTTTTTACCCAACCAGTTAGTTCATAAACATCTGCAATATTTCTGCAAAAGTACCGATAACCAACCCCTTGAACCCGACCCTTAACAGATATACGATTTCGAACCATATGCTAATTTTTCCAGCTGAATATGTTTTCTTGAAAAGAAAAATTTAAAGATTTGGCCTGCATTATGCATAAACTTTCTATTACAAGTCATCATATCACATAATATCAACGAGTTGTGAAGTTATTCGGGTTCGAAATAGTTTCCACCACGGTGGATTTTTAACACTATTTCTGCACGCGAATGAAATTAATAACTCACTGATCTCACGCAATCTGATGACTCTCACTACAAAAATTTATGAATAATGCAGGTTAGTCATTTTTTGAATTAATTTACATTCAAAATAATATAGTCATTTAAGAGTCATTTTCACTCTATAAAATGATAAAATTTTGCTAAATTCTAACTCAACGACACGTAAGCCACTGTTTAACCAGTGGACTAAAAAAATTTGACATACGATTCAGTCTGGTGTCATCTCCCCGGGAGCCTGTGACTAACCTAAGGAGGTAACATTATGTCAGACTTTGGAAGCTTAAGTCATAGCAAGTGGAATTGCAAAAATCATGTGGTATTTATTCCTAAGTTAAGTTTTTATACTGGCAATCATTAGGTTTTAGAAATTTATAAAGGCTGCGCCTTTTATAATTTCTATATCGTGCAACATTATTGCATGACACAAAAATTATCACTAGAACAACGTAATAAACTTAAACAACCTCATTGTCACGAAAATGGGCGACGTTTCGCTGATAGAATCAAAACGATTCTGCTTTTGGATGATGGTTATAGTTATTCTCAGATTGCCCATATTCTTCTATTGGATGATCAGACGATACGCAATTATGAAACGATTTTTCTTGAACAAGGATTTACCGACTTGTTAAAAACTGACTATAAAGGGGGTCTGGCAAAGCTCAGTGTTGAACAAGAAGCCGCGTTAAAAGACCATATCTCCAATAATATTTATTGTAAGCATTCAGTATTATGTTGAGCTCAACATAATACTGAATGCTTACTATTTATTCTTCTTCGGGGCAATCATAGATTACGTAGAGCAAACCTATAGTGTTAAATTTTCAAACTCCGGAATGGTACATTTATTGAATCGTCTGGGGTTTGTTTATAAAAAGACAAAGTTAGTTCCCGGAAAAGCAGATCCAGTTAAACAACAGAAGTTTATTCAGGAATATGAGAAATTAAAAGAACAAATGAAGCCCAAATACGAGCTACTTTTCATGGATGGGGTTCATCCACAACACAATCCGATCTCCAGTTATGGCTGGATACCTAAAGGCCAGGAAAAAGAGGTCCCAACTAATACCGGCCGAAAACGCATCAATATCAACGGTGCAAAAAATATCAAAAATTATGATGTCATTGCCCGGCAAGACCCAACCATTAATGCACAGTCAACAATACTGTTATTTCAGGAAATTGAACATGCATATCCCTCCCTTCGCTGAAACGATTTATATCATTGCCGACAATGCCAGCAATTCTCGGCGAGATGCATAACTTATTTATTATAATAGCATTACGATCTATTGAAATTGTTATTTTTCGTACAATTTATCCTCAAAAATGTCCGTAAGAAAAAACTGAAAAAGTCATAATTAGCTGAATTGAAGATAGTTAAAGAATGTCTTCTCGCTAAGCAAGCCGTCTTGTTTT
>JAJFLO010000144.1 GCA_021772675.1 Verrucomicrobiota bacterium | reverse complement strand
TCTTGCCTGGGTTCATGACTTCGGTTGCCAAATGGCCCAGCTCCCCGTGGCATGCTTCGATTCTCTCTTGAATTTTACTGGCGTGCATATTGCCTCCTATATGATTACCTATAAAATAAATAAGGTGCCATGAATGCCAACAGAAAATTTTACTTTTTCGAAAAAGTGAGATCATTTCAGGTGAACAAGAGACGAGAAATTGGATGGAATAGCATCCATGAGGTACACTGTGTATTGCTATGATTGGTCAATTATGCCATCTAACAGGGAGTTTTGGAGTCAAATCGCCTTCCCCAAGACGTCATAAATCGACAAAGTGTACCAATACCGACAGTCTTAAATTTGTAAAAATCTTAAATTTAAGTAGTTATGAATTTTGCAAAACCTTGATAAAGGAAGCTGAACGCTTAGGAACTGTAAATAAATAATTCATCCAAATCATCATCTCATCCTCACATCATATTGCATTGAAGCTCAATCACAAATTCCTCGACGCAGCTTTGGCTATGCCTGTGGATTTGTTCAATCGCTTCAATACAGTCTGATGCAAATCTAAGCGCTATTTCGATGAGTTATTTATTTACAGCTCATTACTCGAAATTAACATCGAAAAGTACTAGCAAAAAGCATCAAAACTGGCGGCTTGGATGCGCGATAATATTCCCGACGGATTCTTTCTATACTTGCTGCCCAGGCATCATTATATACGCCGAGCTTATCTAGACCTCGTTCGCAAGACCTTTTCGAACGGGGTCTAGCTAGCAGCTTGTCGGACTTTGGACGAATCTACTCCGAAAATGCAAAATTAGTCTATTTTTCCTTGGATTTTCGGTGAATATGTCTAATATTCGTCTCAAATCCGTGAAGAAATGGCCAAAATTTATCAATTTTCTCGCTACGACGCCAAAGTCCGACAGACTGCTAGGAACAACCAATATGGCTGAAAATATTAACAAACATACACGAGCTATATAACTTTTCCCATATGAGAGGCATCTCTACTCAGAGTGGCCAGTGCCATTTTGATCGAAATCAGTGAACAATGAGAAGCAGAAAAACTGTTCCTGAAAATGGATGATCATTTACTCGCGTTTAACAAATTTTAGAAAAAATTTGTATTATCAGTTTACAGGTTCTTTATTAACTCTTCTATATGGGAAACAATAACGGCTCGCAATAGAACTTGCATGAATTATTCAGGTTAGACGTATGCTGGGATAAATGTCTGACGCTGTTCAATTCTTGTCAATAATGGGAAAATTAATTACACAGAGTCGATGATGATCGGTGATGCATTAGAATTTCTGAATGAACGACTTTATCAGCATCTTTTACTGAGAAACAATGATCTTGATCCGTTAATGAAAAACGACAATCTTGATCGAAATATTGTTTCTTTTATGACATTTACTGACGACCAGAGTGTGGAATTTAAAAAAGGCCAAATCACGCCGCTGCTGGTTAATGTTGAAGAAGAAAAAATACTATGTCCACCGAATGTCGCACATCGGACAAACGACGGTCGTATTATCAGGATGAATCCGGATATTCGACTGATTTTGAATGTCCTTTTTGTCTCGAAATTCGGTACGTATAGGAATTCCATGGACTATCTGGCTGAAGTAATTAGTTTTTTTCAGAGTAACAAGGTTTTTGAGCAACAACAAACGAGGAAGGCGGGTTTTCCACAGGTTAAAAAGTTGGTTGTAGAGTTGGTAACCCTCCCTTTTTCCCAGCAAAATGAGGTTTGGAATGCATTACGTTCGGCCTATCTCCCCTCGGTATTCTACAAAATCTCGATGGTTGTCTTTCGTGATCAGCGCCCAGGTGAGCTGACACCGATTACTCATGCGTCTGCTAACATTAATCATTTGAGCTCAGGTCCAGAAATCACGCCCTCTGGTCTTATCATCCGCAATATCCGGGCAGCCATCGATCCCGTCAAACCATTAATTTCCCAATTAACCAGTCAATTGGAGTTTTACAATCAGTTAAATTCCGACGAGATCAAAGCGAACAGCCTGGACTACGAAAAGAAAAAGGACGCGATGAGTCAGTGTCGGCAATTCGTCAATGAAATTCAAGAGAAAATGCTTTGTTGTGGGCGTGAGTTGGATGCGATTTCCCAAAAGTTTCTCTTTTTCACAAGAGAGAATCAGCCATTTGTCCAGATAATAAACGGAAACATGAATCTTGAGGAGATAATTCAGAGCATTAGCGCCGGATTGAAAAATGATCCAGCTTCTACAGCTCGTACCGATAAATTAGGCGACTTTAACGACATTTTTTGGGAAAAATCCATTATAGACATTCAGGAAGTTATTACTTTCAGAGAGCCCCAGTTCAAGGCGGCATTTTCCTTGGGGAGAGTAAAGAGTCAACTTATTATTATTAGTGACTGGATGGGGCATTTGGACGATCTCAAGAATCGCATCATAGATGCTCGTGGAGATGTTGCGGACGACTGGCTGCGTACGTCTCGAGCAATCGACACCGCCGAGAAACAGATGGCGGAGTCAGCCAAAAAACTTCAGCTATTATTACCTGGAAAGACCATCGAAACCTCTGATTTCTTACCAATCGGCCTACCGCAGAATACGCCCTTCTCTGAAAGCAGTTGGCAGAAAATTGTGGGCATTAAAGTACAACAAGGAGATGTGAATGAGAATGAATTAATAGACAAATTAGGTGATGTGGGGCTGAAGGAGGCTGTTCAATGCTTCATTGAATCAGTACCAGAGGAATACATCCATAAACGCTTCATAAATCTGGAAAAAGAACATATCTCTCAGAAAGTAAAAACTTAACTCTCACCTGAAATTAATGGTGAAAGAATTAAACCCATCTGCGAGATGACACAACAACATAAGGAGGCAGATCATGTCAGTATACAAAACGCCCGGTGTCTATGTAGAAGAGATAGACGCATTTCCGCCATCAGTAGTACAAGTTTCAACTGCGATACCGGCTTTCATCGGCTATACGGAACAGGCAAAAGATGGAAACGGCAAAGATATTGAAAAGTTTAGTGGAAACGTTGCAAAGCCAACACGCATAACGTCAATGCTGGAATTCAAGGCATTATTTGGCGGTGCGGACAAGGTTCCATTTAGTGTTAAAGTACAAAACGGGAGTAATGTTGGGGGCGAGAGCATTGAGTTGTCTGTCGAGCCTTCAGATACATCATTTAATCATCTCATGTATTATTGTGTCCAGCATTATTTCCTCAATGGCGGAGGCGCGTGTTATATCATATCGACGGGCAACTTTAAAGCAGTGGTTGCCGAAGCTGATTACACTGACGCCTTAGGCGCATTGAAGTCAGTTGATGAAGTGACGCTTATCCTCCTGACTGATGCCGTCAATTTGAATCCAACCCAGTATCATGCAACCTGTGAGGCTGCCCTTTCTCTTTGCGCGAGTATGAAGGACCGTTTTGCGGTGTTGGATGTCATTGACAGCAAATATAAGGCTGTCCTGAATTCAAGATATGGGTTGGGTGCCGCAGCGTCATCGAAAGCTGTTAAAAATGATATTTCTCCATTCAGAAATGCGGTCAACAAAAATCTTGATTATGGTGCGTCATATTATCCATATTTGGAAACATCACTGATCTATCAGACAGATGATGACCAGGTGTCTATTTTAGGAGAAACAAACACATCTCCTCGCTTCAGTAACACCCTGAAAGGACTCAAAATAACCTACTCAGGAAAGGGTCAACCTGTTGTTAATATTGTGGAAGCAAGCGCGCTTGGAATTGAGGTGGATAATAGCGTATTAACAATTAATCTAGCTTCAGGAGGAAAAAGTGCAGCTGATATTGTGAAAAAGTGGGGAACTCCGCAAGATGAGGGTGGCTTTGTTCTAACTGAAGACACTGGGGGCACAGGGGACCTCATTGTTCCTGGTGATACTGTGAAATTAAATAGCGAGCAGACGGGCGAGAGTCTCACTGAATTAAAGGCGTCGAATACAGGGCTTTATAATCAGATAAAGGCAGAATTGGGTAAACAACGAGTCATTCTTCCCCCAAGCGCAGCAACCGTTGGTGTTTATGTACGAACTGATGCCGACCGGGGTGTCTGGAAAGCCCCGGCCAATACGGCGTTGTCGGCGGTAATAGACCCGTTGCGTCATATCACTGATCAGATTCAGAATGACATGAACATTGATGCCACCTCTGGTAAATCGATCAATGCGATTCGTGCCTTTACCGGTAAAGGAACATTGGTATGGGGGGCAAGAACACTCGCGGGGAACGACAATAACTGGCGCTTTATCAACGTTCGTCGCCTGTTTCTTATGGTCGAGGAGTCGTGTCAAAAAGCCACAGAGTTTGCGGTCTTTGAAGCCAATGACCCAAGCACCTGGATCAAGGTGAAGGCGATGCTTCAAGGGTATTTTTACCAACTATGGCAAAAAGGAGCCTTTGTCGGCGCTACAGCTGACGATGCGTATTTCGTTCATATCGGCCTTGGGGTCACCATGACCGAACAAGACATCCTTGAAGGTCGCATGATCGTCGAGGTCGGCATAGCGCCGACGCGTCCAGCCGAGTTCATCGTCCTTAGATTCACTCAAAAAATACAATCGTAATAAAACCTCGTTCGCATAAAAAATCTTAATTAGGAGAGACAAAATGGCAGATACAGTGAAGGACATTAAAGGTAGTTATCCGATCCCCGTTTATCATTATCGCGTTACAATTGACGGCGATGACAGTCTGGCTTTTTCAGAGGTATCCGGTTTGGGTATAGAATATGAAACAACCACATATAAAGACGGCATGAGCTTTAAAACCGGGGCGAAGCATATTCCCGGTCAGCCGACGCCGCCAAAATTAACCCTCAAGAAAGGCATCGTTAAGAACGGCAAACAGCTATATGATTGGATTAATAGCACGAGTCTTAACACCGTTAATAAGAAGGACATTCAGATTGATTTATTGAATGAGGAGAGTCATCCGGTGGTAACCTGGCAGGTGTTGAATGCCTTTCCCACCAAACTGGATGCACCGTCACTCGAAGCCACCTCATCCGATGTCGCCATTGAGACTCTGGAGTTGATGGCAAATGATCTGAAAGTGATATTTGCATAAAGATTAGAAACCTGAAAAACAGGTAATCAACGGTGGAGCTTGCCCGGTTGTCCGTTGTCGTCAATCATCGCTTCTGATTAGAAGGAGCAGCGCAGGCGTTTGCCTGAACGACAACGGAACACCGGCCATTTTCGCCTCGTTATTGTTGTCTGATTACTGAACACTGAACACTGAACACTGAACACTGAACACCGAACACTGAACACTATTACCTACATAGGAGATCACAATGCCGGACTTACCGGATTTGATGCCGGATCCAATGCTGAGCTTTCGCTTTCTCGTAGTTTTTCTTAATCGATTTAAACCATTTGATATGCGGTTTCAAAAGGTATCAGGTTTGTCGGCGTCCATTGAGACGAAGCCAATAACCGGTTGCGGCCATATTGGTGATAACGCCAGCCTCGTAGAAAGTGTAAGCTATGGAGATCTGGAACTGGAACGTGGTCTCATCTTTTTCACAACGAGTCTTGCTGATGATTTCGAAAAAGCAATGGAGACGCTGAAAGTAAGACCGGCCAATGTCCTCATCTCACTTCTGGACAAACACTGTTTGCCTCTAAGAAACTGGCTTGTTCATCAGGCGTATCCCCAAAAATGGTCAATTGGTGAATTCAGTGGTGATTCCAATTCTGTTGTTGTTGAAACCATGATATTTAAATATCGTTTTTTTGAATCGATAGGACTGTAAACATGCCGCTTGAAGTAAAAGAACTGGTCATACGGGCTCATATCAGTGATGGATTAGAAAAGAGTGTGGATGCTCCGCAAAAAAGTAATGACGCTGAAAATATCAGCAAAACCCAGCCGGGAGACAGTTTGATGTACAATGCGCTTTCATCAAGAATAGACCAATTGGAAAGTTCCCTGCTTGATGCGTGTGTTGCGCAGGTGTTTCATATTCTGGATCGGGAAAGGGAAAAATAAATGTTGACCAATAAACCGGAAGATTTGACGATCCATGGCTTCACTGATCGCAAACGACGTAAAAAAGCAGGCAATAGTCCGTTTGTCTGTAAAATTAATCCTATAACCTTAAAGACGATGGTCAGGAATAATTTCTTCAATGCCAGAGCAATCAACAGCAGCGGCAGTCAGGCATGCTTTGGCTATGGCAATGTCTCGCGTATGGAAGTGCAACTGATATTTGACAGCAGTGGCATCGCTGATGACACGATTTCGATGTTTACAAAACCACCTTCCCTCCCGGACCAAATCGAAAAATTTATGAAACTCTGTTATCGCATGAATGGCGATATTCACCAACCGAACTTTCTTAAATTGTCATGGGGAACACTTATTTACGAGTGTCGTCTGGAATCTGTAAACATTGATTATAAAAAATTTAACCGATTCGGCGTCCCGGTGCAAGCCGACCTGATCACAGTTTTTATTGAAGACGTTGACGATGAAGAACGCATCAAACGAGAAGGCAAAAACTCCCCGGATTTGACTCATGTCAGGGACGTGAAGGCTGGCGACACGCTGCCATTGTTATGCCATGAAATCTATAAGTCACCCGACTATTACCCACAGGTGGCCGAACATAATAATCTGGATCACTTTCGGGAAATCGCCATTGGGCAAACACTTCATTTCCCGCCTTTAGAGGAGTTATTAGAAAATGTCTGATGTGATCACCACTACAATCCTGAGTGGGAGTCAGCAGCTTCCGTATTCACATGCATTAGTTTACCTTGATGTCAGTAAGGTTTGCAACCGCATATCCCGGGCGGAACTCTCTTTAGTCGATGGCGATTCAAGCGATCGGAATTTCGCTATCAGTGATTCTGATGACATGAAGCCCGGGGAAGAACTGACAATTAAGCTGCGTTATGAGGGGAAACCCGACTCGGAGCAAACAGTTTTCAAAGGGTTAGTCGTCAAACATCGCGTAATCTCCGGACCGGCAGGAAACCGTTTGACCATCACGCTCAAAGATGCGTCGGTGTTAATGACTTCCGGAAGCAGCCAGCAATTCTTTAAACAAATGACCGATGACCAGATAATTAAAAAAGTTGTCGAATCGTATCAGAGTAAAAAGGACCTCAAAGTTGGCACATTGGCATCGACAAGCGTTACCCATGACTATCTGGTGCAGTATCAGAGCAGTGATTGGGATTTTATCCTTAATCGAGCCCAGGCCAATGCCTTAGTTCTGATAACTGATGACGGCACGCTGCAACTCACCGACCCGATGAAAAACAATGGCACGGAGCATAGCTATGACGTGGGTATTGATCGAGTCCTCAATTTCGATATGGAACTTGATGTCGAAAGACAAAAAGATGTGGTGCAATGCGCCTCATGGGATTCTGGTGAATTGGCCTTGAGCTCGCCGGTCAAAGCACAGGCGGTAAGCCAGCAGCAGGGCAATTTACAGGCGGCAGCAGCGGGTCAGGCGATGACGCAGCAGCCTGAATCCGTGTCCACCTTTGTCAATGTGAAGAAAGATGAGCTTCAGGCATTGGCGGATGCTGAAAATAACAGACGAGCTGCCGTGATGATTCGCGGTACCATGACGGTTCCTGGAAACGGAGAGATTAAACCGGGAGATGTCATTGATATCAAAGGTGTTGGAAAGCGCTTTAACGGAAAAACCATGATCACTGCCATCAGGCATCAGCTTGATTCACAGGGCTGGAGAACGACGATTCAATTCGGCCTGAAATCCATACCTGTTGATGAAGACGTTTCTCCCGCGTCATCGGTTCGGAGTCTTCAGGTGGGAGTTGTTGCCGCTTTCAAGGAAGATCCGGATAATGCCTTCCGCGTGCCTGTGTTACTTCCCGGGATCGACGATCCGGATGCGATAATCTGGGCTCGCGTCGGCAGCGGCGAAGCTGGTAAACAGCGCGGCACGGTTTCGTATCCCCTCGAAGGTGATGAAGTGATACTCGGTTTTTTCAATGACGATCCCCGGCAGGCCGTAATTCTGGGTTCCCTGTTCGGTCCGAAAAATCAGGCGCCGAAAGCGATTGAATTGAATAACAAAAACAGTCAACGAGGGTGGGTTACCGCAGAAAATTTAATGATAATGTTTGATGACGATAAAAAATCAATAACCATGCAAACCAGCGACCAAAACCGCATTGTCCTTGATGAGGACGGCATCCTATTGCAATCGGGAAAAGACATCCAGATCAAAGTAGACGGAAAATCCACCGTCCAAAGCTCGGGTGCAATGAACATCAATACCGACGCTAATCTCACGATCAAAGCAGGCGGCAACGCCGATATAGAGGCTTCAGGAACAACCACCATCAAAGGAGCGACGGTTAATTTAAATTAAGAATAGTAAAAAACAGTAAACAGTGATCAGAAAAAAGAGTAAACACTGAACACTAATTGCTGACAACCCTTTACTAACAACTAATCACTGATAACTGAATACTGATAACTGTATTAAGCTCTTACAATCATAAATCATAAATCCCATGGCTTTACCAGCAGCAAAAAAAGGCGACAAAATTTTGGCGGTCGACACACATATAATTATGATACCGGCGCCACCGGGACCTGATATTCCGACACCGTTGCCTCATCCGTTTTCGGGAATGATTGATAACGCTCTGAGCAGCGATGTTAATATCATGGGGCAGCCTGCGGCTACGGTTGACAGTACGGCTACAAATACCCCGTCACATATCCCTATGGGACCGCAGTTTCAGAAAAACCCCTCTAATAAGGGGAAGATCATGATGGGCAGCCCGACCGTAAAAATCAACGGAAAGGCTGCCGCTCGCAACGGTGATATCGCGCAAACGTGTAACGATCCGGCGGATGCCCCTGTAGGCAAAGTCATCGCCATAGGCACCGTGTTGATCGGGTAGAAAGAGAAGGACAGTGAGCAGAAGTGATAAGTGAACAGTAATCAGTAAAACAATAAAAAAACAGTAAACAGAAAAAAAGTATAAAGCGTAACCCGACGGAGCCAGGAGTGTTGCGAAGGAGAAGACGTGTAACCGTTCACAGAGTTCAGGGTTTAAGGGGGCAACGGCTAAAAACTAAGAATATTAAATCTTGTTATACGGAGGCTTTTACGTATTTTACCGCTAAACCTTTGAACCGTGAATGGTTAAGAAAAGGTAGAGACAAGGGGATGTGTATGAAAGCGGCAATATTTAACTTGATAGTATAGAAGTTTGTATTCTAAGTTGTTCTTATTGCGATAAAAGTACATATTTAATGAAATAATTATCTTGGAGGAGCGTGCGTTTGTAGTTCCGTCTTCAGGCGGAAGTCTCCGATGAGCTTTAGCGAGTCGATAGGTGCCATACACTCGCTGAAGCGTCGTTAAAACTTCCGCCTGAAGACGGGACTACAAACCTTACCCTGTCCGGGTTTTGCGTTAATTTGATTGTATAAGCACTTGTGTTCTAAGTTACAATTGATGTGAGATGAAAACCCCGGCGAAGCCGGTTAAGTTCATAGTATAGAAATTTGTATTCTAAGTTGTTCTTATTGCTATAAAATATATATTGAGTGAAGCTGCTAACTTGGAGGAGCGGCTGTTTGTAGTTAACTCTGGACCTCCCTTTCAAATTGGGAGGTTATAAATATTAGAAACTATAAAATTATAAGTACAGTCATGCTTGTAGTTAAGCGAGTCATCGCTGGTCTTTTTGGTCACTCAAAAAACGCCAATTACTTGGCTCACTACAAACGACCTATGCTGAAGTTAAACGTAAATAATAAATGATAAAAATTCGGGCTGTTTCTTAGGAAGCGAGTCATCGCTGATTTTTGTGTCGCTCGAAAAATGCAAATTAAGCAATTACAGCATCACAATCAAATTCAGAAAAAATCAATCAACGAAAGGATAGAACCATGAAAGAGATTCAGCTAAACTTAACGATCGACGAAGTCAATCAGATTTTAGACGTTCTTGGCAGCCAACCATTCAAGACTGTATTTCAGTTAATTGGTAAGATTCAACAACAGGCGCAGCATCAACTCTCCGACAACGGAGATGCCCTTAGCCGCGCCAACGGGAAACCCCAAGCTGAGGCTGTAATTCCGGAGAAAACAAAAACATAATCCATAACCATCTGATTTCTTAATCTTATTCCGTAGCGGTTTACCCAGCGCGGCGAAGCCGCAACCAAATTTCCACCACGGATTTTCACGGATCACCACGGATGAAAAACTAAAGAATTTAACCACGGAGGACACTGAGAGCACAGAGAAAAATTACTATTCGCTACGCTACTGATGAGACAAATCCGCCGTGGCGAATTGGTTGCCATTCGCTTTGCTCATTGCTGCCTTTTCGGCAGCCCGTCTCACTGCGTTCGGCTCTCATACTCTTTTCCTCAAACTTTTTAACATGAATTAGACTGGAAGTAAGATTAGTTCACAGCATAAGTTTGTATTCATAATCAATTTGAAATAAAGGTCTTATAATTTTTGATAAATTAAAAACTTTTTTTAAAAAGAAATTTCCAGATAGTAGTACCTAGGAATCAAGACTCAGGATTGACACATGTCAAAAAAATAAAGTAAAAAGATACTAAGGAGTTGCGCAAAAATAAACTATCCATTTTTCATCTTATCTTCACTGCACATTGTGTTGCTACTCAATCACAATAATCTCGAAATAGATGGCTATGTCTGCGGTCTTGTTCAATCGCATCGTCAAAATCTACCGCAAACCAAAGCGAAAAGATGAATAGTTTATTTTTGCGCAACTCCTAACCCATGTGCGTTAGCCTCATTTGCAACATTGCTTCACCCGTCGATTACTCCTTTGCTGTTGCCAGGAATATTGCTCTCTATTTTTCCTTTGGCAGATGAAGTTATTGGCGATGCGTCATTTGACCACGGGAACCAAAGTGTAACCTCTAAATTTTACTGGAGTTCTATCTACATCTACTTTTTGCTTCACCTGGTAATTATTAGTTATTCTTTTTGGTTAGTGTCGTTTCAACCGTCCTGGTTAGACGTTATCAGTATTGGGATATGTGTTGGATTTGTTTCCGGTGTGTGTGGATTTACCGGGGGGCATGAGCTTCTTCATAAAAGAAGTTGGCTTTCACGAACATCCGCCCGTTTTTTTCTTTTAACCGTAAATTACATGCCGTTTGAGATTGAACACCTGAGCATTCACCACAGGCATTACGCGACTCCCAAGGATATTTTTACGGGAAGGAAAAATGAAAATTTCTATCACTTTTTTGGCCGTGTATTCTGGCCCGCTCATAGAGAATGCTGGAAGATTGAATGCGAGAAGTTAACTCGAAACGGCTTTAACAAAATATCGTTCAAGAATAGAATGATATGGTTCGCTTTTTTACAATTAACATTTCTTAGGGCTCACAAATAAATAACTTGGATAATTTCGCGCTCAGATTTATGTCAGGTTTGGGCGATCTGAATGGCGAAAAGCAGCAGGAATATTGCAATATTTCAATGTTTTTCGTCATTTGGATCGGACCTAGATGACGTGA
>JAJFLO010000143.1 GCA_021772675.1 Verrucomicrobiota bacterium | reverse complement strand
ATTCATGTCAATTCATCAATATCAGCGATATCTTTTGGGCGACTTGAAGCTCTTTTGTTTCGTAGAAGTTCCACTTTCCCAATATAAGCAACTTGATAGTATAGGAATTTGTATTCTAAGTTGTTGCTATTAGCAAAAAAGTGCATATTCTGTGAAACCATTATCATGGAGGAACGTGAGTTTGTAGTGCCGCCTTTAGGCGGAAGTTTCAGATGAGCTTTAGCGAGTCAATAGTGGCACGCACTTGCTATAGCATTGTTCAAACTTCCGTCCCATGGGGGCGGGACTACGAACGAGCTGCAATTAAATTTATGGAAAGGAGGTACGGAGTAATGCCTTCAACTCAATTTTGCCAATCGTTGCGATAAAAAAGCCCCGCCGCAGCCGGTTAAGTTCAACTTTGCCATATTTTCCGAAAATTCTATTTCCCCATACTTCATCAAAGCTAACCCCTGAAATTTTGTTCAGTAATTTTATCCGTGCTGGCGGTACTCCAATGCGAACTATACTACCCGATTCTGTAAATAACTTTGGATCGAGCGAATCCTCTGGGAAATCGAATTTTATCAATGCTTTCAGTATGTTGGCTACATTTTCGGAGGAATTTCGAAAATAAATATCGATGTCCTGAGTTGTTCTAATATACCCATGATAAGCAACAGCATAGCCACCAATAATTACGAAGTCAGTCTTCTCCGAATTGAGCAACAGTAAGAATTCTTCGAAGTCGTCGTGGATATTCATACTCTAAGGGTTCACCCAAAAATAAAATGGCATTTTTACATCTCATTTTTAGGTCAGATTTTATCCCGTCTCGGTCAAACAATCTTCGAAATAGCTCGCTATTCCTGTGATTGTTTTCGGTCAATGAAATAAAATTTGACCCAAAACTGAGCGTAAAAACTATTTTGATACAATTACGAATTGGAAATACCATTTTATTTTTGGGTGAACCCTAAGCCTTTGCTACCTGTTGTCTTTGGTGCTCTAATTGGGACACCCGTTCTTCAGGCAAAAGATCTTTAGTTAATTCATGTGCCTTTTCTCGGTTTTCAAACCGACCAAATGATAGTACTTTTTTCAGTCTCATTTGCATACCTGTTTAATTGCGTCGAGATCACCTCAATCCATCCTGAGCAATGGTCAACTACATGACGTTTTTGTTTAGCGATAGTAGCTCGGACATTCCTGTCTGAGTAAAATTTGGTTAAGCGCAGCCAAGAATGACCGCGTTACTTTAACCATCATGCTTGTTTTGCGATGAAACTCGCTAAACAAATACTTCATGACACATTACTTCAACAACTGGCTCCGGTCAAGCGGGGCAAGAGCGTCCGCTATACAGAGGACTAATTTGCAAAAACTGGTTCTCCAGAATAACTTTATCCATAGCAAATTATGTAAGTTCGGTATTAAGCTTTTAATATTAAATTTATTCAGTCAACGGCCCTGCCATAAGTAGCGAGGTAGGATAAAACATGGAAAACTGCCGAATGCTGTCTATTGATAGTATGAGATGGCTCGTCTCTAACAAGGCAGCAATTATGGGTGAATGTTTTCTGAGCATAAAATTTTCGGAAAAATTATTAAGATTTCGTATTGCCCTTGGTTGGAAGGTATGCTTTTGGAGGGTCACTGTCCTCAGTGACCGATTGCTTTGCGTGGTGCTCGGTCACTGAGGACAGTGACCCTCCAAAATATTTTGTTCAACCATAATTGCCGCTGGTGAGAATGCTCAATGGGCATGGCAACCATGGGGGAATTAAACCCACGATTGGGATGAAAGGAAATAGTATGCGTTCAACGATAATTTACCTGCTCATTGCTTGCCTCTTATTCTGTGGATTTCTCGGAAGAACTCCCAGAAAAGTTCACCAGATTGAGAGGAATGTTCCTGAACTGCCAAAAATGGATATACGGGATCCCGATCGTTTTCTAAATGACCTGAAATTGTCACCATATTGGAAAGTTGAAAAAGATCGGGACGGTTCTCTTATCGCACGTGCCCGGTCAATCAAGAATCCCAGAGGCGCCACTGATAATAGACGAATGTTTTTATTTGAATTAGCGGGGAGAATGAAGAGTGATCTACCCAAAGATTTCACAATACGAAATAAATACCTCGAACGCAATGACGATTTCTCTTCCTTCTCAATTTGACGATTTTCTCGCAACGATTTCCAAAGTCCGACAGACTGCTAGGAAATCAACATTTGAAAAGTTACCTGCTGCAATAATGGAACTATCAAACCTCGTTTCCAAAACCGATCCATACTGCACCGAATCCCGTTACGCTGAATTTTGGGAATCGATGTTCAAGTTACCATTAGAGAAAAATGATTTAGGCAGATATCCGGGTTCCCAAAATAGAGATACGTTCTTTGGTTTTTTTCATGGAAAATCAAATACTAAACATGAAGGAATAAGTATCAAGATTTCTCATCCTGTCTATTGCCCTGATGAATGTACACAAAGAATCAAGAGACTCCGAAAAGCAGAGTATCTCGGGAAACCATACTTTGACGATGACATTATGTTTTTCTTAATAGAAGACAACGCCGTTTACTTGCCACCTAAGTACAATAAGCAATTTGGTATATTTAGTGGCCATGAATCCTTCAATGGTTTGCTGGAAGTGAGAAACGCCGACAATGTAGTCATTCTTTCAGCAACCAAAAGCTTTAAAGGATGGGAACGTTAACAAATATACGGAAACCATCGAATTTTTACCGCCAACTCATCAAAATTGAAATATTCTCTTTTTCCGTTCCGAAACATTCGGAGTTAGCACAATGCCCATTGTGTGAAGTTGGTTTTTTATTAGTTTGTAATGCTAAGTTTTAGGATCAAAACGGCGGTGTTCAAAAACACCGTATATTAGGTAACAGTCTTCCGGAATCGATTGTGATGACTATTTATACGAATAGTCGAGATTTTGTCTATAATATTAGAGTCCCATTTCTCATGTTCTTGACATTCGACACCATACTCATGAACAGATGAGTATGTTTCATATTTCAGCACAAAATCAATTACCTTTGTTCGACCATCATTTAACGCCGTTTTAGCTTGACAAATTAATGATGATCTCTTTGGAAATGTTTTGATAATGTCTTGCAGACATCTTTCTACATCAGATTCAAAACGTTTTCCTCTATAATTTGCCTCAGTCCTTTAACCCCTTCACAATTTGTATTTATAATTCACTTATAATAATGAATGATAAGCATTTTTTTGTAGAACGCATTTTCCATACCGCCTGAGTTGATTGTGATGTTGTAACAGAGTAAACGAACGTTTACTTCAGACACTTTTTAGGTTGATTATCGACAATCTCTGAGTACATTCTGCTATATGGAAATACCAATCAGAAAAACAAGAGAATTTATTGAGTTTGGATACAATTCTGACAGTGATACTGTGCCTGCTGAAAATTTTAGACTTCTAAAATCTTCTGAATCTAAAGCAACGATCCGCATTGATGCATCTAAGAATCTTAGAGAGAAGATAAAAAGTAATTTTGGAGAAGATTTTAGACACTTTGAAGAATACCGTCATCGTGACCTTAAATCTGTTATTATACGTAATGAAAAATTCGGCGAAATTATTCAGAAATGGTTGTACAATTGGCAAATTGATGAATCGGCCAAAGCCTCGTTGATTATTGAAGGCTCAAAAGATCACATTTTCAATCTTTCCAATGGATTTATATTTGATACTAATTCAGTTGTTGAACGAAGTCGCTACGCGACAGAGCGGGATTCTCGCCATTTTTCACGCTTCTTTGTTTTATTTTTCGACCACTCCGACAATTGTTGGCAGCAACGGTTTCTGATCACTTGATCATGCTATATTCCGTATATCGGTT
>JAJFLO010000142.1 GCA_021772675.1 Verrucomicrobiota bacterium | reverse complement strand
AGTAAGTCGCCCAACAAATAATACTTTCTTTGTCACTGTGCCGGTAGTTCTTGTTGATACAATGGAATTGGCCAAAGGCGAAGAATTTGAATGGTTGCTGGAAGATAAAAACACACTCGTTCTTCGAAGGAAAAATTCTATGGAAAAACGGAAATTACAGTGGTAATTATAATAGATAAGGTTGCCGGAAGGACTTCGACTAAACCAATTCAGTTGACCGCAGTCATGTTACTGGATTATGCTGCTTATAACGGTTTTCACCAAAATCGAGAAAAGCTGAAAATATACCCGAAGGACTTACGCCGAGCTTATCTAGTATCGTCCATCATCTTTGCCCAATAACCGACACCGCTGGTCAATGTGAATAGTGTGTTCTGTGAAGCGCTACTAATAGAAGGACTATACGTCTTTTCATCCTCAAAAACCTTTACCAGCATATCCGCATCAATTATGCTACTAAATACAGATGCGGGATCAGGATCATCTAAAACGATAATCAACGGCCCCGCCGCAAGCGGACGGGGTATGACACCGAAAGAAACCGATTGCTACGACGCAAGCGTCGGGGAATTAAACCCACTGGTGGGATTAAATGATACATGATTCCAGCTTTTTTTAGAGATAAATTAAGTTCCAGATTACTTTCTTTGACCCGAATTATGAATGTCTCAGAATCATCCATGGCAGGCACACCATCATCTGTAACCCGGATTGTCAGGATATATTCATTCGGTCTCTGGGTCGAATCGGGAGTCCACGAAAAAACGCCAGTAGTGGGATTAATAGCGACGCCTGCCGGTGCACTCGGGTCGATACTGGAGATGTGGCTGTCGTCGGTGTTGTCAACATTCAAGAATAGAACTAATATTAAGGCTGAAATGGAAATAGGACAAACCGTTATCATTGCCGCAGGAACGTCAATCCGCGAATCAGATATCTCCGATCGGGTTCCGGTATTAGGACGAATACCATTTGTTGAAAACCATTCGGGAAACGAGGAAATAATCATGAAGAAAGTTCACTCCTGGTTCTGATTACACCCCGGTTACCGGTAACCACCGATGCCCTTGCCAGAAAAATAAAAATGGATAAAAACGGGACCGATCCTAAATTATCCGATGAGTTGATCAAGTTTCGTAAAAAGTATAGTGCCTGGTGGCGGCCAACATCCAATATGCTGGGTACTCTGAATAAACTTGCCAATACCGACGTTCATTGGGAATTCCGCCATGGTGATTTAAAAAATTATCTTTCTAAGATTTTTATCTGATGACTAAAGCTCATCCATAACTTTCACCGTAAATTGAAGATAAAATGTCGTATGGACTCCAACCTCGCTTTCACACCTGATCGTGCCCTTAAGTTTCTGGGTGACCAGGTTATAAATCACGTGTAAACCTAACCCAGTGCCACCATGCTGACTGTTTGTGGTGAAAAATGGATCGAAAATTTGTGGCAGCACGTCCTTTTCAATACCATTTCCGTCATCCGTATAGGTGAGGGACAATACAGCATTCACGATCTTGACTGAGATCTTGATGTTGCCAGAAGCATGGTCGGGATACCCATGTACGATCGAATTCTGGATAAGATTTGTTATGATCTGCGAGAGGACTCCCGGGTAGGTTGATACGGTATAGGAATCATCACAATTTACATCGAGTTGATGACTTGTAAGCTTAAGTTGAGGTTGAAGACTTAACAATATTTCCTGTAGATAGGCACGTATATCAAATGTTCTCTGTTCTTCGGTGGATTGATCGACAGCCACTTGTTTAAAACTCTGAACCAATTCTGCTGCCCGATCAAGATTCTTTATTACCAATTCACTGTTGCGAATGCTGTTCTCTATGATCTTCTTTAGTTCTGAACGTTTTATTGAGTCGGTTTTATATGATTCATAAAACACTGCCATATTATCGGCCAATGTCGATGCCGCTGTAATGCCGATGCCGATCGGGGTATTGATCTCGTGCGCAACACCAGCCACAAGGCCTCCCAAAGATGCCATTTTCTCCGATTCAATTAGTTGGTTCTGTGTTTTCTTTAAGTTCTCCAATGTTGTTGATAATTCTTGTGTTCGATCATCAACTTTAGATTCAAGATTTTGGCTGTAGTCCTTGAGGTTCCGCGACATTTCCACAAACGTTTCAGCGAGAACTCCGACTTCGTTTCGTGAGTGGACTTCGATGTCATCAGACGCTGAGAAGTTGCCCTTCGCTAACTCACGTGCGGATTCCGTAAGGTGGACGATTGGTGACGAGAGTTTAGTGGAGATAACAAGTACAATCAAGGAACTTGCACAAACAAAAACGAATGCGATCGCTATGGATCGGATCACCATTGACTGAATTTGAGTCGAAATTTCCAGCCGCGATGCCTGTATTTCATGATTAAGTTTCTTAAGAGAGAATCCAAGTCGTAAATATCCCCAATGATTGGTGGACAGGTAAAGCGGGGTTATGATTTCCAGCATACTCTCACCGTCGAGATCGACTTCGCAGGTTGCGGTTTCAACCTGCTTCGATGCATAATTGTCTGCGGGCTCATTTAACATTTCCAGGCGAAGAGCAGGATTGAGTGTATGAACATGGGCAATTTTCGATTTATCCATGAGGATCGCATAATGTAATTCACGGTCTTCTGCGACTAAATTGTTTAGATTGTTAAACAAATTAGAAAAGTTGAACACGGCGATGTCATTCTCTGCCTGTCTCGATATTGTGGCAGCAAGCGTTTTGCCGCGTTCAAGCAAGACCGATTTCATGAGAACCGTTCGGCGTTCAAGCTCTTTCTCAAGAATTTTCACCTGGAATGAAATCTGGACGTATGTGACGATGGTCAACAGGGCAATGATGATCCCGTTCATTGCAAGCAAAAGACTTCGTCGTATCCCCCATTTGATTTTTGAATTTGCGGAATTCATATCCATCTCCATTACTTGATCACTCGGGTTACAATGCCCAGCGCCTTCTCATTAAACTTGAGTCCGTATTTCTCGATGTTCTTTAGATTTACTATAATTTTGGTTCCAACGGGATTTTGAAACCGTTGTGGTTGTGGTTTTCCCTGTAAAATGTCATCAACCAATCCCGCGGCCTGTCGTCCGATTGTCGGTATATCAACTGCTATCACGGTTACAGCGCCGATATCGGCATAGACCGGATCGTGCGCGAAGATCGGCAGTTTACTCAGATCACAGTTTTTATAAATGGTTAATACCTGGTCTCGCGATGCCATTACCATCGGATCGGGAATTACCCATAACGCATCTACTTTTTTCTGTAGAATTTTAAGGTTACGGCTAACATCTCGTGAGTTTAAGACATCGCAACTTACAATTTCGATGCCTCTATCCCGACCTTCTGACGTGGCTAACTGTATCCACTCTTCATTATATTTTTTACTGTAAAGAACCCCGATCTTTGTCATTTTCGGAAAAAGATAGAGCGCCATCGTTATTTGAGTCTTTGGTGTTAATTCATTGGCGACACCATAGACGTTTCCAGCAAACGGAATACGCTGCCAATTTAAAACTGACGAAACCACTAGCGGACGATTGTTCTCAAGTCTCGATGCCAGGATTGAAGATCTGGATCCAATACAATAGATCAGGTCGGGTTCGGTATTATCAATTAACTCTTTTAACGCAACCTCACCCACCCAATTGCTTTCAAGGTCAAACGTCGTACAAGTCGCTTTGACCGAACGTTCAAATGCCGTCTGAGCAATCGAGTATTTCGCAACTGATTTATCTGTATTCAGAATCAAAATCGACGATTCGCTTGATGTGTTTTGAGCGAAAATCAGCGCAACGTGCATCATAGAGAAGACGACAATAATACGACAAACACGACTGTGCTTCAAACGTTTGCCGGTCAGTATCTTGGCATGATGCGTCAACCACGGCAGTAAATAGTGTCTGGCCAGAAATGGCCAATTTGGACTGAGTGGACATCGGAATAGTAAATTAGGCATTCCTACCTGAGCAATAATCTGACGAGCAGCCAAGAATGGCCGCTTTACTTTTTGCCATTTTTGCACAGACACTAAATATCGTATTCGGTCAAAATTAATATTCATTGATCGGTTCCTCTGGATGTCGATCTCGCAAGAATTTGCATATCAGCGTCACTTAATTTCTGGAAACGATCCAAGTTCATCATATTTAACCGTCTTCTACCCTCCAGGTTATTTCCCATATCTTCGATAATGTTGATGAGTTTCTCTGTATTCGCATTATTCGGAATTCTGGCAGCGATCAGTGGCAATAGAATATCATTGCTTGTCGCCAGTCGATTAAGCAGTTTATGATCCTTCGGACTTATTTCCGCCAGATTGGCCAGGTTATAGTCTGAGGTTAACGCGCCCCTGACGACACCGAAGCCGACTGCCATTAATGCGTCGATTTCATTTGGGACGACTAAGAATTCCAAGGATTCAATCAGGGAAATTTGCTGTTGTCCTAGTATTTCAATCAGCAGTTTCGTCGTATACTCTCGACTTGCGACGATGGCAACTCGCTCACCCTTTAACATTGAAATCGATTGGATACTATTTTCGGCACAAAGAACGAGTTTCTGAGTTGATTTCCGCCCGCGTGTGCCCACCAAGAATGATTTAATATCGATTTTTTCACCAATTCGCTGATAGTACCGACTGTATATCATCAACGCACAGTTCATCTTCTTTTTTACGAAGGTGTCGAAATTCGAGGAGTCGCTAAAGGGTTGAAATTCAAAATTGCCCCTTCCCGCAAAATACGAATCGAATTCACCCTTAAGCAGTCCGTAGTTATTAATGTTCGTTTCCGGGCTGTAGAAGGTGAGAAAACTGGTGCCGACAGCTGGTGTAAGATCATCTGCGAAACCGGAGGACACGACGAGCAAGAGCAGCAGAACCAATGTCAACCATCGCAGGCTAACAGCGAACACTTCCGATCGAAATGTATTTAATATTGATGAGTTACATACTATCATTGACTTCTTCTCAGTAAAATCTGGAAAACGTTCTGCAAACTAAGTTTAGGTATGATCTTAACCGGCTGCCCAGAGGATTTAACCCGGTTTTCTCTCAAAATAGTAACGACTTAGAATACAAATTTCTATACAATCAAGCAATGAACTTTTACGAAATTCGTTATTCATATGACGTCGATCAAAACTGAAAGGCAATCTTCCCATAGATGCTCCGTTCGATTTCGCTCGGTATAATATTTTGGATGAATGCAGGTCTAATTTCGAGATGCTCACCATCTATAAGATTTTGGCCGACAACAGATAACTCCACTCTCTCAGATGGCCGCCACGAGAGATGAATATCAAGATTTGTATAGCTATCAATATTTAAACTTGCAAGGCCACCCACATATCTTAAGGTTATATCGAATTCCAGGTTTTCTGTTAGGTTTATCGAATTTTGGATAAACATCTGCTGTTCGGGATTTTGACCCTCCGCAAGTTCTGAGGCAAAATCTAAACTGTTGCTATCCAGGTGAAGGTTCATCTCAAGATAAGTGTAACCAGCGCGAAAACGCCATGAATTTCCGAGCCTCCAATCGATACCCAGTTCAAAACCATAGGTTTCTCCAGTCATATTATTGTCTGCAGACAGTGGTGCAACTAAATGATTAGGCAGGGGAGAATTTTCAGGAAAAACAATGCCAGGTTCGGCTGTCATAAGATCATCATAGTCATTAAAGAAAACCGCCACGTCCAACGTCAATTTAGTTGTCCACACCGTGCGGTATCCCAGTTCGTAAGCTATGAGTTTTTCGGAATCAAAATCTGAGTCTCCGAAAAAAGCTTGAACGACAGGAAGCAAGCCGGGGTTAGTGATAACTGTGGTATTAAGACGTGCATCTCTTTCAATATAGTTTGGTGTCCGTACCGAGCGTGAGACAGAAGACCACAGGGTATGGGTTTCGTCCGGCGTCCATAATAACCGGAGATTCGGTTGCGGTTCGAAACCGGTATAATCGTGGTGCTCAAACTTCGACCCCAGGATTAGGTAAAGCTGATCATCAACAAGGGTGGCCGTGTCCTGAATAAATCCACTGAATAATTGCAGAGTTCGCCGCTCCGGATCAAATACCGAAATCTCTTTGTTTCGGCCGTGATTATAATAAAGACGATACCCCAATCCCCAAATAATCTTATGCCGTTCGTCCGCCGAAAATTCTCGTTGGAAGTCAATTTCATAGGTATCAATGCTCATGTCAACGGCGACTGTCGCCAAATTGACCTGGTCAAAATACAGCTGTAGCTTCGACCCGTCATCAATCGCACGCCGATGTTCCCAACCAGCAACAATATTTCCCCCGCTGTGATCTGCCTGATCGTCAAAAATCCTTAATCTCGGTTGTGACAGCGTATTGAGTTGCGTTGTCTGACCACTTGTGCCGCTGTAAATATCGCCATGCAGCGAGAGTGAGTTACTATCGTCATCGCTCCAGTCCAGGCGAAATCCACCGCGTGTCTGGTACCAATCATCACCGCCATGGCGTCCGTTCTCCAGGACAAAGTGATCCTTCGCTGAGTACTTGCCATAGATACGGTAGGCCAGGTTTTCATTGACACGATCACCATGGCGGATACCAACGAAACCGCGTTCCTCGTCACCTGAACCCGCCTCAATGAAATTATCTGACGTTTGCATCGCACTTTTTGTGACGATATTAATGACGCCATTGACTGCATTCGCTCCCCACAATGCAGCGCCCGGACCCCGGATGATCTCTATCCGTTCAATATCCCTTAGTAATGTGTCCTTTGCATCCCAGAATACACCACTAAATAGAGGATTATAGATGGACCTGCCGTCAATCATGACCAGCAGTTTATTGGCGAATCGCCGGTTAAATCCACGAGCGGTAATCGCCCAATTACTAGCATCAATTCGGGCGACTTGCAATCCAGGTACAGTTCTGAGGAGATCCGGAATCGACGTGGCTCCGGAACGGCGAATATCGTCCTGGTCAATTACATATGCCGCAGCCGGTGTCCGAAATAGGGATTCCTCCCGTCGTGACGCCGTATAGAGCACTGCTTCTGCCTGAATCCATGCGAGATCCTGGTCGAGTAAATGGATCACAGATTGTTCTGTCGAATATCCGCGTGATTGCCCCAGCAGTACACCGGCACAAACTATCACCAGGTATCGGGATATACACGCTCGTGGATGAATCATGCCTTTCAATTATTTTTCCTCTCAGTCATCTGATTGGTATCTATACCGACAGCCATCAGGTTTTCGACAGATTTCTGTAAAATTGCTGCCTGAAATGAATAACGATTGTCGAAAAACCGACTGCTTGCAGTATATTATTCAGCAATTATAGCTGAATGTTTTTAAACATCAAATTATAGAAAACTTCATGAAGCAGGTACAGTTTTCATGTCTATAATTCACATATAAATCATGGATGTCAATGCTTGGAGTACCGTCTTCAGGCGGAAAAAGGATGGTTAACCTTCACAATAAACCACCTGAATATGGAACTCCAAACTCCGACAATTCAAAACATATACTACAAGCAGTAGATTTTTCGACATTCGCTTGTCATTTTAACCAGAAATTTTACAGAGACCTGTCGAGAACCTAATCGCGTTGGGTATAAATAAGCCTGTTGAACGAAGTCGCTACGCGACAGAGCGGGATTCTCGCCATTTTTCACGCTTCTTTGTTTTATTTTTCGACCACTCCGACAATTGTTGGCAGCAACGGTTTCTGATCACTTGATCATGCTATATTCCGTATATCGGTT